>NZ_JBICXE010000045.1:0-50139 GCF_043200155.1 Streptomyces sp. NPDC048473
AGGCAAAGCGTTCCGATCGACGTCTCGACACCGCCGAGGTCACCCCCACCGTCACCCGTGAAGTCGACGACGAAGGTGTTGCTGATGCTGTTTCAGTCGCGGAACCGATCTCCGTAACCGACAGCCAGGTTCACTGCTGTCCGCGCATCCCTCGATCGGGCTGAACGTCACCGAGGCCACCCGATCGGTGTGGCCGGTGAGCGTGTCCCGCAGCGTCGAGGACCCGGCAGAGGTCGTATCCCACAGCCGCACTGTGCCGTCGTTACTGCCGGTGGCGAGGGTCTTGCCGTCGGGCGTCCTGCCGGGACGAACGCAGCCTTCTGGCCGCCGAACCCGAGCGATACCTCCACGCCCTCAACTCCGTGGGTGAAGGGGCCAGCAGCGTCTCCATGTGCGCCTTGACGAGGCCCTACTCCGCTACCAGCTGCTGCACGTCGCCGCCCGCCTCACCCGCGGCGGACGCCGTCTCCGCCGTGTCTGGCACCATGCTTGTGGGCGACACTGACCGATGAGAATAAGGTGGGATCATTACAACACCAGACGAGTTTGAGGGCCGAAGCTGCTACGTGCTCGAGACCGCAAATGACGCCCAGATGGCTTGGAGCGTCTACTTCGTCTACGGAGACCGCGAGCACATCCGCTTCCTGCTACGGAACATCTTCGTTGAGAACGATGATCCGGACATGGTCGACGCACACTTCGACCAGACGGCTGACCTCTGGTTGATCGAAAACGGGCGTCGTGTCGGACACGTCGATCTGCATTCCCTCATCTCGATTCCTGACGATGCAGGCACGAGACGGGTGTTGGTCGACTGGGTCCGCTTCGACGAGCTCGTCCCGGCCTTCCTCACCGGTTCGGTACTACGCCATGGCGAGGAACTGCGGCTTCTGGCCGCTCAAGACGATTTCGCCGACACTCAGAGCAACTTGCCTCTCCTGTACCCCGACACGCCAATTGGCTACGGGATGCAGGTGTGGGTGGACGGGGATCTGACCGACCAGCCATACGAGATCTATCCGGACCCTGATCCCGCAGAGAGCGGCTGATGTGTTCCCGCCTCCGCGAAACTGGGGGTCCGCGCGTGCTTGTACCGTCCGTCCGACATTAGAAGTCACTTGAGCCTTCGGGTGGTGGGGCGTCCGTCCCAGCGGTAGAGGCGAGTTGTGCGGCGGATGAGGATGCGGAGCGTAACCAGAGTGGCGGCGAGGTAGAGGTAGAAGTCCACGACCTTGCCGCTCCTCTCGGTGCAGCGTCGTAGCTTGCCGTAGTCGTTCATCCATGAGTGCGTACGTTCCACCACCCAGCGCTTGCCGGCTTGCACCGGGGCAGGAACGCCTTGGCAAGCGATCTCGGCCGGGAAGCCCAACTCGTTGATCAGCACACGTGACTTTGCGCTGTCGTAGCCGCGGTCGAGGTTGACGTTGACGGTCTCCGGCATCGCACCGGCCTGTTCTTTCGCCGCTGCCAGGGTAGGGCCGAGCAGCGGCGAGTCGTGCCGGTTCGCGCCGTCAGAGGCGATTCCCCCGTGCGGCGCACCGGTGCCAAAGGCCCGATCACGAGCACCTACCTGCGCGACCCCGACGGCAACCTGATCGAGATCAGTACCTACGTCACGAGCGCCGCCGAAGCTCACGGCTGAACCACCGCAGTGCTCTCCGACCCCGGCTGTGCGGGTCGCACTGACGCCCCAGCCCTCTCCCGACTGCCTGGGGATTGGCACAGCGTCCCTGGGTGTGACAAACGGAGTCACTGTGATGCCGCGGGTGGCGAACGGTTCAGTTCGCAGGCATCGCATGCCACCGGGGCCACACAGGTATCCCCGCACGCCGGTGACGTCGGCCAGGTCGGCAAGCCGCAACAACCAGCCCAGCCGAACAGAAAGTTGAGTGGTACGCAGAATGCGCCTCTCCCCGCCCAACTGCCCGAGCAGAAGACGCGTAGACGCGTAGACGCCGCTGCAATATCAGCGGTGCGATCCATGGCTTCGAACTGGGTCGGAACTGAATCCAGGCCACGCCGCAGTGCTGGCCAGTGGGCACTGTCGCCGAAGTGCTCGCCCGGTAGTCGAACTGCCGGTCGCGGCGCCGCCGGCCGGTCGCAGCCGCGACATTCCATCGGCGACCCGGCCGACACGGATGCCAGGTGCGGCCGTTGGGACTGGGGCAGGCCGGATGAGGCGTCAGCTGCGGGGGCACGCAGGGTGGCGAAGACTTGGAGCCACGCGTCCCGTCCGGGCCGGCCCTCGGGAGGGTGCAGCGCCAGCGCCGTGCCTCTCGGGCGGTACGGCCAGCACGGTGACGAGCCGGGTTCGGATCATGGCGGTGGCGGCCCCGGCGGGGAAGACGGCGGTCAGTGAGCGAGGGCGTGCATGAGGTTGTGGGTGAACGCGGCAAGAGCCGGGCAGGCGTCTTTGGCCCGAAATTCTCCGGACGGAAGGTGCGCACGGGCCCTTCCAGCCGAAGCGCGGGGCGGCCTTCCCCCCCAGGAGTCCCGCGGGCCCGCGACGGCCAGGTCGGCGCTCCAACCGCGAACACGGGTGCCGCCGACACCACACAAGTCCGGCAACGATACGAAGCCGCCGCTGCGACCGTCTGTTCAACTCCTTGCACATGCAGGGCAATTACGGGGTCTCCTTGCTTCACATCTTGACGTGCCTGGTTCAGACCTTTAGGTTCACCGATCATCACCGTTCCATGAATGCACTCGACGTTCATATATCTGGACGGGTCACGCTCCTTCCGTCCTGATGCCTGCACCTGCGCGCCACGCCCCCACCCCCCACCGTCGGCCACGCACGAAAGGCTGTGACCCCTCGATGGCCAGACATCTCCTCCTGCGCTCCACGACGCTGCGCGGCACCCTCTCGACAGCAGTGCTCGCCCTCTCGGCCGGTCCCCTCAGCGTGTCGCCGACCACGGCCGCTACCGGCACGACCACCGGACTCTCGGGCAAGCGCATCGACGTCACCGGCAATTCGACCCCCGACGGAGCCAAGGTCCAGTTATGGGCCTGCAGCGTCGCCGACAGGTGCTCCGGAATGAGCCGGCAGGACTGGGACTGCACGCGCGTCCTCGCGCAGTACACCGGCTGACGGACACGTCCGCCCCTCCCACCCCCACCCCGACTCGTACAGGAGATCCCACCGTGCCCGGATCCAAGAGAGAAACCGGCCGTAGCCGGATACCGAAGCTGCTCACCCTGATCGCCCTCGTGGCCACGGCCGGAACCGGTGTCGCGGCCGTCTCGAAGGACACGGCGACCGCGCAGACCGCCGCGCTGCCGACCAGTTGGGCCACCGTGGTCAACGTGGGCAGCGGCAAGTGCGTCGACGCGCGTGCTGCTGGAACGACGAACGGTACCGTTGTCCAGCAGTACGCCTGCAACGGCAGCCAGGCCCAGCAGTGGCAGTTCGCGGCCACCTCCGGCGGATACGCCCAGGTCGACAATGGCACCGACGCCACCAAGGCCTGGGACGTCACCGACGTCTCGACGACGGACAGCGCGCTCGTGCAGCTGTGGACGTACGGCGGCGGAAACAACCAGCAGTGGCAGGCCGTGGCGGAGTCCAGCGGCGCGTACCACTTCGTGAACCGCAACAGCGGCAAGTGCCTCGACGTGCCGAGCGCCTCGACCGCGGACAGCGTGCAGCTCCAGCAGTACGCCTGCAACGGCAGCGCGGCCAGTCCTTCCACGTCGACCCCGTGGATGCCCAACAGCCGCCCGGGGCACCGGACCTCGGCCCGAATGTCACCGTTTTCGACCCGTCCACACCCGCTGCCACCATCCAGAGCAGCCTGAACGCGGCCTTCGCCCAGCAGGAGACCAACCAGTTCGGCACCGCCCGCAAGGCCTTCCTCTTCAAGCCGGGCACCTACGACGCCGATGCCAATGTCGGCTTCTACACCCAGGTCGCGGGGCTCGGCCTCTCCCCCGACGACGTCACCATCCGTGGTGCGGTACACGCCGAGGCGGACTGGTTCCAGGGCAACGCCACCCAGAACTTCTGGCGGTCGGCGGAGAACCTGTCCGTGACCCCGACCTCCGGCACGGACCGCTGGGCGGTGTCGCAGGCCGCTCCGTACCGCAGGATGCATCTGCGCGGCAACCTCCTGCTGGACGACGGCGGTTGGTCCAGCGGCGGCTACATGGCCGACACGAAGATCGACGGTCAGGTCAACTCGGGTTCGCAGCAGCAGTGGCTGTCGCGCAACACCGAGTGGTCGAGCTGGACCGGCTCCAACTGGAACATGGTCTACGTCGGCGCCAAGAACGCTCCCGCGAACAGCTTCCCGAGCCCGTCGTACACCACGGTCGACCAGACCCCTGTGTCGCGTGAGAAGCCTTTCCTGTACGTCGACCCATCGGGCGTCTACAAGGTGTTCGTGCCCGGCGTGCGCACCAACTCGTCCGGCACCTCTTGGAGTTCGGGCCCGCCCACGGGCACGCCTCTGCCCCTGTCCGACTTCTTCATCGTCAAGCCGGGCGCGACGGCCGCGCAGATGAACGACGCGCTCACCCAGGGTAAGAACCTGCTGGTGACACCGGGCGTCTACCACCTCGGCCAGACGCTCAAGGTGACCAGGGCCGACACCGTGGTCCTGGGCCTCGGCCTGGCCACGCTCATTCCCGACAACGGGATCACCGCCATGACGGTCGCCGACGTGAACGGTGTCCAGCTGGCCGGGCTGCTGATCGACGCCGGCACCACGAACTCGTCCCAGCTCCTGGAGATGGGGCCGAGCGGCTCGTCGGCCGACCACAGCGCCGACCCCAGTTCCCTGCACGACGTGTTCTTCCGCGTCGGCGGTGCGGGCGTCGGCAAGGCCACCACCAGCCTGACCATCAACAGCAACGGCGTCATCGGCGACCACCTGTGGCTGTGGCGCGCCGACCATGGCAGTGGCGTGGGCTGGACCAGCAACACCGGCGCCACGGGGCTCGTAGTCAATGGCAACAACGTGACGATGTACGGCTTGTTCGTCGAGCACTACCAGAAGCACCAGACCATCTGGAACGGCAACGGCGGCCGCACGTACTTCTACCAGAACGAGATGCCGTACGACCCGCCCAACCAGGCTTCCTGGATGAATGGTTCGACGCAGGGCTACGCCGCGTACAAGGTCGCGGACTCCGTAACGAGTCATCAGGTGTACGGATTCGGCAGCTATTGCTACTTCAATGTCAATTCGAGTGTGACCGCCGAGCACGCCATCGAGGCGCCCAACAACGCGAATGTGCGTTTCAAGGACATGGTGACGGTCTCGCTGGGCGGCACCGGGACGATCCGGCACGTCATCAACGACCGCGGTGGCCCGTCCAACTCCACCACAAACGTCGCCAACCTCGTCAGCTACCCCTGATGCTCAAGGAAGGATCGTCGATGGACATCAGCACGGACATCAGCAGATCCGGTCCGGCGCGTGCGACCCTGTGGGTCCTCGTCCTGCTGGCGACGCTGCTCGGCCTGGCGGCACCGCCCGACGCCCGGGCGAGCACGGCGGCGACGCCGTTCAAGGTGCTCGCCCTGTACAACGGCACCTGGGACGCCGCGCACATCAGCTTCGTCCACGAGGCCAACGACTGGTTCCCCGAGCAGGCCACGCAGAACGGCTTCACCTACACGGCCAGCAACAACTGGGACCTGCTCAGCAACGGTGGCGTGAACGCCTATCAAGTCGTCCTGTTCCTCGACGACTTACCGCAGACCGCCGCCCAGCGGTCCGGGTTCGAGCAGTACATGCGCGGTGGCGGCGCCTGGATGGGCTTCCACGTCTCCGCCTTCACGACGGACGCGCAGGCCTGGCCCTGGTACCACAACCAGTTCCTCGGCAGCGGCACCTTCAAGTCCAATACCTGGGGTCCGACCACGGCCGTCCTGAAGGTCGAGGACCGCACTCACCCGTCCACCATGAACCTGTCCGCGACATTCACGTCGTCGGTCAGCGAGTGGTACAGCTGGTCCAACGACCTGCGTCAGAATCCGGACATCAAGATCCTCGCATCGATAGACCCCAGCAGCTTCCCTCTGGGAACGGACCCCAACCAGACCTGGTACAGCGGCTATTACCCGATCCTGTGGACCAACACGAAGTACAAGATGCTGTACGCGAACTTCGGTCACAACGCGATGGACTACGCATCCAACACCGCACTGTCGTCGACGTTCGCCAGTGAGATACAGAACCGGTTCCTGCTCGACGGGCTGAAGTGGCTGGGCGGGGCCGGAGGCACCGCGCCGCCAGCGGACCAGATCTCCGAGACGGCCTGGTACTCGTTGACGAACGCCGCCAACGGCACCTGTGTGGACGCTCGTTCCGCCGCCACGGCCAACGGGACCGCGATCCAGCAGTACTCCTGCAACGGAACCCCGGCACAGCAGTTCCAGTTCCGCTCGACGGACAGCGGATACACACGGATCACCATCCGCGGGAACCCGCAGCAGGTCATCGACGTGACCGACCGCTCGACCGCCGCCAACGCGCCACTCCAGCTGTGGAGTTATGCGGGCGGGCAGAACCAGCAGTGGCAGCCCGTGAAGGAGAGCACCGGGCGTTACCGCTTCACCGCCCGCCACAGCGGCCAGTGCCTGAGTTCCGCGAGCTCCTCGGCGAACGGTGTCCAGCTCACCCAGCGACCCTGTGACGGCTCCTCCGCACAGAGCTTCACGCTCACAGCACAGCCCTGACCGCTCCACCTGACGGTGCCCCTCGCCGCTGATCCGCGGCGAGGGGCACCGGGCCGCCCTCACGACGGGGAAGCGCAGGGGCGGCCGGCATCCGCCGGGGCGCCTGCGGGTTGTTCCGGCCGCTCATGTCGACGAACAGCCCTTCTCTTATCCGGGCAGGCGCCGAAACCAGCAGGTCAGCGCACCCGTCCTCGCAGTTTCAGCGCCACCGGCGACAGTTCGGGGGCGGCCAGCCGGTCGCCGTCGCAGCCCTTCACCGCACCGAAGCGGGAGCGCTCCATCCAGCCCCTCCGAGCCTCCTCGATTGCCTCATGGGACCGACCGATGAAGTTCCACCACATCTCACGTAGATCCGGCGTCGCCGACACCGTCATCCCCAAGGGCTCGCAAATCATGCTCATGCCCGCCTCGGGCAGCCGCGACCGGGAACGCTTCGACCACCCCGACCGGCAGGACAACCAGCGCCCGGGCTTCGGCAGCGGCATCCATCCGTGCCTCGGTGGACCGCCGGCCCGGCTGGAGACCCAGATCGCGTTGGACGCGCTGGTACGCCGTCTTGACGGGCCCCGACTGGTCGCCGATCTTCCGCCGAACCGGCCGAGCCCCGTCCTTCGAGGTCCGATTCATCTGCACGTCGAGCAGAACAGCTGACGGACATGCGCAGGAGGCCGCACATGCCCCCTCCGACTGTGCAGAGAGACCGCCACTGCACAAGGATCGCGGCCATCAGTCGCCATTCCTGTGGGAGCAACCGCGGTTGTTCGGCTGCGCCACCGGGGCCGTCAGCCCTGACGAGGTGCAAGGCGCGGGCGTGGGCGGCGGTGCCGAGTTCCGAGTCGGCCGTGCGCAGTGGGATTGCGCGGTCCGGCGGAAACGTCGGTGCCTCAGGCGGTCGCCGGCGGCGTGGGTACCGGCTCCTCGGCGCGGGACTCTGTCATGGGCAGGGCTTGCTCGGCCCAGATGGTCTTGCCTCGGGCGGCGTAGCGGGTGCCCCAGCGTCGGGTGAGTTGGGCGATGAGGAACAGGCCGCGCCCGCCCTCGTCGGTGTCGTACGCGTGGCGCAGGCACGGTGCGGTACTGCTGTCGTCGGTGACCTCGCAGATGAGGGTGAGGTCACGGATCAGGCGCAGCTGGATGGGGCCGGTGGCGTATCGGATGGCGTTGGTGAGCAGTTCGCTGACGATCAGTTCGGTGGTGAACTCCAGTTCCTCCAGGTCCCAGTAGGCCAGCTGCCGGCCGGTGAGGGCTCGGGCGGTGGCGACGAGTGCGGGGTCGTTGGGCAGGGTCCAGGTCGCCACCTGGTCGGCGTCGAGACTTCTGGTGCGTGCCAGCAGCAGCACCATGCTCTCCTCGCCGCTGCCCTGGTGTGCTCGGACCACGGCGTCGCAGGTGTCCTTGAGGGCCTGGTGGGGGTTGCCGAGGTTCCGCCAGGGCCAGGTCGGCTCCTCGGGTAGCTCACCGGGCCGGGCGAGGCTGTGGGTGGACAGGGCGATGGTGCTTCCGGTCGGTAGTTCCACCTCGGTGGTCTCGTACGGAGGGTGGTCACTTCCCAGGGGTGGACCGGCCGGGACGTCGGGGACCTCGAGCGAGCCGTTCGGGTGGACGATCACGGGTGCGGGGTGGCCGGCTCGGGCGAAGGTGCAGCGGCGGGAGATGGGGTCGTAGACCGCGTACACGCAGGTGGCTCCCGCCAGGTGTGGGCCGGCGGAGTCGTCGTCGGCCGGGTGGGCGTGTTCGCTGGTGGGGCCGGACACCAGGTCGTGGAGTTGGGCGAGCAGTTCGTCGGGGGCCAGGTCCTGGGCGGCCAGTGTGTTGACGGCGGTGCGCAGCCGGCCCATGTCCGCTGCTGCCTGCATGCCGTCCCCGACCAGGTGTCCCACCACCAGGGCCACGCGTGCCCCGGACAGCGGGATGACGTCGAACCAGTCCCCGCCGCCGCGGGTGGACGCGTGGCTCCAGGCCACCTCGACGGCGTTCTGGGCGGGAAAGGTCTGGGGCAGCAGGCTGCGCTGCAGGGTGAGGGCGGCGTTGCGCTCGCGGGTGTACTGGCGCGCGTTGTCGAGGGAGACGGCTGCCCGGGCGCCGAGTTCGGCGGCTAGGGCGAGGTCGTCCTCATCGAACGGATCAGGTCCCTGCACCCGGTAGAAGCTGGCCAGGCCGAGCACCACCCCGCGGGCGGTGAGCGGTACGACCATCATCGAGTGTGCTCCGGCCCGGCGCACCAGCTCTGCGCGGCGGGGGTCATGGACCAGCCACTCGTGGTCGACCTGCAGTTCCGCTACCAGACGGGGGCGCAGGTCGGCAAGGCACGCGGTGAAGGACGACGGGTAGCCCGGGATGACCTCGCCCGGACTGTAGGCGGGCGGCACGTCCAGCCCCTCGGCGGCGCGGTAACCGGCACGCCGCAGCAACGCCTCGGAGCTCACCGGGCCGGGGGGCGGCGCCTCTCCCGCGAGTACGTCGTCGAGGACCTCCACCGCCGCGATGTCGGCAAGGGCAGGCACCGCGACCTCGGCCAGTTCCTCGGCCGTCGTCATCACATCCAGCGTCGTGCCGATCCGGGCGCCCGCCTTCACCAGCAGATTCAGACGGGTCTGGGCCCGTCGGCGCTCGGTCACGTCCTGTGAGGCGACGACCACCCCGTGGACGGCGCCGGCCGGGTCCTTCAGCGGCAGGAGGGTCACGGCGTAGGTGTGATCGTGGTCGGGGTCGGCCGGCGGGCGGCCGGCGTGGGCGAAGGCCATCGTCCGGCCGGTCTCCACCACTGACCGGAACCTCCGCTCCGCCTCGTCGTCGACCAGGCCCGGAGCCACCTCGCGAGCCCGGCGCCCGATGGCCTCCTGGCCCACCGCTCCCCGCGTTCCCGGCCCGGCAAGGTTCAGCCGGACGATCCGCAGCTGCCGGTCCAGGACCTGCACACCGAGGGGGGACTCGGTCAGCAATGCTCTGAGCAGCGCCGCGTCGACCATGTCCTCCTCGGTTCGGTCCGCGGGGTCGAGAAGCACACACCAGCGCACGGTCGCGTCCTCGCCCAGCAGCGCAGACACCCTGGCGCGGACATCGAGCTGGTGCCCGTCCCGGTGCCGCGCGGCCACAGTCGCTCCCGACGTTCCACCTCCGCAGGCCGGCTGCTCCCGGGCCAGCAGCGTTACCACCGGCCGGCCCACGATCTCCTCCGGCCGATACCCGAGCAGCTCCCGTGCCTCCTGACTCCACTCGGCCACCAAGCCATGCTCGTCCAGCACCAACCAAGCGCCGCGAGGCGGATGCTGCCCGCCTCGGCGCTCGGCGGTGTCCCTTCGCGCGTTCATGGTCGACTCCGTCCAGGCCTCTCCCGCTCACTGCCCTGGAGTGATCGAGGCCTATGGGACCAGTGTGACCGGAGTCGGCTACCGGATGCCGTCGCGGACGGGCCGTTTGGGCCAGCACATCCATCCTTGGAGATGGTCTGATTTGGCCCAGTAGGCTGCGGCCGTGATGATCGTGGAGACGTTGGTTCCTGACGGGTTGTGGGAGCTGTTTCAGCATGTGGTGCCGGCGCCGCCGACGCGCTCGCAGGGTGCGGGCCGCCGCCGCGATCGTGTCCGTGTCGACCTCGGGCTGCACGTGGCTGCATCTGCCACCGTGCTTCGGCCCTACCGGCCCCACCGCGCACCGGCGCTTCTCCGCGTGGAGCAGGGCGCGGGTCGTACGATGCCCTGACCGGCAAGGAGCGGCGACCTGCCTTCCCGATCCCGTTCGGCGGCGGCGACACCGCGCTCATCGTGGCCGCAACCTCGCCGAGCGCCGCGGGATCGAACCGGCGGATACTGGCCGCGGCCTCGGCGAGCAGGCCGTGCGAGGGCCTTGCCCTGCAGCGGCGGGCCGTAGACCGAACACTCGGCTGCTCCAAGATCCGGTCCATTCCCGGGCCACGTCCCGGCCAAAGACCAGCAGGGCGATCGTTTTCGCTGGTCAACACAGGTGCGGACCCTGTACCACCAGCACACCAAGAATCTCCTGGTCCCGTACTCGCCGAAGAAGATCGGCTTCTTCCAGCCACACGAAAAGAGGCGCCTGACCGGGCTTTTGCCCGTCAGACGCCTCTCGTTCGGATCGCTTACAGCGGGAGCCGCGCACCGAGGAGTGGACCGACCTGATGGTCCGCGCCGGGGAGTCCCTTCAGGTCGGCACCGACCACCGCACCAAGCACGGCCGGCCCGCGTCCATCCGCGCCCGGTACCCCGCTCCCCGCCCGGCCGCCCGAGCCCGAGCCCGAGCGGAAGGATCAGAGGTACCAGCTGCGCTGCCCCGACATGCGGTGGGACCGCTCCGCCCCGGTGGCCGTGTGCCGGGCTGCCCCGGGCTCGTCGTTGCTTTCGCGTCAGCTTCCGTCCCCGATCTTCGCGGTCCTGCTGACCCATTGGGACAGGGTGAGCTGCGTGGCCCCGGCCGTGCGGGCCGGACTGCGCCGGCAGGGTGCCACATGGCGGCCGTCGGCCTGGCCGTCCCTGGACGTCCCCGGGGATCGGCCGGTGCTGTCGGCCAGGGCGTCGTGGAGAAGGAGCAGGTGTACGGGCAGGGCTGCACGGCAGTCGTCCCCGTCCCGGCGCGTGGGGCAGGTTGCCGGTCGTTCACTGATCGTGCGGCGCTTCTCGGTTGCCGTGAGCATGGGAGGGTGTCCTTCCTGTGCTGGGGTGCCGGTCGCGTGGTCGTCGCGGCCATGTAGGGGGTGGTGAGCTGGGCCCAGTCCGTCGGCAGCAGGGCTGCCAGACCGGGACGAGATGGATGCCCACCGGAGCTGCAATGGTCCCGGCGGAACTGCGGATGATGGCACCGAGCAGTCCGCCGGTGGTGAGGTAGAGGGCGGTACCGAAGATCACACGGGTGATGCTGGGGGTGGAGAGTGTGTGGTCAGGTGATGGGAGGACAGGACCGCCTGGCCGCCGAAGAGGGCGGCGACGCACGCCGCGGTCATCGATGCGAGCACGACGTCCGTGAGGACCGAGACCTTGGCCGCCAGCACAAGGCCGCCGGGGAATCGCGATGAGTGTGGCGCGAATGGTTCCCGTGGAGTGCTTGACCGTGGCCGCCGTGGCGGCGAGCAGTGTGATCGTGGCGCGTTGTGCGGCTTGATCGATTCGGCGTTGTATCGCTTGGTCAGGCAGTGGGCTTCGATCATGGCGACACCTCCGTTCGCCTTCTCACCTTCGCCCAGGAATGGCCCCTCGCGCGTCGTCCCCCCGCAGCGATTCCCGGCTACCACGACTGCGGTAGCTGCCACGCCTGCCTACGACTGGGACGACATGCACATACTGCGCCGACGATTACTCGGACGTCTGTGAACGCCCAGACTCCGTTGCTGGACTGACCAGGCCGCACTGATAGGCGATGACGACGAGCTGGGCCCGGTCACGAGCCGCCAGCTTGGTCATGGCCCGGTTGACGTGGGTCTTGGCGGTCAGTGGGCTGACGAAAAAATGTTCTGCAATCTCGTCGTTCGACAGCCCCAGTGCTGCCAGCCCCACGACATCGCGTTCCCGCCGCGTCAGGCGCTCCAGCCGCTCGTGCACGGCCGCCGGGCACGGGTCCGGCTGCGCAAGAAAACGCTTGATCAGCGCACGCGTCGCTGACGGGGACAGCAGCGCCTCGCCGGCGGCGATCGTGCGGACGGCGTCGAGAAGCTCCTCGGGGCGGGCCCCCTTGCCGAGAAAGCCGCTCGCACCGGCGCGCAGAGCCTCGGCGACGTGCTCGTCGTCCTCGAAGGTGGTCAGGATGAGCACCTTCACCCCTGTGAGGTCCTCGGACTCACTGATGAGCCGTGTGGCGTCGAGGCCATCCATCTCCGGCATGCGGATGTCCATCAGGACCACATCGGGGCACTCTGCACGTGCCAGTTCCAGTGCCTCCTGCCCATTGGACGCCTCCCCGACCGTCTCCATGTCGTCCGTGGAGTCGAACAGCATCCTGAAGGTACCCCGCAGCAGGGCCTGGTCATCGGCAAGCAGTACACGAATCGTCATGCCCGTCGCTCCTCGGTGGTTTGCCCATTACCAGGCCGGGACGTAGCGGCAGTTCGGCCGTCACGGTAAAACCGCCCTCCGGGCGCACCCCCGCGCACAGCCAACCCCCGACCGTGGAAGCCCGCTCACGCATCCCGATCAGCCCGTGACCCGCCCCCGGATGGGCGTGGTTCCCTCCGGTCCGTCCGTCGTCCTCAACGGTGATCGTCAGCCGCTCAGGGCGGTAGTGCAGGAACAACCGGGCATGTTCGGCACCGGCGTGCTTGTGCACATTGGTCAGGGCCTCCTGCACGATGCGGTACGCGGCCAGGTCGACCGCCGGCGCCAGCGGTTCGGCGATGCCCCGCCGGGTATGGCTCACGGTCAGGCCGGCGCGTTCGAACGACGCCAGAAGCGCCGGTACGCGCGCAAGGCCCGGCATCGGATCACGCGGCGCCACCGGATCACCGGACTGCCGCAGCAGCCCTACGGTTACCCGTAGTTCGTCCAGCGCGGACCGGCTGGTGTCCCGGATGTCCTCCAAAGCGGCCAGGATCTGTTCCGGCCGCCGTTCCACCAGATGGACGGCCACGCCTGCCTGAGCGTTGATCAAGGCGATGTGGTGCGCGACGATGTCGTGCAGCTCACGCGCGATCCGCACCCGCTCGGCCGCCACCCGCTGCTGCGCCTCCTGCTCACGCGTGCGCTCCGCGTGTTCCGCCCGCTCCTCCACGGCCGCCACATAGGCGCGACGTGAGCGCACCCCGTCCCCGACAGCAGCCGGCAGCGCCGTCCACGCCAGCATCGCCGCGTTGTCGGGGGCCAGCCATGAGTGCGGGTCGCAGATCACGGCGGCGCCCACCAGAACGACGGCCGAAAATGATGCCGCAGCCCAGGTGGCACGCCGGTCGGTCAGCGCGGCCACGTTGTAGACCGACACCAGGACCGGGCTGATCACCAGCGGACTTTCCCGAATCCCGAGCATCTGAAAGGCCACCCCGCAGGCAACCGCGACGGCCAGTACGCCGAAAGGGTGGCGGCGTCGCCACACCAACGCAGCGCAACCGACACCCGCCAGCACCACGACAGGCCACCGCAGGGAGAACTGGTGCCCGTGCCGTACGACCGAGGCAGCCACGACCGACAGCACAAACAGCAGCGCCACGCCCAGTGCGTCCACCACACCGATCCGGGGCCGCGCCCCCCGCCTCAAACCGCTGATCACCGCCATGCCACCACGGTAGGGGCGACGGCTGCATCGGGCATTGTCTCGCGTGACAGGGAGTGCCTCGACTGTCGGCGTCTGCCCGTTCGCGGAGCTTTCGGCGGCGAACAGCAAATCCACGGTGTGCCTGACGTTGCCCGCATCAGCCATACGAACCGGCAGACGGGCCTGGCTGACCGTGACGGCGCTTGGCTCGCGCCCGGTGGCGTACGCCGCGGTGGCCGCACAATGCCTCCTGCGCGAGCGGACCGAAGACCCCGTCCTCGACCGATACCTGCCCCACTCCGCATCCCGGCCCCCAGCTGCGACTGCACCCGCAGGCCGCCGAACCACGCCTTCGCCGATCCGGGTAAGCCGCCGAAGAGCTCGACCACCGGGAACTTCCGGTGCCGGAAGGCTGGTTGGTCGTACTACGGCGGCAGCGACTGCGGCCACTTGCGGAACTGGCTCCGCGAACGCGGTATCAGCCACCGCATCGCCCGCAAGGGCATCGAGTCGTCACACGCCTCGGCCGACACCGCTGGGTGGCCGAGCGCACGGTGTCCTGGATGGCCGGCTGCCGCCGCCTCCATCGCCGTTCGCTTTTGCATGTTCATGCGTGATCGTGCATACTCTTCCTATGTCTAAGGTCCTCACCTCCCTTCCCGCCGACGAGCGCGTCGGCATCGCCTTCTCGGGCGGCCTCGACACCTCGGTCGCGGTCGCGTGGATGCGCGACAAGGGCGCCATCCCGTGCACCTACACCGCCGACATCGGCCAGTACGACGAGCCCGACATCGCCTCGGTGCCCGGCCGCGCGAAGACCTACGGTGCCGAGATCGCGCGCCTGGTCGACTGCCGCGCGGCGCTGGTCGAGGAAGGCCTGGCCGCGCTCACCTGCGGGGCGTTCCACATCCGCTCGGGCGGGCGTGCCTACTTCAACACCACGCCGCTCGGCCGCGCCGTCACGGGCACCCTCCTGGTCCGGGCGATGCTCGAGGACAACGTACAGATCTGGGGCGACGGCTCGACCTTCAAGGGCAACGACATCGAGCGGTTCTACCGGTACGGCCTGCTCGCCAACCCGCACCTGCGGATCTACAAGCCCTGGCTGGACGCGGACTTCGTGACCGAGCTCGGCGGCCGCAAGGAAATGTCGGAGTGGCTTCTCGACCACGACCTGCCCTACCGCGACAGCACAGAGAAGGCGTACTCCACCGACGCCAACATCTGGGGCGCCACCCACGAGGCCAAGATTTTGGAGCACCTGGACACCGGCGTGGAGACCGTGGAGCCGATCATGGGCGTGCGGTTCTGGGACCCCTCGGTCGAGATCGCCACAGAGGACGTGACGATCGGCTTCGACCAGGGCCGCCCGGTGACGATCAACGGCAAGGAGTTCTCCTCCCCCGTCGACCTGGTGATGGAGGCGAACGCTATCGGCGGCCGGCACGGCATGGGCATGTCGGACCAGATCGAGAACCGGATCATCGAGGCCAAGAGCCGCGGCATCTACGAGGCGCCCGGCATGGCCCTGCTGCACGCGGCGTACGAGCGCCTGGTCAACGCGATCCACAACGAGGACACCCTCGCCCAGTACCACAACGAGGGACGGCGCCTCGGCCGGCTGATGTACGAGGGCCGCTGGCTGGACCCGCAGGCGCTGATGGTGCGCGAGTCGCTGCAGCGCTGGGTCGGCGCGGCCGTCACCGGCGAGGTGACACTGCGGCTGCGGCGCGGTGAGGACTACTCGATCCTCGACACCACAGGCCCGGCGTTCAGCTACCACCCGGACAAGCTGTCCATGGAGCGCACCGAGGACTCGGCGTTCGGCCCGGTGGACCGGATCGGCCAGCTCACCATGCGCAACCTCGACATCGCCGACTCGCGCGCCAAGCTGGAGCAGTACGCCGGGCTCGGCTTGATCGGCACCGCCAATCCCGCCATCGGTGCCGCCCAGGCGGCCGCGACCGGGCTGATCGGCACCATGCCGGAGGGCGGCGCCGAGGCCATCGCCTCCCGCGGCGAGGTCTCCGGTGACGACGAGATGCTGGACCGCGCCGCGATGGAGTTCGGCACGGACTGACCGGCCCCGTCGAGCGGAAGGCTCGGCACCCCCGAGGGGGATGCACCACCGGAAAGGCCGACTCGGCGCCAACGGCGTCGAGCCGGCCTTTTCCGTTACCCGGGGCCGGTGGTCAGGAGGAGCCGGAAGCGCCGTCGCACCGATGTCGTCCAGGCGGCTGATCAGGGAGCTTGCAGTGAGACCTCGGTGGACTCCACCAGAGCCTGGACCTGACTCCCGGCTGCGATGCCGAGCTCCTTGACCGCGCCCACCGTGACCGCCACCGTCATTTCCTGACCCGCCGGCGGCTGAATCTTCACGATGGCCGTCACGGCGCCCTCCGTGGCGGAGGTATCGGTACCGGGGATCTGGTTACGGATACTCAGGCGCATGGACGCCTCTTTATCTTCGTTCGGAAGGGGAAATCCAGTCACGCGCGTTCAGGGGACCACGGCGAAGCCACAAGTCCGCACGACCTGGCCGGACCACCAGCCAGTGGCCCATCACCTGTCCACTCACAACACCCGACAGACGTTCAGTCAGTCGACGGCGAGCCGGCCGCTTCCGTAAAGGGGCCATTTCGCAAAGGGGCCATTTCGTAACTACCGACGTGGTCATCCCACGCAATCGGGTTACTGAAAATAACCTTGAATGAGCATTCCGAGAGTCGAGTGGCATAGATTGATCAGCGCGCCTAGCCTGAGCGAAAGCGTCGTCCATATACCCACGTCCGCGTGGCGGAAGAGTGAAAGTCTTGAGCCTGTCCAATAAAAAGCAGGAACGACTGGAGCCCAGTGTGGGGCCCGGCCCCACAGGCGATGCGGAATTCCATCCCTATCACCATCCCGCCGCCGGATGGGGCGCCGCCAACAGCGTGACCCGGTTCCTGGTGCGTGAGGGTGCGCTGGTGGACGGGCCGCGGGCGATCATGCGGATGAATCACGAGAACACCGGCTTCGACTGTCCGGGATGCGCGTGGCCGGACGACACCAAGGGTCTGCACCTTGACATCTGTGAGAACGGAATCAAGCACGTCACGTGGGAGATGACGCGTAAGCGTGTCGGGCGTGAGTTCTTCGCCACCCACTCGGTGACCGAGCTGTTCGGGTGGAGCGACTACGACCTGGAAAATCAGGGCCGGCTGACCGAACCGATGGTGTACGACCCCGACTCGGACCACTACGTTCCCATCAGCTGGAGGGACGCGTTCGAGGTAGTCGGACGTGCCCTGCGCGCGCTGGACAACCCGAATCAGGCCGCGTTCTACACCTCCGGCCGTCTCGGCAACGAGGCCACCTTCCTCTACCAGTTGATGGCCCGTGAACTGGGCACGAACAACCTGCCCGACTGCTCCAACATGTGCCACGAGGCCAGCGGCCGCGCTCTGCATGCGTCTCTGGGCACCGGCAAGGGGACCGTCGACCTCAAGGACTGGGAGAGCGCGGACGCGCTGTTCATCGTGGGAGTCAACGCCGCCTCCAACGCGCCCAGGATGCTCACCGCCCTTGCTGAGGCGTACCATCGCGGCGCCCAGATCGTGCACATCAATCCGCTGGTCGAGGCGGCCGCCACACGCACCATCGTTCCGCATGACTTCACGGACATGGCGCTGTTCAAGACGACGCGGACCAGCACCTTGAACCTGCAGCCGCGGATCGGCGGCGACATGGCTCTTCTGCGCGGCATGGCCAAGGCGATCCTGGAGCAGTCCGCGACCGACCCCAAGGCTCTGGACCGGGAGTTCATCGACCGTCACACGGCCGGTTTCGAGGAGTACCGGGCCCTGTGCGAGGCCACGCCGTGGGACGAGATCGAGAACCAGTCCGGGATCACCCGCGACGACATCCTCAAAGCAGCGCGCGTGTACAGCGAGGCCGACCGCAGCATCGTCAGTTGGTGCCTGGGCCTGACCCAGCACGAGCACGGCGTCGATACGGTCCGGGAGATCGTCAACGTCCTTCTGCTGCGCGGCAATCTGGGGCGTGAAGGAGCCGGCCCCTCCCCGGTGCGTGGGCACAGCAACGTCCAGGGCAACCGCACCTGCGGTATCGATCACCGCCCCGACAACGAGTTCCTGGACCGCCTGGCCGAGGCCTGCAGGATCGAGCCGCCGCGTGAGCACGGTCTGGACACCGTCGGCACCATCCAGGCGATGAGCCGCGGCGATGTGAAGGTGTTCGTCGGCATGGGCGGCAACTTCGCCCTCGCCGCGCCCGACACCCCCTACACCTACGAGGCCCTGCGCAACTGCGACCTCACCGTCCAGGTGAGCACCAAGCTCAACCGCAGCCACCTCGTCCACGGCCGCCAGGCCCTCATCCTGCCGTGCCTCGGCCGTACCGAGAAGGACCATCAGCGCAAGGGAGTCCAGAGCACGTCCGTCGAGGACTCGATGAGCATGGTCCACCTGTCCATCGGCATGAAGCGCCCCGCCTCATCGCACCTGCTGTCCGAGCCCGCCATCGTCGCCGGCATGGCCCGCGCAGCCCTGCCCGCCAGCCCCACCCCCTGGGAGTGGTACATCGAGGACTACGACCGAATCCGGGACACCATGGCCCAAGCCCTCGACGGCTTCGAGGACTTCAACCGCCGCGTGCGCCTGCCCCTCGGCTTCCGCATCAAGCAGCCCGCCCGTGAACTGGTCTTCCTCACCCCGTCCGGACGTGCCGAGTTCTCCACCGCGCTCCTGCCCGACGTCGTCCCCGCCCCCGGCACCCTGGCACTGGGCACCATGCGGTCCCACGACCAGTGGAACACCACCATCTACTCCGACAACGACCGTTACCGCGGCATCAAGAACCTGCGCACACTTGTCTTCATGAACCGGGCCGACATGCGCCAACGCGGTATCGCCGACCTCGGCCCCGTCGACATCACCAGCACCGCCAAGGACGGCAGCCACCGCCACCTCAACGGCTACCTCGCCATCCCCTACAACATCCCCCGCGGCTGCGCGGCCGGCTACATGCCCGAGATGAACGTCCTGTGCGCACTCGCCGACTACAGCACACAAAGCGACCAGCCGATCATGAAACACGTCAAGGTCACCATCAACCCAGCCACCTGAGGGTGGCTTCACCGGCACCTTCTCACGAACCCCTACCAGGGCAATGGCCGGGGACGCAGTGGAAGAGAGCTGGCGTATCGTCCAACCATTACTGACCTGCCCGCCGCCGGTCCGCCCCCATCACTACTCGATTAATTGTCCCCTGCCGGGTGGGGCTCGCCGAGAGACACCACGATCGCGGTCGCCTGCCCTTCGGGCGTGTCATAGCTGACGCTGTCGCCGGCACGGCGGCCGAGCAGCGCGCGGCCGAGGGGACTGTCAGCAGTGATCAACGCCTGGTCCAGCACCTCGGCGCCCTCGCCGATCTGGATGGTTTCCACCGTGTCGTCCGAGAACTGCACGGTGACAGTACTGCCCACGCCGACCAGGTCGGTACAAGGCCCGCCTGCTTCGTCGGCCTCACGAAGTCGCAAGGTGATCTCTTTGATGCGGGCATCGAGGCGTACGACCTCATTGGCGCGCTGCAACTCGTCGGCTTCGTCAGCGCGGTCGCCCACTTCGTCGGTGTCCTGCAGCGTCGAGGCGTCCGCCCCTCGTTCGACGCGCAGGTCGGCAAGTTCTTGCTCGAGCGCGCGACGTGCAGTGGCGCTGATCGGTTCTCCGGTCATTCCTGCTCCCGTGTGCTGCCGGTACAGCTCGGTAACGGTCGAAGAATTGCGGCGCCCGCTTCAGCTTTCGTAGTCGGTCGGCGGAAACGACTCTCGCTTCTCTCGTGGAGTTGTGCCCGTCGGCATCTCGCCCCGATCAACCTCCTGATCGATCTCAGCTTGCGCTTCTTCGTACTGTGTTGCGGGATCCTCCTGCTTCTTTTCAGGAAGTCCCACGTCTCGTCGATCTTCTTCGGTGCGCTCCTTGAGTTCTTCCTCGTCGGGCCGCAGAGGTATGCCTCTCCCATGACCGTCATCCGGATTACCTTCGACTGCTCGGTTGGTCTTGTGGTGATGCGCCATGTGTCCTCCTTGTTTGAACACCCGGGCGCCAATGGGCCCGGGTGTGCTTACGAAGCAGCGCCCTCCCCCTGTATCAGGAGTTCTCCTCTTTTTCGTGCGCCTCGGTAGTCGGGTGTGCCCCGGGCCCCTCGACCGTGCAGTGGATCGAGTCGTTCTGCACATCGGCGACGATGGTGTCTCCCCGCTCTGCCTCACCGCCGAGCAGGATCGAGGCAATGCGGTTGTCGAGCTCAGCCTGAATCGTGCGTCGCAGCGGACGGGCACCAAATTCTGGCTGATGACCGTGGGCGACGAGAAGCTTCTTGGCCGCTTCCGTGACTTCCAGCTTCATTCCCTGTGCCTGCACCCGGCGCTTGCTCTGGTCCAAGAGATGGTCCACGATCTGCGACAGGTCGTCCTCGGTGAGGCTGTGGAAGATGATGATGTCATCGATGCGGTTGAGGAACTCGGGCAGGAACCGGCCCCGCAGATCTTCCATCAACTCGTCCTTGATCTCGGACACATCGCCTTGATACGCGAGAATGCGGTGAGCGCCGATGTTGGACGTCATGATGACGACACAGTGACGGAAGTCGACGGTGCGCCCCTGGGCATCTGTGAGACGTCCGTCGTCGAGGATCTGCAGCAGCGTGTTGAAGACGTCAGGGTGGCCCTTTTCCACCTCGTCGAAGAGCACCACGCTGTAGGGCTGCCGACGGACCTTCTCTGTGAGCTGGCCGGCTTCTTCGTAGCCGACATATCCCGGAGGGGCACCGACGAGCCGGGCGACGGTGTGCTTCTCCTGGAACTCGCTCATGTCGAAGCGGATCATGTGATCCTCATCGCCGAACAGCAACTCGGCGAGAGTCTTGGCAAGTTCGGTCTTTCCAACACCGGTGGGGCCCAGGAAGAGGAACGAGCCTACTGGGCGATTCGGGTCACCCATGCCCGCGCGGTTGCGGCGCACGGCCTCCGAAACTGCGGTGACCGCTTCGTCCTGGCCGACGATCCTGGCGTGCATCTCCTCTTCGAGCTTGAGAAGCTTTTCTTTCTCGCTGGCAGTGAGTTGAGAGACCGGGATGCCCGTGCGGCGGGAAACGACATCAGCGATGTCGGCAGCGGTGACGGAGACGATGCCCTCGCGACGTTCCTTGATCCCCGCAAGTTCGCCTTCCACCTCAGCGATCTGCCGCTTGAACTGCGAAGCCTTCTCGAAGTCCTCACCGGCCACGGCATGGTCCTGCTCACGGCGCAGTTGGGCGATGCGGTCCTCTCGGCTGACGACCTCGGTGGAGCGGCCCGCGCTGCGCAGGCGCACGCGGGCGCCTGCCTGGTCCATCACGTCGATGGCCTTGTCGGGCAGGAATCGATCACTGATGTAACGGTCGGACAGCTCAGCCGCGGCTGCCAAGGCGCCGTCAGCAAAGCGGACCTGGTGGTGGGCTTCGTATGCGTCCCGCAGCCCCTCCAGGATCTGCACCGTTTCCTCGACGGTCGGCTCCGGAATCAGTACGGGCTGGAAGCGACGCTCAAGGGCTGCGTCCTTCTCGATGTGTTTGCGGTACTCGTCGATGGTCGTCGCGCCCACGACGTGGAGTTCTCCGCGCGCCAGCGCGGGCTTGAGCATGTTGCCTGCGTCCATCGCCCCCTCGCCGGTCGCCCCCGCGCCCACGACCGTATGAAGCTCATCGATGAACAGGATGATGTCACCGCTGGCGGCTTGGACGTCCTCGATGACCTTCTTCAGGCGCTCCTCGAACTGCCCGCGATACTGTGCGCCGGCCACCATGCCAGAGAGATCGAGCGCCACGACTCTCTTGCCCTTCAGGGTTTCCGGGACTTCGCCCGCCACGATGCGCTGGGCCAAACCCTCTACGATGGCGGTCTTCCCGACGCCGGGCTCGCCAATGAGTACGGGGTTGTTCTTGGAGCGCCGCGAGAGGATTTCGACGGTTTGCTCGATCTCCTCAGCCCGCCCAACCACAGGGTCGAGCTTTCCAGCCTTCGCTTCTTCCGTCAGGTCCCGACCGTACTCGTCCAAGGTCGTAGACGGCTGCTTTCCGTCAGCCGGAATCCCTTCTGCGCGAGCCGCTTGGTCCGCGAGGCCCGCCAGCTTCTCCAGGTCCAGGCCCTCCGCTCGCAGCAGCCGGGCAGCACCGGAGTCGACGTCGTCCAGTAGTGCACTGAGAATGTGCTCGGGGCCGATATACGAAACCCCGGCTGCCTGTGAGTGAGCGTAGGCAGCTGCAAGTGTGCGCTTGGCTGCTGGTGTGAGTCCCGGTTCCGCGGACGGCTCACCAGACTCCCGCGGAAGGACCTCAGCGGCTTCCGACGCGAGCGTGTCGGGGTTCACGCCTACCTGAGAGAGCAGCTTTCGTGCGGGGTCGACCTTTGTTGCCGCCCAGAGCAGATGCTCCGTGTCGAGATCGGAGGTTCCGTCCTCGACCGCTCTTTGCGCAGCCATATTGAGGAGTTCCTGCGACGACTCTGTCAGGAGCCGTCCGATTGGAACTCGCTGGACGGCCGGCGGCGACGAGGCCGGTGACATCCCAAAGAACCGGTTCAACAACTCACTGAAGGGGTCAGAAGAACCAAACCCTGAACCGAATGACATCGACATGGCTGCTCCTGATACCGGGGGTCTATACAACTCAAGCGCGATGTCCCCTGCTCCGCAAGCGCAACGAAACACATGCCCCAGAAATAAGATGGGGGGCAAGCAACTGCGCTTCGAGTGCAGGGCGCCGAGACCGGAGCAGTATCGGTTCCTGCTCGGACTTGAGCCATGTTGATTAATATCGATATGACTCGTACCGGGCCGGTCCGGGCTTCGCGCAGTTGCTGAAGTTTCCGCCAGGGTCATTTTGAGTCGTGTGGCGCAGAGCACGCCCCCTCCCCCGAGGCTGGGCAGATGGCACCGTCTCGTCCCGTGAAACGGGACTCCTCACCACAACGGCGTAGACGTAATGGTTATCGGGAAACCTGGGACGCAGGCTGTCGACAGAGAACACAGGCAGGATGAGCGCCGAGAGGGACGACGAAGTCGGAGAGGAAATCATGGATGAACGCGCAGACATCGCCCGGTCGAAGCCTGCAAGAACGGCCTGGTGGGCCGGGAATGATCCAGCAACGGAGCTGCAGCAGCTGTGGGGTGAGGTCAGCCGCCTGCTTGAGCGGTCGTCGCAGACAACTGGCCCCGTGCAGCACTGGATGCCAGTGGTCGAGGAAGCAGACTCGGGCGACGCATACGTGGTTCGCGCAGAACTGCCTGGTGTCCCTCGTGAACGCGTGAACGTAGAGGTGGACGGCAGGGAGCTGCACGTCCATGGCTCCCTTGATGAGACGACGGACGGCAATGCATTGCGTCGCCGGTCAGGGGCGTTTTCCTATGGGATTCGGGTGCCCGGTGACGTTGATACAGAAGGTGTCCAGGCTGAATTGACTGACGGTGTCTTGACTCTACGTCTGCCGAAAACCGGTGTGGTGACGCGGCGAACGATCGAGATCCGCGCAGCGGATAACGACGAGCTTGACTGAGCGTCGGCATTCGACCCGAGTTCGCAGGCGGCCGAACGACATTTTGCCCACCTGCACGCCCTCGACTGCGACTGCGACTGCGACTGCGACTGCGACTGCGGGGTGAACGATCCAACGGCAGGATCCAGCGCTCAAGCAGGCCCAGACCCACAAGGGGCTGCGGAGCGTTGATGGGATTCGTGGACCGACGGCTTCTACCGTGCGCGACCGTGCGGCAGGACAGCCTCGTGTATCCATCGCTCTCGGCGAATGTCCGGGAGATCATCAATGCGGAAAGCTGTCCCGGGCCGGAGCGCCCCGTGCCGGGGCACCATCGCGGAGGCGGCCAGACACCGCTCCGCCTTCGACTCTCAGTGTCTCCCGTCTTGGCCTGGACGGCCTGCTGCCTCGTGCGGGCGACGGCCCTCGGAGTGATGAAAGATCGTCTCCGCTTGCCGATCGTGAACCATTGGGTAGGGCTGCCGGCGCAGCTCCGGCAGCAGGCGTCGGAGATCTTCGAGGAGCAGTGCCGCCAGGTCGGACGAGAAGCCGTTGCGGCACACCACACGCAGGACCGCGAGGTCCTCCCGGTGCGCTGGGAACGTGTACGCCGGAACCAGCCAGCCCCGTTCCCGCAAACGCCGGGAGACGTCGAAGACGTCGTAAGCCTTCACGTCCGGGGCAGTCGTGAACGCGAACACAGGCAACTCATCGCCCCGCGTGACGAGTTGGAAATCGCCGAGTGCCTCGATGCGCTCGGCCAGTGCGCGTGCCACGTCCCGGGTGGCCTGCTGCACGGCCCGGTAGCCCTCGCGCCCGAGCCGGAGGAACATGTAGTACTGCGCGGCCACCTGCGCGCCCGGCCGGGAGAAGTTCAGCGCGAAGGTCGGCATATCGCCACCCAGGTAGTTGACACGGAAGACCAGCTCCTCGGGCAGCGCCTCCTGGCCGCGCCACAGCGCCCAGCCGACGCCGGGGTAGACCAGCCCGTACTTGTGCCCCGAAGTATTGATGGACGCCACGCGCGGCAGCCTGAAGTCCCACATCAGGCCTTCGTCGAGGAAGGGCGCGATCATGGCGCCGGAGGCCCCGTCGACGTGCACGGGAATATCGAGCCCCGTCCGCTCCTGCAAGACGTCAAGAGCCGCACAGAGGTCTGCGATCGGTTCGTACGAGCCGTCGTAGGTGGAGCCGAGGATACCGACGACGCCGATCGTGTTCTCGTCGCACAACTCCGCCGCGGCCGCCGGGTCGAGGTGAAACCGGTTTCCTTCCATGGGGACCTCGCGCGCCTCGACCTCCCAGTAGTTGCAGAACTTTTCCCAGCAGACCTGAACGTTCACGCCCATCACCAGATTCGGGCGGGCATCGCGCGACGGGTACTGATCAGCGTGTCTCTTCGCCCAGCGCCGCTTGAGCGCCATCCCTGCGAGCATGCACGCCTCACTCGACCCGGTGGTCGAACACCCGACCGCGCCATCCGGGTCAGGCGCGTTCCACAAGTTGGCGAGCATCGCCACGCACCGCCGCTCCAATTCGGCGGTGCGCGGATACTCGTCCTTGTCGATCATGTTCTTGTCGCGGCACTCGGCCATGAGGACGCCGGCCTGCGGCTCCATCCACGTCGTGACGAACGTGGCCAGGTTCAGGCGCGCGTTGCCGTCCAACATCAGCTCGTCGTGCACAAGTTGGTACACCGTTGAGGGCGTCAGGGGTCCCTGGGGCAGCCGGTCCTTGGGTAGGTCCTCGGTCATACCGGCCGCCGGATTCGCTTCACCATAGAAGGGGTTGACGGCGAGCGTGGGCTCTCGGCGCACCTTGGAAGTTCCGTGAAATAGAGGTGCCATGGTGTGACTCCCTGGTTCCGATCAGCCGTCCACCAGCAGTTCCGGCGCGGTAGCAGGCAGCGTCCAAGGGTCAGTGCGACTTAGCGGTCAGGGCGTGAGGCGCAGCCGCCAACCCTTTCATGGAGCAAGCCTAGTCAGCATCACGTCAAAGTGCCCATTTCTCGAAACAGACCTGGGAGGACTGCCGCACCGTGGGGCTCCGGCCAGGCACGGGGTTGGACCGGATCAGCCAGTGACGATTCCTGTGACGAGGTTGATGGTCGTGGCAAGGATGCTGGTGCCGAAGACGTAGGACAGCACCGAGTGCCGTAGCACCACCGCACGGATCGTCGAACTTGAGACGTCGGTGTCGGATACCTGGTAGGTCATGCCGAGGTTGTAACTGAAGTAGAGGAAGTCTCTGTACGCCGGCGGGTGATCGGAGTTGAAGTCGATCCCGCTCGCGGATATGTAGTACAGGTACGCGTAACGGGTGGCGTACATCAAATGGAGCGCCGCCCAGGACATGAACACACCGCCGAGCGCGGCCGCGGCTGCGGCGTGGCCGGTGTCGGATTTACCGAGCAGGAGCAGCAGCACGATGGTAACCAGTCCGCACAGGGCAGTGGCAACGACCACGAGTTCCTCGGTGACGGGCTGAAAGTCCTCACGTCGGGCATGGCCCCGGGTGGCTGTGGCATCCATCGGCCACAGCACCATCCAACCCGCCACAACGAAGATCAGTTCTGTCGCAGCGATACCGGCGAGAACCCCCAGCGGAATGCCGGTCGCTACTCCGACGACTGCGCCGGCCACCGCTCCGACGACCACCGCGCCACCAAGTCGGGGAACCGCAGACAACGGCAACCGGGTGCTCACGAGTAATAACAGTAGTCTTTTCGTCGCCGTCCAGCCTGACGAAGCCCGCGTCAGGGACTCAAGGAACCTCAGCTGGCTGACCGCGATGCGGGCGTGTGCGTCAGCGGCCAGGACAGCCGCGCGCTGTGTCTCGCGAGGAATACTCGACGGGGCCCCGCCCGTCAGCCGCGTGATCAACGCCTTGCATAGTGCCGACTTCGGCACCACACACGCCCGCAGGGGCCTTCCCCGGCGTGCACCTGCCGCGCTTGGCCAGGGCGCCGGCAGGGACAAGGTCGATCGCGCTGAGCAGGCAAGGTCCTGGCGCAGTCGACGAGGGCGACGCCGGCGAACGCGTAGAGGCAGGCTCGATTCAGCGCTCAGAAACCCTGCCGGACACAGGTGATATATACCGGATATGCCTTCTTCCCGCCGCCCTTTCTCTGCCGTGACCGGGCACGGTTGGCGGCCTTCCGTCGCAAGCGCGGCGCACGTGCTCTCCCCGCGCGGCTCGCTCGCGCTGCACAAGGTCGACGGAGCGCTCCTCTTCGCCGTGCGTGCTGCCCTGGCCATGGCGCTGGTGGCACTTCCAGTAGCGAAGGCGGGGCGGCCCGATCTCGCTGTTTACGCCATGCTGGGCGCGTTCACCACCACGTTTGGACGCAACCTCCCCTACCCGCGCCGCGCTCGCGTTCTCGCGCTGGTCGCGGTGGCCATGACGGCATGCGTGGGCTGCGGGTCCGCTCTCGCTGCCTGGATCCATCCGTGGGCAGGAGGAGCCGGTGCTGCCGTGGTGGTTGCGGCGACGGCCGTGGTCGCCGGACTGGCTAAGTTTGCCTGTGATGCAACACGGTTGAGCGGCCTGGGCGCGGTACTGCTGCTGTTCTCCTTCGCGGTGGCGGCCAATGGCTCGACCGCTCTCGCCGATATTCTCCCGCAGACCGCGCTGGCCGCGGCCGGAGCAGCGGCTGCATGGGTGCTTGGCGTATCGGGCTGGCTCGTGCACCCAGACCGTCCGCAGCGTTTTGCTGTGGCCACGGCCCTGCGTGAGCTCGCGGAGTTGCTGGAGGCACCTGGACCGGGGGGCGGTGCCCGGCACACGCGACACCGCGCGACCGTTGCGGTCCTGCAGGCCTACCACTCCCTCGGTCTCGCGCCGCCGACGCAAGCGCAGCAAGCCGGCCGGAACGAAACCTTCGTACGCCTGACCGACCTGTCCTGGTCGCTGCTGATCGGCTCCGCACGCCGGTCGCCCCATTACCCCACCGCCACGGCACAGCACCTGCGCCGACAGGCTCGTCTCCTCACCGACCGACGCCGGCGACTTCCCTTGGTTCTGCCCGAGCTGTCGTTCCCGTCTCCAGCGGCACAGGACGGCGTGACCTACCGCGCGGCAGGGACCTCTGTGGCACCGGCCGCACCCGTCGCCCGGCGCGCCTCCGAACTGCTGGTGGGGCACCGCCCCGGTGGCCCTCACCACAGGGCCGTCCTGGCCGTTCCCGCATTGCGGATGGTCCTGGGCACCGGGATCGCGGGTGGGCTGGCCGTGGTCCTGGGCCTGGAGCACAGCTACTGGGCGTCGATCTCAGCCGCCGCAGTGCTCCACTCGGTCAACCTCCGCACGACGGCGCAGCGTGCCGTCCAGCGAACCCTGGGCACGGTCGTCGGGCTGCTGCTCGCTTTCGGTGTGCTGGCCGCACACCTGGATCCTGTGGCACTCGCCTGCGTGGTCGTGCTCCTGGAATTTCTGCTGGAGTACGTCGTAGCCCGCAACTACGGTCTGGGCGTCGTTTTCCTCACGCCGCTGGCACTGCTGCTGAGCGACCTGGCCTCGCCTGCCCCTGCCGGGGAGCTCGTCCACGACCGGGTGCTGGGTAGCGTTCTGGGGATCGCCGTCGGGCTGGTCTGTGCGCTGCTGGTCGTCCATGACCATGCCGCGGTGCGCGTGGAACGTGCGCTGGCCGCATGCACGGAGGCGGCCGGGCAGGCGGAGCGGTCGTTGACCGAGCGCTTTGGGCCGCCGCTCCCGATCGTCCAGGTGCATCTGGTGGTGGCAGTGGTGGAGTTGCGTGATGCCGACGACGCCGCTGCGGGGGAACTGTGGCCGGCGGGGATCGATCCCGCCGAACTCGCGGCCGCTGAGCAGCGCGCTTACCTCCTGCTGGAGCGGCTCCACCACCAGCGGTAGCGGCCCTTGACCAGCCGAGCCGGCTGTTGCCCGGCCACCGCCCCGCCGGACGGCATCTGACTGCCCCTGCCCTGTCCTGTCCTGTCCTGTCCTGTCCTGTCCTGCGAGCATCCGCCGCCCCATGTTGCGCGTCGGTGGTGGCCTCAAGAAGGTGCTTCAAAGCGGTGACCTGCCCGTGTTCTCCACCCCGTGGCTGATCGCGTGGATGGAAGCGGTAACTATGCAGGCCGCTGCGTCCCTTCACCACGACGGGCCAGAGGACCGTTGGAACCGCAATCCGCATCGAGCACCTCCGTGCGACGGGGGTGGGCGGCTGGGTTGACGTCATCGCCGAGCCGTCGGCCGCCGCGGCAGGCCGGCGGCTCACCTTCCTCGTTCGGGCCATGAACAGCTCGGGAGAGCTGGTCGCAACGGGCGAGATCGACCGGGCGATCGTCGATCGGCGACGCTTCCTCGCAACGACGTCCGCCCAGGGGCGGCCCAACAAGCCAACGTACGTGCGTCTTGGAACCGGACTTACCGTGTTCCACGGGGGTCAGACCTGTTCGTTCGCCCCTTTGCCAAGAGGTCGTCTCGATCGGCGACCCACAGGCGCTGATAAACGCAGTGCGGCGGCGGTGGAACAACGTAGTCATCGACTACTGGACGCCTGCCCACCAAGGCGGTTGAGCAGGACGGCGCGGAATCCATGGCCAGTTGCCGGCAGAGGGGTGCGATCGCGATGAGGTTCGCCCTCCGCAGCCAGTGGCTTCAGTGCCACCGGCCGAGCGACATTCAGGGAGAGTTCGGTGAGCCGGCCCGAACAGCGCCCAACGCTCCGCCGGCGACCGCGGGACGAACTCGGCCCCAACCCCCCCGAGGACCGAAGGCACATGGCGACGGCCTCGGCCCCGTCGGAAGCACGCCCGGACCGGTTGCACCACCTCACAACCCTGATGCCGGTGGCGTGAAGGACAAGCACGGTGCAGGGGCCGCAGCACGGGACACTTGGTCCTTCGTCCGGTTCAGGCCGGCCACGGGAACCACATGCACCTGAACGCTTCCCAGAGCACGCACCGACCGTCGGCGACATCTGCCTTCCAGCCGCCGGTAATTCGCCAGGCACGCAATGGGCTTGTGAGGCACGTGAACACGCGGCACGCCGGCTCGATGTTGACCGCCGTCGTTGCGTTCGTCGGTGCGGCTTCTCTGATTGCGACGGTCCCGGGGCCAGTACGGCCGCGATCCTGCGCCGAGCAGCTGAATGGCCACAGAAGCCGTATGGCCACGGTCCTGGGCAATGCGTGCGGGATGCTCCTGTGGGGCCTCGCGGCGGCGTTCGGGCCCTCCGGCCTGCTCCGGGCCTCACGGATCGTCTACGACGCGATACGGATCTTCAGCGCCATTTGACGTGGAGCCCACGGCCGACGGCCGCTACGAGACCCCACAGCTCGCCCTGCGCGGCCTGGCCTTCGAAGAGTCCGCCGAAGCAGGACAGCAGTGATGACTTTGGCTTCTGCCCCGGACGACCACGCTCGTCTCTCGCTTGAGGCATGCGCCGATCATCTCCCACGGGCGCAGGACGGGCACAGCCCGCGATAGGTGACCTCGACCTTGGACACCGTGAAACCGAACCGTTCCTCCGCCGGGAGGCCGGCCAACGGATCGCCGCTCGGGTGGACATCGCGGATGACGCCGCAGCTGGAGCACACCAAGTGCTGGTGCGGCTGGTGTGCGTTGGGGTCGTATCGCTTTGCACGGCCGTCAGTGGAGAACTCTACGACCTCACCGAGAGCGACCAGCTCGCCCAGGGCGTTGTAGACAGTCGCCCGGGAGATCTCGGGCAGCCGCTGTACCGCACGGGCGTGCACCTCGTCGGCCGTGAGATGCACGTGGTCGCCATCGAGGACCTCCGCAACGACACGCCGCTGAGAGGTCATCCGCCAGCCACGCCCTCGCAGTCGCTCCAGCAGGTCACTCATATCGGTTCACCTATTCAGGTCCGGCGGGATACCCGAAGTCTACTGACGCACGTCCGGGTTCCTATTGGATATGGGTTTGGCGTTCTTCTTGACTTGGATTCCGTCCATCGTAGGATCGGTTTCGTTGATGGCCAAGGGACAGGAAGACTCCAGTACGGCAGGAGACAGAGACGTGACGGACCACCCCCGAGGAGCTGCGCAGTGCCGGCCTGTGGGTCACGGCCGCCCGCGGTGCGCTGCTCTGGACCGTCCAGGACGGTGACCACCTCGGCGGGGAGACGATCGTCTTCGGAGTGCGCGATCGCGTGGGCCGTATCTTCCTTCGCGTCGTGTGTGAGGCCCTCCACGCGCTCAACGCGACGCGACTCGTATGCCGCATCGAGCCGACCGGAAGCCCGGCCCGGTTGGAGGAACGCATCGCCTCGTCGCCCGACGCCGTCTGCTGGAGCCTGTGCCCGACTGTTCCGCGTCCCGCAGTTCCTGAGCACCGTGATCCGCCTGGTCCGGAAGGATTCCCATGTCTGAGAACCATGATGCAATCGTCGTAGACGCGAAGACGGAGGGCGGAGGTGGCTGCCCGGTCGCACACGGGCGCGCCCCGCACCCGACTCAAGGCGGCGGAAACCGCCAGTGGTGGCCGGAGCGGCTCAACCTGAAGATCCTTGCCAAGAACCCCGGCGTGGCCAACCCCCTCGGCGAGGAGTTCGACTACGCCGAGGCGTTCAAGACCCTCGACCTCCCGGCAGTGAAGCGGGACATCGCGCAGGTGCTGACGACCTCGCAGGACTGGTGGCCCGCCGACTTCGGCCACTACGGCCCGTTCATGATCCGGATGGCGTGGCACAGTGCGGGCACCTACCGGATCAGCGACGGCCGCGGCGGCGCCGGAGCCGGCCAGCAGCGCTTCGCCCCTCTCAACAGCTGGCCGGACAACGGGAATCTCGACAAGGCCCGCCGCCTGCTGTGGCCGGTCAAGAAGAAGTACGGTCAGAATCTTTCGTGGGCCGACCTCATGATCCTCGCCGGCAACGTCGCCCTGGAGTCGATGGGCTTCCAAACCTTCGGCTTCGGCGGCGGCCGTGCGGATGTCTGGGAGCCCGACGAGGACGTGTACTGGGGTCCCGAGACCACCTGGCTCGGCGACGAGCGCTACACCGGCGACCGTGAGCTGGAGAACCCTCTCGGCGCGGTCCAGATGGGCCTCATCTACGTCAACCCGGAGGGCCCGAACGGCAACCCGGACCCGATCGCCGCGGCCCGCGACATCCGCGAGACGTTCCGCCGGATGGCGATGAACGACGAGGAGACGGTCGCCCTGATCGCGGGCGGTCACACCTTCGGCAAGACTCACGGTGCGGGCCCGGCGGACAATGTCGGCCCCGACCCCGAGGCCGCCCCGATCGAGCAGCAGGGCCTCGGCTGGAAGAACACCTTCGGCACCGGCAAGGGCGGCGACGCGATCACCAGCGGTCTCGAGGTCACGTGGACCAGCACGCCGACCCAGTGGAGCAACGGCTTCTTCCAGAACCTGTTCGGTTACGACTGGGAGCTGACGACGAGCCCCGCCGGCGCACACCAGTGGGTGGCGAAGGACGGTGCCGGTGCGGGCACCATCCCCGACGCCCACGACTCGTCGAAGAGCAAGGCCCCGACGATGCTGACAACCGACCTCTCGCTCCGGTTCGACCCGGCCTACGAGCAGATCTCGCGCCACTTCTTCGAGCACCCCGACGCGTTCGCGGACGCCTTCGCCCGTGCATGGTTCAAGCTGACCCACCGCGACATGGGCCCGGTCGTGCGCTACCTCGGCCCGGAGGTCCCGAGCGAGACGCTGCTGTGGCAGGACCCGCTGCCCGTGGTGACGCACGAGCTCGTCGACGCCGAGGACGTTGCCTCCCTCAAGGCACAGATCCTCGCCTCGGACCTGTCGGTGTCCCAGCTCGTGTCCGCCGCGTGGGCGTCGGCCTCGTCCTTCCGCGGCAGCGACAAGCGCGGCGGCGCCAACGGTGCGCGCATCCGCCTCCAGCCGCAGAGCGGGTGGGAGGTCAACGACCCCGACCAGCTGGCGACGGTGCTGCGCACCCTGGAGGGCATCCAGGAGTCCTTCAACGCGGCCCGGACCGGCGGCAATCGGATCTCGCTCGCCGACCTGATCGTGCTCGCCGGCGTTGCGGCAGTCGAGCGGGCCGCCAAGGACGCGGGCTTCGACGTCGAGGTCCCCTTCACGCCGGGCCGGGTGGACGCGTCCCAGGAGCAGACCGACGTGGAGTCGTTCTCCGCGCTCGAGCCGACCGCCGACGGGTTCCGCAACTACCTCGGCAAGGGCAACCGGCTCCCGGCCGAGTACCTGCTGCTCGACAAGGCGAACCTGCTGACCCTGAGCGCGCCCGAGCTGACGGTCCTCGTCGGTGGCCTCCGCGTCCTGGGCGCGAACCACCAGCAGTCGCCGCTCGGGGCCTTCACCACGACCCCCGGGTCTCTGACCAACGACTTCTTCGTCAACCTGCTCGACCTGGGCACGACCTGGAAGGCGAGGTCCGAGGACGCGAACACGTTCGAGGGTCGCGATGCCGCCACGGGCGAGGTCAAGTGGACCGGAAGCCGCGCCGACCTCGTCTTCGGGTCGAACTCCGAGCTGCGCGCGCTCGCGGAGGTTTACGCGAGCGATGACGCCAAGGAGAAGTTCGTGAAGGACTTCGTCGCTGCGTGGGACAAGGTGATGAACCTCGACCGGTTCGACCTCGTCTGATCATGATGTCCAGGTCGGCCCCCACCGGCCGACCTGGACGTCCTCAGTCCGAAGTATCCCGACACCGTCGGCTTCCAGCGCGGCGTCGAGACAGCCGCGGTCGACCAGGGGCAAGCCTGTGAGCGTGCCCGCACGGTCAGCCGGCCTCCGGACGTCACAGCCGGCACGGTTCCCGGAACGTGAAATCGGCCTTGTCCACCGGGGAACCGGCGTCGTCCACCGGATCCAGGAAGGTCGGATGCCTGACGACGCATTCGACGTCCTCGACCGCTCCGCAGCTCTGGCACCACAGATGATGCTGGTGTCGCCACGCGCCCCTCGGTGACCATAAGTCGGCCGGCTCGGCGAGACTCCAGGTCGAAAGCGCCGGACTCTCCCGCACCTGCCCGGACTCCGAACGCCTCATGGAGATGCGCGACGAAACCCTCGGCGGCGGCTTCAACCTGGTCACCGGTGCACAGGGCGCCGGCACGCGAGCAGCCCCTTCGCCAGAGCGTTTCGGCAACGGGGAAAGCGGACGGCACTGCGTCCCGAAGTGAGGGGCACCGACGAAAGTTGATGCGCTCAGCGATGGAAGGGTTGATAGCGTGACGCCGTAAACCGGAAGGATCAAGGAAGGATGACAGCGTGCAGGAAGCGACGTGCCACAGCGTCAGTGAGCAGCGGATCTCCCAAGCCCTGGAGGACATCTACGGCCGGGCGTTCGGCCGCTGGCACTGGCTGCGCTACGGCGACCTGTCCCTGAAGTCCCTTCAGGAGATGTGCGACGAACTCCACGACCACGTCGCCGCTCGTACCCTTCAGGACCCCACGCTCAGCGCCGCCCCCTCACGCATAGTCCTGCGTACTGCTGCGGAGTGCGCGCTCGGGGTGCTGAGCCTCGGCTCCTTCCCCGACGGCGACTTCGAGGTCCCCTTCCCTCTCATCGACGAGACGCTCAGCAGCGAGGACTTCAGTTTCGGGGACGCGGTGGACCACGCACCCACCACGAGGACCTGGCTGGACGCGTTCGCGATGTGCCTGGTCAGTGGCGCGGTCTGGGAGCGGGACCGGGTGATCGGTCTGCTGCTACGGGAGGACTATGCGCCCGCGATCCGCGACGGAGTACCGTACTCGCCGCTGGAGTCGCGGTCGGATCCGGCGGGCCTCGCGGAGATGGATGCGTTGTGCGGCTACCTGACCAAGGCACGCGGGCACCTGCCCCGGGACTGGCCCTCCGTGACGCTGTGCAAGCCGGACGTCGAGGAGCGCGCCGAGGCGGCTCGGCGATTGGATGCCCTCAGTACGCTGACACCGGATCAGCAGCTCCTGCGCATGCTCCTGGAGGACGACCAGCCGGCTTTCGAGCGGGCCCTCGCCGGCCGTCTCGTCGAGCACCGCGAGAACGCAGCAGCCGATGCCGTCCCCCGAAGCCTGCTGCCGGTCGGCACGATCGCTCTGGCCGCGCTGGCTGTCCAGGTGCACGGGTGGGAATTGCGCATCAGGTCCGGCTATCTACCGGAAGGCCTGCTGCGTGCCCCGGAGGGCGCTCCCCAGGTCGCCATCTGACGCCGGCGTGGTGGCCCGCGACAGCCGGTTCGCCCAGGCCCGGTGAAGTGCGAGCACGTGGTCCGCAGCGTGCAGCACCGCGGCGGTGGCGACTGCGGGGGCGGCAGGTGGTCCCAGTTCAAGGACGAGAACCGTTGGCCCCGGTGATCGATATCCCCCTGGTCGTCATCCCTGAGCCGGAGAACACCGGGAAGCACGGCCCGGACCGGCGCGGCCTGGCGATCGCGGCCGCCTTACTGCTCGCGTGCGGCGGACTCACCGGTTACGGGGTCTTCACCACTCCTGACGCGCCGAAGTTCCACGCCGTCCCGACCGCCGAGGTGACCTACGCGGTCACGGGGACCGGCACGGCCGAGCTCTCGTACCTCGCACACAGCGAGTCCGGCACGGCAACCACGGAGAGGAGCATCGCACTGCCGCGGCGGCTCACGAGCTGAACGTCATCGTCATCCGCCCGGGGCCGCTGCCGCCTCGGCCGAGCAACGTGCAGGCCCGGGCCCAGGCTTGAGCAAGCGAACTGTGGACGTACGCTGCGCCACAGCGGCGGGCCACGGGGTAGGCAGACCGTGGGTGGCCGGCTCGGCAAGGAGCACGCGCTCGAAGACCCACAGTCGCTCATACCCGGTGTCGTCCGCCGCGTGTGCCACCGGCACTCCTTCACGAGAACGGCGAGAGACAACTACCGTATGTCATCTGTCGATTGCCGGTGGTCACGAGGTGGGGAAAGACGAGTGACTGTGTGCAACGCCGACGGGTGGTCGCGCCTCGTGCAGGTTGCCCTGGAGCGGTGTACGGGACGACTCTGGAGGAGGCACGGCCCGCGGCTCGGGAAACTCGGCATCAGGCTGTGCATCCGGAGACGACGGAGAGGCGCCGACCGTGGACGGTCGGGAACCTGTGGGGAAGCAGCCCGGCGCGAGTGGACACTGGACTGTGCCACACACCGCGGACATGCGGGTGGAGGCGTGGTCGCCGACGGCCGAGGGGTGCATCGGCGAGGCCGTGTGCGCGGTGGTGGAGGGCTTCGCCGACACGTCCGGGGCCGCGGTTGTCGGGGAACGCACATGCGCGGTGACGGCGGAGTCCGACGAGGATCTGCTGGTGTCCGTCCTGGAGGAGGTCGTCTACCGGATGGATGCCGACGGTGAGATCCCGCTCGGTGTTCAGGTGGGCGCGATCCGGTCGGCGGGGGACGGCCGGGGCCTGTCGGTCCGCTTCCGGATGGCCGACGCCGACACCGCCGTGGCGGTCGGTGCGGTACCGAAGGCCGTTTCGCTGCACGACCTGGAGCTTCGGGGCGGCCCCGGCGGCTGGACCTGCCGGGTGACCCTCGACGTCTGAGTGCAGGGCGGGGAAGGGATAAGGATCATGGCGCTCACGGTGGCACTGGCAGGCGACACCATGCTCGGGCGCAGCGTCGCCGAGGAGCTGCGCCGCTCGCCGGTGCCGGGGACGCTGGTCTCCATGGGGGTCAGGAAAGCGCTCGCGGAGGCTGACCTGTTCGTGCTCAACCTGGAGTGCTGTGTCTCCGACCGCGGGCACCGCTGGCCCGACCCGCGGAAGGCCTTCTTCTTCCGCGCTCCCTCCGCCGCCGCGAAGGTACTGGCCGAACTGGGGGTGAACTGTGTGACGCTCGCCAACAACCACGCCCTGGACTACGGGTTCGACGCCCTGGCCGACACCTGCACCCTGCTGGTCGGGGCGGGCGTCCACGCGGTCGGCGCCGGGGCGGACGTACACGCGGCCCGGGAGTTCACGGTGCTGGAGGCGGGCGGTGTGCGGCTCGCGGTGGTGGGCGTCACGGACCACCCGCAGGAGTACGCGGCCGGGTCGGACCGTACCGGTGTGGCCTGGGCCGATCTCCACGCCGGGGTGCCCGGCTGGCTGACGGAGTCGGTCGGCCGGGCCGCCGCGGCGGCGGATGTCGTACTGGTCACTCCGCACTGGGGCCCCAACATGACCTCCCGGCCTCCGCGCCACATCTCGGCCGCGGCCCCGGAACTGCTGGCGGCGGGAGCGACGCTGGTCGCCGGGCACTCCGCCCATGTCTTCCACGGGGTCGCCGACCGGATCCTCTACGACCTGGGCGACTTCGTCGACGACTATGCCGTCGACCCGGTCCTCCGCAACGACCTGGGGCTCCTCTTCCTGGTGACCCTGGACGGCCCGGATGCCGCGCATCTGGTTCCCGCCCGGGTGCAGGCGGTGCCGCTGGCCCTGGACTACTGCCACACCCGCCTGGCGTGCGGCGAGGACCGGGAGTGGATCCGCGAGCGGCTCACAGCCGCCTGCGCCGAGTTCGGCACCGCCGTCGCCGACCGGACCGGACGGCTGACGGTCGACTGGAGGTGAGGAACGTGGACATCGCACTGGTGGAGAAGAGCCCGTACCGCTTCCGTATCGAGCAGCGGGAGCCGATGCGCGTACCCGGGGTGGTGTTCGCCTCGCGGGCGCTGCTGCCGCAGGCGGCCGGGGACAAGGCGATGGAGCAGGTGGCGAACGCGGCGACGCTGCCCGGCATCGTCCGCGCCTCCTTCGCCATGCCCGACGTCCACTGGGGCTACGGCTTCCCGATCGGCGGGGTGGCCGCCACCGACATCTCCCACGGCGGGGTCATCTCGCCCGGCGGCGTCGGGTTCGACATCTCCTGCGGCGTACGGCTGCTGGCCGCCGGCATCGACCGCGAGGCGCTCGGCCACGACCGGATGCGGCGGCTGATGGACATCCTCGACAGCACCATCCCGCGCGGCATGGGGCGCGGCGGCCTGTGGAAGCTGTCGGGGACCGGTGAGATGGACGAGCTGCTGGTCGGCGGCGCTCGGTACGCGGTCGAGCGCGGGCACGGTGTGCCGCGCGACCTCGCGCGCTGCGAGGACTGCGGCGTCCTGGACGGCGCGGCCCCGGGGCAGGTGAGCACGCGGGCCGTCGAGCGCGGCCTCCACCAGGTGGGAAGCCTCGGCTCGGGCAACCACTTCCTGGAGGTCCAGGCGGTCGACCAGATCTACGACACGGCCACCGCCGCGGTCTTCGGGCTGCGGGTGGGCCAGGTGTGCGTCATGATCCACTGCGGCTCGCGCGGCCTGGGACACCAGGTGTGCACCGACCACGTCCGCGTGATGGACCAGGAAATGCACCGGCACCGCATCCAGGTCCCGGACCGGCAGCTGGCCTGTACGCCGGTCGACTCGCCACGGGGCCGCGCCTACCTGGGGGCGATGGCGGCGGCGGCCAACTACGGCCGGGCCAACCGCCAGCTGTTGTCCGAAGCCACCCGCCACGCCTTCGCGACGGCTGCGGGAGTCGGTCTTGAACTAGTCTACGACATCTCGCACAACACCGCCAAAATCGAGACCCACGAAGTGGACGGTGTGGCACGTCCACTGTGCGTCCACCGCAAGGGCGCGACGCGGGCGCTGCCGCCCGGCGACCCGAGCCTGCCCGAGGACCTCCTCCAGGCGGGCCAGCCGGTACTGGTCCCCGGGACGATGGGCACCGCCTCGTACGTGATGGTCGGCCTGCCCGGCAACGACGCCTTCCACTCCGCCTGCCACGGCGCCGGCCGGGTCTGGAGCCGCCATCACGCGCTGCGCATGGTCCGTGGGGAGCAGCTTCGCGGCGAGCTGGAGGCGCGAGGCATCGCCGTGCGCCCCTCCTCGTGGCGTGGTCTCGCCGAGGAGGCGCCGCAGGCGTACAAGGACGTCGACGCGGTCGCCTACGTCACCGAGGGCGCCGGACTCGCCCGGCCGGTCGCCCGCCTGGTGCCGCTGGGCGTCATCAAGGGATGAGCCGGTACGGAGCGGGAGAGATGGGCGCAGCTTCTCCGGAGGACCTGGTCCGCGGTGCCCGCGGCCGGTGTCCGCGACGAGGCGGTAGTGTCCGCGGCCAGCCGGTGCAGAGGCATGGATCCCTGGCGCGCCGAAGAGGCGGTCACGGTGGACTCCGGTGGTGAAGCCGCTCGCGCCTCGGCGGAACGCGAGTAGCGTGGGTAAAGGGTCGGCAAGAAGTCCGGTCGACAGCCGAGAGCCGTGATGACAGTTTGGCGTCCTGCGCCTTTCGGACAGCGTCGGTCAGTGGAGCCCGCCTTCTTGAGGTCATTGAGCAGCGGCGCGTAGACGCAGCAATCATGGGAGGAGCGGCGATGGCGGCCGCGGATCCGGAAGTCGTCGTGCATGCCGGACCGGTCCGGCTCCACGGGCAACTGTCTGTCCCCGAAGGGGCCACGGGCATCGTGGTGTTCGCCCACGGCAGCGGCAGCAGCCGGCACAGCCCGCGCAACCGCTTCGTCTCGGCCTCGCTGAACAAAGCCGGCCTGGCCACGCTGCTGTTCGACCTTCTCACGGCGGAGGAAGAACTGGACCGCGCCCACGTCTTCGACACCGCCCTGCTGGCCCGCCGCCTGGCCGACGCCACCCGCTGGCTGCTCGACCAGCCCGAGACGCAGGGTCTCGCGGTCGGCTACTTCGGCGCCAGCACCGGCGCGGGCGCCGCGTTGTGGGCGGCGGCGGAGCCGGACTCCCCGGCTGTGGCGGTCGTCTCCCGCGGCGGCAGGCCCGATCTGGCCGGACCCCGGCTGCCGGCGGTGACCGCGCCCACGCTGCTCATCGTCGGAGGCGAAGACGGGGTGGTGCTGGACCTCAACCGCCAGGCCCAGGCACTGCTGCGCTGCGAGAGCCGACTGGCCGTGGTCGCCGGCGCCACTCATCTGTTCGAGGAGCCCGGTGCCCTCGGGAAGGTGGCGGACCTGGCCAGAGAGTGGTTCGCCAGTCACCTCGGTCGTCGTGCAGGACCAGGGAGTTAAGCGTCGGCGCGCCGCGCGGACGGATTCGCCTCCATCGATCGACGCGGAGCGAGGCCCTCGGCCATGCGGAACCAGGCCATCTATGCAACCGGCTTATCTACGCGCATCATTGACTTGCTTCGCTCGCACAACCATCCCCGGCCGCAACACGGGCATCCCTGCTTCGCATGTGCCTGTCGACGGCCGGTCCAGTGCTTGTCATGCACTTGTCATTTCCTAGGAGGGGCAACACGATGGCTTGCGGATCAACCAGCCTGTGGGCCGGTGAAACCAGCTGGTTCTGCTGCGGCAACGCCTGGGGGCCATGCTCCAGTGCCGGCGGCGGCGCCTGCGGCAACTGCCAGTCCAGCGCACACCACGGTGCGTGGCCCAACGCCTCACAGGCGTGCTGGAACATCACCCGGCCCGACCTCTGTGGCGAGAACATCCCCAGACGCGGCTGCGGTGCGGTCATGAACGTCAAGCACCAGTGCTCGGGCGCGACGGTGTGCATCACGATCACCGACTGCGGCCCGCGCACCAAGGACTGGTGCGGCGAGGCGACTTGCTGCAACGGCACCTGTCGCACCAACCGCGTCCTCGACCTGACGCCGGCCGCCTTCTCGGCGATCGGCAACCTGAGCTCGGGCAAGCTGCCGGTCTACATCTACGAGTGAGGAGGACCGACATGACCGTACGACACGACCGGGCCGACGGGATGCGCCGCCGGCGCTTCCTCACCAATGCCGCCCTCGGCGGTGCGACCATCATCGGTGCGACCGCGCTCGGCGGCCTCGACGCCGAGGCCGCCTTCGCCGCGGAACCCTCGCTCGACCCCGCGATAGCCAGGTCCACCTTCGTGGAGGGCCGCATCACGGGAATCACCGGCAGCATCCTGGAGGTGGCCGGATCCAATGGCGGCCACTCCCGGGTGCAGATGACCAACGTCACCAGCGTGTGGAAGGTGCGCGCCACCACGGCCGAAGTGATCGAGGTCGGCGACGGGCTCTACGCACGCGGCGTCAAGATGCCCGACGGCACCGTGGCCGCCGACGCGGTGTGGGTGAACATCGTGAACCTGGACACGCAGATCCGCGGCATCGCGAAGAACCGGCTGCACCTCGCCCACGGGCAGCACGAACTGGTCGGTCACGTCGCCCCGGACGCCAGCGCCTCCTACGCGGGCCGTGCACTGACGTCCGACCTGTCCCGGCTGCGCATCGGACAGAGCGCCCAGGTGCTCGGTGCCTGGCGGCCGTCCGACAACTCCGTGGACGTCGTCCGCATCTCCGTCGGGCACTGATGCAGGCCCAAGGACACAGAGAGAGGAAGAGATGCTGTCACTGACAACGGGCCTCGCCCCGCTGGTCCTTGCGGGCCTGCTCGGGTGGACCGGAGCGGTCAAGGCGTTCGGCCGAGGGACCGCACAGCAGGCGCCGAAGACGGCGCTGGCCCGCATGCTGCGCAGCAGTGAGCGGGCCACGACGGGGCTGCGGGCGACCGGCGCAGCCGAACTCCTGATCGCCGCAGGTCTGCTGGTGGTCCCGGCGAACCCGGTGCCGGGGGCCGCCGCCGCGGTCCTCGGGGCGGGCTTCCTCGGCTACCTCGGCTACGGCCGGGCCGTGGCACCGGAGTCCTCCTGCGGCTGCTCGGCAAGTGAGGACACCCCCATCACCTGGCGGGCGTTCGCGCGGGCGGCGGTCGTGCTCATCGGCGGGGCCACGGTGGCGGTGGCACAGGGCACCTGGTGGTCGGCCGTCTCCGAGCGGCCTGCCGGTGCCCTTGTCTTCCTGGCCGGGGCGGCGGCGGTACTGGTCGCCCTCTCGGCCGACCTCGACCGGTGGTGGCTGCTGCCACTGCGCCGGACGAGGCTGCGTGTCTTCGGTCACCCCCTCCTCGGCACCGCCACCGACCAGGTGCCGGTCGCGGCGAGCGTCGAACTCCTGGAGAACTCCCTTGCCTGGCAGGCCGCCGCACCAGTGGTCCGGTCCGCCTTGCTGGACCACTGGGAGGACGACGGCTGGCGCATTCTCCAGTACTCGGGTGTGTACGGGGACCGGGAGAGCGCGCGCCCGGTCACGGTGGTGTTCGCACTCGACGCCACGGCCGGCCGCGACACCGGTGACGACCCGATCGTCCGTGTCAGTTATGTCGACGCGGACAGCGGGGAGGCGGTGGCCGTGGACGAACTGGGCGCGGTGCCGTCGCGGAGGGTCCTGCCGATGGCGGGCTGACGCCACGGACGGATACCTCGGCCCGCCACGGGCCTGAGGAACACAGCGTCATGCTCCTGGACCGCCTCCACGGCCCGGTGCCGGTCCAACACCTCGTAGAAGTCCTCTTCAGCAGCTCCGGTGATTCGCTCGAAGGCGTGGGCGACGGCGTAGGAGACCGTTGCGCAGAAGAGGGCGTCGGCGGCGGCGACCTGGGAATGTCGGTCGTCGCCCGAGCGGCAGTCACTGCAAGTTGCGCAGGCGGGCTGCATCGAGCATGGCGTAGGGGACGCCGTCGCTCCTGAGTCTGCAGTCACGTAGGACCGCCTGACCGGGTTCTGTCGGTTCGCGCGCCGGGGCACATAGCCTCCGGAGGGCCGGAAGCCGAGGTTGAGGGGCGGAAGGTCTACTGGTGGCGAAGGTGCCCCCCGCGACGTCCCCTGGATCGATGCCGCGGAAGAAATCTCCGCACCACTCCGGCAAGCCGATCCCCCAGCACTCAGCGGCACGACCACCGTCGTCCTCGGCGCCGACCGCCCCCTGGGTTCCCTCCTTCGCGGCGGCCCTGACACACCCACGGGCCTTGTCGTCCTTCACCCGCTGACCGACTTCTACAAGAGCGGCCAGGTACGCACGGTTCGCGCGTCGAGCTCATTCCCGACGAACGGCTGCCAGCCGGCCAGAAGCCGGGCGCGGCCACGAACATCCCCCTGACCAGCACAGGCAGCTCACGACAACGGGCGAAGTCGCCTATTCCGCCACTCCGGGACGGACTCCCCACGCCCCGTGCGGCTACGGCCACGGACCCACGCCCGAACGACTCCTGCACGCCCGGAGAGAGCCAGGGTGCCCGCACTTCAAACGTGGAATTTCGGACGTTCTTTTTCCGGAACTCACGGATAGCGGCACCTCATAACGCGTTTGAACAGAAAAGAAGTTGACGGACGAGGCCAGGGCAGTGAGTCGTTGACTGGCCCCTTTCGATCATGCAATCATTCGAATGCACATCCTGTATCCGCTTTTCGTACACTCTGCTCCATCATTCGAACACGCCAGGCACGGTGGAGGTCGGCGGGCCTGTGCGTCAGGCCGGTCGCCATCACCCTCTCCGAGCCGGCACCGCCTCGGAGGGGACCCATGCAGTTCAGGATTCTGGGGCCGCTCGAAGTCGTGGACGACGGCAGACACATAGATGTCAGCGGGCAGCGCCAACGCACGGTTCTGGCGATGCTGCTCCTCGAATCGGGACGCGTCGTCTCCAATGACCGTCTGGTGGAGGCCATATGGGAGCGGAAGCCGCCGGCGACGAGCCGCACCCAGGTACAGATCGGCATCTGCGCGCTGCGGCGCATACTCCGCTCGGGGCCCCATCCCGGGCCCATCGTGACGCGCTCTCCCGGTTATCTCTTACGGCTGGCCGAGGGGCAGCTCGACCTCCACGTCTTCGAGGAACGGGTCGCCGCAGGCGCAAGAGCCGCTGCCGCCCATCAACCCCAACAAGCGGTCAAGGAGTTACGGGCCGCGTTAGGGCTGTGGCAGGGCCACGCCCTGACCGATGTCAGCAGCAAGCCGGTACGGGCAAACGCCGTCCAACTCGACGAGCGCCGCCTCGCCGTACAGGAACAATGTCTCGAACTGGAACTACGGCTCGGCAACCACCACCGCGCCGTGAGTGAACTCGGCGCTCTGGTCGCCGCCCACCCCCTCCGGGAATGCCTGCGAGTGCTTCTGATGACCGCCCTCCACCGCGCGGGACGGCAGGCCGAGGCCCTGGACGCCTACCGCCAGGCGCGGGCGGCCCTCGTCGAGAGGCTCGGCATCGAGCCCGGCGCGGAACTGCAGCGACTGCACCGCATGATCCTGGCAGGGGAGGAGGAGTGGGGCACACCGCTCCGGGTCCAGCCCTTCATCAAGGTGACGGAGCCCACCGCCGAGCCGGACGGACCCGGCAGCGGCCCGGCGGACCCGGTACGTCCGACGTTCCCGGCAGTTCCGGCAGTTCCGGCGCACAAGATTCCGCGGCTGCTGCCCGCCGATATCGCCGACTTCACCGGCCGCACGCGAGCGATCCAGCGCATTCTGGCCGCTCCCACCCGCACCGACGCACCCCGGACTGTCGTCCCCGTCACCGTGATCACCGGACGCGGTGGCTCCGGCAAGACGACCCTGGCCGTGCATGTCGCCCATCGGCTCGCCCCGGACTACCCCGACGGGCAGCTCTTCGCGAAACTGTCCGGCGCCCCGGGCCACCCGACGAACGCCGCCGAGGTGCTCCGGCGCTTCCTGCGCGCGCTCGGGGTGGCCGACGAAGCCGTCCCGAGCAGCGTCGAGGAGCGCGCCGAGATGTACCGTGACCTGCTGGCGGAGCGCCGGGTCCTCGTCGTGCTGGACGGCGCGGCGTCCGAGTGCCAGGTCGCCCCGCTGCTCCCCGGGTCGTCCGGATCGCGGGTGCTGATCACTTCGTGGCGGCGCTTCACCGGGCTGCCCGCGGACACCCGCATCGAGCTCTCCCGGTTCCGGCGGGAAAGCTCCGTGGAAATGCTGATGAAAATCATCGGCAGGCGGCGGGTCACCGCCGAACCGCTGGCCGTCGAGGAGCTCTGCCGTGCCTGTGACGATCTGCCGCTCGTGCTGCGCGCTGCCGCCGCACGCCTGGCCGCCCGGCCGCACCGGGCCGTGGCGGACGCCGTCATCCAGGCCGAGGCGGTGGACCGGTGCGCCGACACGACCCGCCGCCCGGACGAACTGCGCCACGTGGAGCAGGCGGTCCGCACATGCATGACCCCTGCTTACGAGGCGCTCAGCCCGGAGGCCCAGCGGGCTCTGCGCCGCCTCGCGCAGTTGGAGATACCCGACTTCGCCCCCTGGGTCGGCGCCCCCCTCCTCGAATGCGAACCGCACCGCGCCCAGGACCTGCTGGACGAGCTCACCGAGTCCTACCTGCTCGACGCGGTGGTGGACCAGGCGTCCAGAGCCGTCCGGTACCGCTTCCCCGCCTTTGTTCGGGCCTTCGCCCTGGAGCGCCTGGCTGCGGAGGAGTCGCCGGAGGACCAGCGGGCGGCGTTGCGGCGCGTGCTCGACACCTTGGCGTATCTCACCGGAGAAGCGCAGCGCCGCGGCGGGTACGGAGACCCGCCCGTACCGGATGAGCCCATCCGCTGCCATGCGATGCCGCGGAGCCTGATCGACCGTCTGCTGGCGGACCCGTTCGCCTGGTACCAGCAGGAGCGTGCCCAGGTGGAGGCGGCGGGCCGGCAGGCGGCCGAAATCGGCCTGTGGACCATTTCCTGTCGCCTGGCGAGCAGTTCGACCGTGCTGGCTCGGCAGTGATCCCCCCTCGGGTGGCAGCGCGGCGGTTCGGCCGTGGACACCGATTTCCTCTCGCCGGCCCGATATCGGCGCACATCCCGTCACGGCTGCCCTGCTGACAGCCCCTCCGACGGTCCCTCGCAACTCCCCCGCGAACCTCGACGGACCGCGCAGGAACGCCGCGTCCGAACGCGATTCAATCTGCCGTTCATATACAAGACGAACGTGCGCTTATTTAGCTCTATTACTTCCCTAAATTTACGCTAAGTATGTGATCCAAAACCCTTCCGCTCGTTAAAAGTCGCAGGTCAGGAGCCGATCATGGGGGTTGACCGGCCCTGATGCGCCTCTCTAATGTGACACCGCTCCTCCATGTCCCGTGCAATTAATCCCGCAGTTCTTCGCAGCGTTCACAGGTTCTCTTCGGCGATGCACGTACGCACTGCTCTGTGTGCTCTTCAGGAAACCGCGGCCGCGTTTCGTTTTATTGGACCTTTAGTGGACCGGTGAGAAGGGCGTCATCATGGACGGCATCCCCACGACCGACGAGAACGCCGAAGAAGACGCGCGTACGGGAGGCGGAAGGAGACCGTCGTCGGCCGGCCGGCTCCGCGCCAGGCCGGATGAGCGCGGTCCGCTCTCTTTCGGCCAGCAGCGGCTCTGGTTCCTCGACCGCTGGCTCGGGGACAACGCCGTCTACAACATTCCGGTCGTTCTTCGCTTCACCGGCCCCTTGGACGCCGCCCGCCTGACGGCCGCCGTCGGTACAGCCGCGGCCGGTCATGATGCCCTGTACACCGTCTTCGAGGCGGACGGGAACGGGGAGCCGCGCCAGCGGTTGCTGGACGCCCGTGAGACGGACTGCCCGCTCGTCGACCTCACCGGCCTCGCACTCGCCGACCGCGTCCGCAGCGCACAGGAGGCCGTCGAGGCGGATGCCCGCAGGCCGTTCGACCTGGCCCGGGATCCGATGCTGCGTGCGTCGCTGTACCGGCTGTCCGAGGACGACCACTGGTTGCAGCTGACCTTCCACCACATCGCCTGCGACGGCTGGTCGCTCGATGTGTTCCAGCGCCGGCTGAACGAGGCGTATCGTGCCGGCGGCGGGTCGGCCGAGCCGCCGCCGGTCCAGTACGCCGACTACGCGCTGTGGCAGCGCGAGACGCTGCGCGGCCCTCGCACGGAGAAGGCCCTGGCAGCCTGGACGGACGCGCTGGCCGACGCTCCGGCCGTGCTGGACCTCGGCACGGACCGCCCCCGTCCGGCGGAGATGAGTTACCGGGGCGAGACGGACGACTTCCCGCTCACCGGATTGTCTTCGGGGGCACTGGAGGCGTTCGCCGCCGAGGAGAACGTCAGCCTGTACACGGTGATGCTCGCCGCCTTCCAGGTGCTCGCCGCGCGCCACTCGGGGAGCAGCGATGTCGTCGTCGGTTCGCCGGTGGCGGGCCGGGACAACGCCAAGCTCAACGATCTGGTCGGCTTCTTCGTCGACACGCTCGTCCTCCGGGTGGATCTGGGGGACGATCCCGGCTTCCGGGAACTCGTGGCGCGCTCCCGCGCGTCGCTGCTGAGCGCGCTCTCCCGCAGCAGGGCCCCGTTCGATCTCGCCGTGAAGCAGCTGCACCCCGAGCGGTCGCTCAGTCACAACCCGATTGTGCAGACGCTCTTCGCGTTCCACGAGGAGGAGCCGCTGGAGCCCTTCGGTGAGGGGCTGAGCGTCGAGCGCTCCATGGTGGCCACGGGGACCGCGAAGTTCGACCTGACCTGGTCGGTGTATCGGCGCCCGGACGGGCTCCATCTCCAGGTCGAATACGCGACGGACCTGTTCGACGCCGACACCATCCGTACCCTGGTGGACCACTGGCAGATCCTGCTCGGTCAGATCCTCGCCACGCCCGACCTCCCGGTGAGCCGGCTGCCGCTCATGGCACCCTCCGAGCGGGAGTTGGTGGAGTCGTGGGCGGGCGACGGCGCAGAACTCCCGGTCGCCGCGATCCACGAGCTGGTGATACGCCGGGCACTGGAAACCCCCGATGCCGTGGCCGTGGTCTGCGACGACGACACCCTCACGTACGCCGAACTCGCCGGCCGCGCCGCCCAGATCGCCGCACTACTGGCCGAACGCGGTGTAGGACCCGAGGTCTGCGTCGGAGTGTGCGTCGAGCGATCCCTCGACACCGTCATCACCACCCTCGCCGTCCTCATGGCCCACGGCGTCTACGTCCCCCTCGACACCGCCTTCCCCACCGACCGCCTGCACCACATGCTCACCGAAGTCGACGCCACCCTCGTCCTCACCCACCAACCCACCCACAACACCATCCCCCACGGCCCCTGGCACACCCTGAACATCGACACCCTCCAGGCCGCCACCACCCCGCCCGACCTCGACCAGACCCTCGCCTCCCTCCCCCAGCACCTCGACCCCGACCACGCCTGCTACGTCATCTTCACCTCGGGATCCACCGGACAGCCCAAGGGCACCACCGTCACCCACGCCAACGTGACCCGCCTCTTCAGTGCCACGCAACAGCGCCTCCCGTTCGGTCCCGACGACACCTGGAGCCTCTTCCACAGCTACGCCTTCGACGTGTCGGTCATGGAGATGTGGGGCGCACTCACCACCGGCGGGCGTCTAGTCGTGGTGCCGTACCTGACCAGCCGGGACTCGGAGGCGTTCTACGCACTCGTACGCGACCGATCAGTCACGATGCTCAGCCAAACGCCCTCGGCCTTCCGGCAGTTCGAGACGGTCGACGCGATGGAGGGTGGTGAACTGGCCCTGCGGGCGGTGCTGTTCGCGGGCGAGGCGCTGAACCGGGCGTCGGTGCGTCGCTGGGGCGCCCGTCACGGCTACGCCTCACCGCTTCTCATCAACCTGTACGGCATCACCGAGACCACCGTGCACGTGACGTACACCGAGGTGGACGAGGGCCAGCTCGACGGTACGTTCAGCCGGATCGGCAGGGCGCTGCCCGATCTCCGTCTCTACGTCCTGGATCCGTCGGGCGATCCGAGTCCGATCGGTGTCGTCGGGGAGCTCTACGTCGGCGGGCCCGGCGTGACGCGTTGCTACACAGGCCAACCTGCGCTCACCGCACAGCGTTTCGTGCCGGACCGTCTCGGCCGTACGCCGGGAGCCCGGCTCTACCGCAGCGGGGACCTCGCCCGCTGGACACCCGCCGGCGACCTGGAATACCTCGGCCGGGCCGACGCCCAGGTAAAGGTACGTGGCTACCGCATCGAACTGCCCGAGATCGAGGCCCGGCTGGGGCGGCAGCCCGAGATCCGACAGGCCGTCGTGGTCGTCCGGGACGATCTCGGCGACCACACGGATCTCGTCGCCTATCTCGTGCCGGAGCCGGACGCCGACCGGCCCACCACCAGCGATCTCCGAGACGCCCTCGCCGGCCACCTCCCCGATTACATGATCCCGAGGAACTTCGTCTTCCTCGACGCCCTGCCGCTCACTCCGCAGGGCAAGCTCAACCACCGGGCGTTGCCCGCTCCGACGACCGAACGCCCGGAACTGACAGCCGAGTTCATCGCTCCGCTGCCCGGGACCGAAGAGCTGCTCGCGACGATCTGGAGCAACGTTCTCGGCGTCGACCGCGTCGGCCGCCACGACAACTTCTTCGACCTCGGCGGCGACTCCATCCGGAGCATCCAGGTACTGGGGCTGGCTCGTAACCAGGGGGTCGGCTTCGAGCTGCAGGACCTCTTCCGCACGCCCACCCCGGCGGGGCTGGCCGAGGCCGCCTCCACCCACTCGGCCTCCGAAACCCCGCAGCGCGACCATGAGCCGTTCTCCATGGTGAGCACCGAAGATAAAGCGCGGCTGCCGCAGGGCCTCGTGGACGCCTATCCGATGGCGGAACTCCAGGTCGGCATGATCTACGAGATGGAGCTGGACCGTGAACGGCTGCCGTACCACAACGTGGACAGCATGCGCATCAACGGCCGGTTCGACGAGCGCAGCTTCAAGGAGGCGCTCCGCCTGGTCGTGGAACGCCACCCCATTCTCCGCACGTCCCTGGAGCTGAGCGGTTACAGCGAGCCGCTCCAGCTGGTGCATGCCACGGCGGAGATGCCGTGCGTGGTGTCCGATCTGCGCACACTCGACGACGAGGCTCAACAGGCGGCGATCGCCGCATACGTGACCTTCGAACGCTCCCATGTGTTCGACCACTCCCGGCCGCCGTTGCTGCGGTTCGGTATCCACTGGCTCTCCGACGATGCGTTCCAGTGGACGGTGACCGAGCACCACGCCATTTTCGACGGCTGGAGCCTCCATTCCACGCTCGCCGAGATCACCGGCCTCTACCACCGGCTCGCGACCGGTGCGGGTACGGTCGTCGCCCTGGACCCGCCCGAGTCCGCGTACCGCGACTTCATCGCGGCGGAACGGGAGGTGCTGCGCTCCGAGGAGAGCGAGGCGTTCTGGCTGGAGCGGCTCACGGACCGGCCCACGGGCCGGCTGCCGCGCTGGCCGGACCGGCACGACGCCCGGCTGGCCACGCCCGAGCGCGAGAACGAGTGGCGGGTGCTGCACACGGCGGAGAAGCACGGCTCGATCGAGACGCTGTTGCCGGCGGAGCTGTGCGACGAACTGCTGGCGCTGGCCAAGCGCTGTGGGGTGCCGCTGAAGTCCGTGATGCTGGCAGCGCATCTGCGGGTCATGAGTCTGGTCACCGGAAGCACGGACGTGCTGGCCGGGCTCTCGTCCAACGGACGGCTGGAGGAGGCCGGGGCGACCGAGGTGCGGGGGCTCTTCCTGAACACCGTCCCGTTCCGGCTGGAACTGCCGGAGGGCAGTTGGCTGGACCTCGTACGCGCGGTGTTCGAGGCCGAGCAGGACATGCTGCCGCACCGCCGATATCCGCTGGGGGCGTTGCAGCGTCGCATGGGTGGCGAGGCCCTGTTCGAGACCAGCTTCGTGTACAACCACTTCCACGTGCTCACCGACGAGTTCGGTGAGGGTCGCCTGACGATCGTGGACGGGAAGATCGACAGCTTCAGCACGCTGCGTGCCGAGCCGACCAACTTCCCGCTGAGTGTCGGCGTGATCCGCAATCCGTACTCCACACGGCTGCTCCTGAGCCTCGACTACCACCTCGGTGTTCTGGTCGAGGACCAGGTGGCGTTGATGCGGGACTACTACGTGCGGGTGCTGGAGTCGATGGTCTGCGAACCGGACACCGCGTTCGGGGACGTCGTCCTGCTCGGCGACACCGAGCGGGAGTTGGTGGAGTCGTGG
>NZ_JBICXE010000046.1:0-48344 GCF_043200155.1 Streptomyces sp. NPDC048473
CATCAACATGTACGGCATCACCGAAACCACCGTCCACGTCACCACCACCGAAATCGACGAACACCAACTGGACAGCGGAGCCAGCAGGATCGGAACGGCGTTGCCGGACCTGCGCCTCCATGTCCTCGACCCGTACGGGAACCCCACCCCGATCGGAGTGGTCGGGGAACTCCACATCGGCGGCGCGGGCCTGGCACGTGGATACACCGGTCAGCCCGCTCTCACCGCACAACGATTCGTACCGGATCACCTGACGCCGGCCCCCGGTGCCCGCCTCTACCGCAGTGGCGACCTCGCCCGCTGGACGTCCAGCGGCGACCTGGAGTACCTCGGCCGGGCCGACGCACAGGTCAAGATCCGCGGTTTCCGCATCGAACCGGGAGAGATCGAAGACCAGTTGGGCCGACTGGAGACGGTCCGGCAGGCCGTTGTCGTCGTCCGGGACGATCTTGAGGACCGTGCGGATCTCGTCGCCTATCTCGTGCCGGAGCCGGACGCCGACCGGCCCACCACCAGCGATCTCCGAGACGCCCTCGCCGGCCACCTCCCCGATTACATGATCCCGAGGAACTTCGTCTTCCTCGACGCCCTGCCGCTCACTCCGCAGGGCAAGCTCAACCACCGGGCGTTGCCCGCTCCGACGACCGAACGCCCGGAACTGACAGCCGAGTTCATCGCTCCGCTGCCCGGGACCGAGGAGCTGCTCGCGACGATCTGGAGCAACGTTCTCGGCGTCGACCGCGTCGGCCGCCACGACAACTTCTTCGACCTCGGCGGCGACTCCATCCGCAGCATCCAAATACTCGGCCGAGCCCGCGACAACGGACTCACCTTCCACCTCCAAGACCTCTTCAACCACCCCACACTCGCCGACCTCGCCACCACCACAACCACAACGCAACCCGCCACCACACCACCCACCACCCAACCCTTCTCCCTCCTCACCCCCCACGACCGCGACCACCTCCCCCACCACCTCGACGACGCCTACCCCATGGCCGAACTCCAAGTCGGCATGGTCTACGAAATGCAACGCGACCCCGACCGCAACCCCTATCTGAACGTCGAGAACCTTCCGGTCGCCGGCCCGTTCGACGCTCCGGTCTTCCGGCGCGCTCTCGCGCTGGTGGTGAAGCGGCATCCCATTCTGCGTACGTCGTTGGCGCTGACCGGGTACAGCAAGCCGCTCCAGCTGGTGCACACGGACACCGATGTGCAGCTGACGGTGCTGGATCTGCGGGGTCTCGGAGACGACGCGCAGCGCACGGCTCTGCGGGAGTGCGTCCGTACCGAGCGGGCGAAGGTGTTCGACATCGGCGCCGCGCCGTTGTTCCGGATGACGGTCCATGTGCTGTCCGACGACGCCTTCCAGTGGACCGTCACCGACCACCACGCCATCCTCGACGGCTGGAGCCTCGCCTCCACCCTCGCCGAAATCATCGACACCTACCACACCCTCCTCGACGGCAACACCCCCACACTCCCACCCCTCCGCTCCACCTACCGCGACTACATCGCAGCCGAACAAACCGCACTCACCACCCCCGCACACACCACCTACTGGCACAACCTCCTCACCGACCGCCCCGACACCCGACTCCCCCGCGACTCGGCCGAGCTGTCCGACGAGCCGGGCTACCGCAGCGTCACCACACATCTGCCCCCACAGCTCCTCACCGCGCTGGAGCACAGTGCCGCACAGGCCGGGGTTCCGCTCAAGGCAGTGCTGCTGGCCGCCCATCTGCGTGCGCTGAGCCTTGCGACGGGGAGCCCGGATGTCGTCACCGGGCTGACTGCCAACGGGAGGCTGGAGGAGACCGACGGGGCCGAGGTGCGGGGCCTCTTCCTCAACACCGTGCCGTTCAGGCTCCGTCTGCCGGAGGGCAGTTGGGCCGATCTGGCGCGGGCCGTATTCGACGCCGAGCGCGAGATGCTCCCGCACCGCAGGTATCCGATGGCCGCGCTGCGGCGCGAGCTCGGTGGTGCACCGCTGTTCGAGGTCAACTTCACCTACAACAGCTTTCCGCAGTTCGGTGCGCTCGCCGAGGCGGGTGCGCTGGCCAAGGAGGGACCGGGCAACGACGTCCCGGGCGTGGCCCCCACGAGCTTCCCGTTCAGCGTCACGCTCAGCCGGGAATCGGTGCTCGGCGGGATGTGGCTGGAGCTGGAGTACGACACCGCGGAGCTGTCGGCCGGCCAGGTCACCCGGTTGCGTGACTACCACCTGCGGGCGCTGGAGGCGGTGGCGGCGGACATCGGAGCCGACGCGCACGGGGCGCGGTTGCTGAGCGAGGCCGAGCGGGCACTGCTCGACGCGCTGAACGACACGGCGGACGCGCGGGCAGCGGGCGGTGTCCCGGTGCACGAGCTGCTGCGGCAGCAGGCGGCCCGTACCCCGGACGCGCTCGCGATCGAGGACGGCGAGAGGCGGATCAGCTTGGCCAGGCTGGACGCGGACAGCGACCGCCTCGCCCGGCGGCTGCGTCGGGACGGGGTACGTCACGGCGATCTCGTCGGTATCTTCCTGCGGCCCGGATCGGCCGCGCTGACCACCTTCTGGGCGGTGTGGAAGGCGGGGGCCGCGTTCGTCCCGCTCGATCCCGGGCTGCCGGGGCACCGCCTGCGCTCGATGCTGGAACAGGTCCGGCCCGTGCTGCTGATCACTGACGATCCGGAGGCTGCCCCGGGCGGTCACCGACTGCTCGACCTGTCAGCCGTCACGCACGAGCCGGGCGCGGAGGACGCCGGGACGCGGTCCGGGGCCGGCCGGGACAGTTCCGCGCTGCCGTCCGTGAGCGCCCGGGACCTGGCCTATGTGATGTTCACGTCCGGCACCACCGGCGGCCCCAAGGGCGTCATGATCGAACACGGCAGCCTCGCCGCCTATGCGGTGGGTACCCCGCTCGGGCGCACCCGTTCGCTGGGCGCCGAGAAGCCGCTGCGGGTGGTGACCGGCACGTCGGCGTACATCTCCGACTTCCTGCTGGCGCAGGTTCTCCTGGTGCTCGACGGTCACACGCTGTGTGTGCTGAGCGAGGAGCAGCGGCGTGACCCCGGCCATCTCGTCGCCCGCGCCCATGATCCCGAGCGGGCCGTGGACGTCATCGACACCACCACCCTCCAGCTTCAACTCCTCGTCGAACACGGGCTGTTGGATGCACCGTGGCCGCCCCAGCTGCTCGTCTTCGGCGGCGAGGCGTGCCCGCCCGACCTGTGGGCGGCGTTGGGCGAGCGGCCCGGCGTGCGGGCCTTCAACAGTTACGGGCCGGCGGAGGCGACGGTCGAGGCGACCGTGGCACGGGTGACCGGGGGCGGCGGACCTGTCATCGGCCGGCCCTGTGCCAATACCCGGATCCATCTCCTGGATGCCGCAGGGTATGAAGTGCCGCCCGGCACCGCGGGTGAGATCTGCGTCGGCGGCGCCGGGGTGGGCCGGGGCTACCTCGACCGGCCCGGGGTCACGGCCGAGCGTTTCGTGCCGGACCCCTGGGGCCCGGCGGGCAGCCGCCTCTACCGTACGGGGGACGTCGGCCGCCTCACGGACTCCGGCGATCTGGAATTCCTGGGGCGGGTGGATCACCAGCTGAAGGTGCTCGGCGAGCGCGTCGAGCCGGAGGAGGTCGAAGCGGTGCTGCGCGCCCATCCGGGCGTTGCCGCCGCGATCGTCGGCCGCCATCCTGACCACGAGGGGCTGCTGGCCAACGTCGTACCGGCCCAGGGCGGTGCCCCGGACCAGCGGGAACTGCGACGGCATGCCGCCTCCCGGCTGTCGTCGGCGGCGGTGCCGGCGCACTTCGTCGTGGTCGACAGGTTGCCGCTCACCCCGGCCGGAAAGCTGGACCGTGCCGCCCTGCGGGCCACCGGCCCCGGCTCGGGTCCCGGCGGAACCGAAGGTCCTGAGGGGACCGAGGGTCCGGGCGGACCGGCCCGTGGCGCGGCGGAGTCGGCGTTCTCGCGGACGGAACGGCGCGTCGCCGAGGTGTGGCACAAGCTCCTCGGCCTTCGTGCCGGCCGGCAGGACGACTTCTTCACGATCGGCGGGCACAGTCTGCTGGCCGTACGGCTCGCGGGCGAGCTGGGCGCCGCGTTCGGCACCACCGTTCCGCTGCCCCAGCTGTACAGCACTCCCACGCTGGCGGGTCAGGCCGCGTACCTCGACGACGCCCGGCATGCGCGGGAGCGCAAGGATAGAAGCGGCGGCCCGCGCAGCGTCATCGGCCTCGGCGGCTCTCCCGGGCTCCAGCCTCTGGTGCTGGTGCATCCGCTCGGCGGCACACTCTTCTGCTACCGGGATCTGACGGCCCGGGTCGCGGGCTCCTTCGAGGTCCTCGGCGTACAGGGGGACCTGATGGGCGGCCGGGACACGGCGGACTTCGCCTCGCTGGCGTCGGGTTACGCCCGCGAACTGGCACCCCTGCTCCAGGGGCGGCGGCCCGTGATCGCCGGCTGGTCGGCGGGCGGTGTGCTGGCGCACGAGGTCGCCTCACGGCTGGCGGACCGGGACATCGTGGCCGATCGTGTCGTCATCATCGACGCCGCTCCCCAGCAGGGGCCCGACACGGCGGCGGACGCGGCGGCGCTGGAACGGCTGCGCAGCGATGTGGCACGGCTGGGACCGCGCCGGCTCCTCGCGGAGCACGCCATCGACGACGTGCTGCGGCTGCTCGGCGTGGACGCGGAGGCGCTGGCCGAGCTGAACGGTCCCGTCACCGCGTCACTCATGGAGTTCTGGCAGGGGATGCTGTCCGGCCTGGCCGGACACCGGCCCTCCCCCTACCCGGGCCCCGTGCACCTCGTGATGTCCCGCCGGGGTGAGGAGGCGGCCGTCCGTGCCGCGATCACCGGATGGGAACGGTTCGCCGGGACGCTGCGCGTCTCGTACGCCGACGGCGACCACTACCAGCTCATGCGGGAGCCCTGGATCGGGGACGTGGCCGGGGTGTTCGCCGGCCCGGACGATCCGACAGATCAGACCGACGGGGGCGTGTCCGGCCGGTCCTGATCCGCCGTACACATCCGAATCCGGCTGGACCCTTTCGAAAGGAACTCGACGTGCTGGTGCTCGGTGTCAGCGGACTCGACCGATCGTTGTCCGTCAAGAAGAACATGCTGCCCGGTCTGGACCGGCGGGAACAGCGTGTGGTGCAGGGCCTCGACTCGGCCGCGGCGCTGGTCGGGGAGCAGGGCGTGATCGCCGCCTCGGCGCAGGAGCGGCACGACGGGGTGAAGGGCACGGGCGCGTTCCCCGTCGACGCGGTCGAGGCGTGCCTGCGGATGGCAGGAGTGACCCTGGACGACGTCGACTTCGTCGCGCACGGCTTCCGGTACGAGCCGTCCGTCGCGTTCGAGCGCGACGAGTTCGCCCGGCGCTGGTACCGGGAGGTGTACAGCGAGGCCGTGCAGTACGAGGTGTTGCGTACGCACTATCCGGACCAGGACTGGGAACGCAAGTTCGTCCGGGTGGGCCACCATGCCGCCCATGCCGCCAGCAGCTACTACCTGAGCGGGTTCCCCGACGCGACGGTGCTGGTGGCCGACGGTATGGGCGAGGCCGAGTCCACGTCGGTCCTGCGGGGCAGCGGTGACGCGTTGCACGGTGTTCGCAGTTACTCCATATCCGCGTCGCTGGGCATCCTCTACAGCGTCGTCACCCAGTACCTGGGATTCCTGCCGGGGATGGACGAGTACAAGGTGATGGGTCTGGCGCCCTACGGGGACGCGGGCCGGTACGCGAATGTGGCGGACGAGCTGATGCGCAGGGCTCCGGGCGGGCGGCTGATGGCCCCCGTCCTGGCGCACGACAAGTCGCCGACGGAGCGGGAGACGCACCGGGGGGCCATCCGGCGGCTGGAGGAGCTGTTCGGTCCTGCCCGGCATCCGGAGGCGCCGCTCGACCAGCGGCACATGGATGTCGCGGCAACCGTCCAGCGCAAACTGGAGGAGAGCCTGCTGTACGTCCTGCGCGAGACGGCCGAGAGCGCAGGCGGCTCCCGCAATCTGTGCATGGCGGGCGGTGTCGCGCTGAACTGCACGGCCAACGGTGTGATCGCCCGCAGCGGTCTGTTCGACCGGGTGTTCGTGCAGCCGGCGTCGGGGGACGACGGTACGGCCCTCGGCGCGGCGCTGTGGCAGCTCCAGCAGCATGTACCGGCGCCGCCGGCCCCGATGACGATGCCGTACTGGGGCGAGGAGTTCGACGACGCGGAGATCGAGGCGCAGCTGCGTGGGCTGGGTGCCGGGTTCACCGTACGGAAGCTGGCCGAGGACGATCTGCTGGCCGAGGTGTCGTCGCTGATCGGTGCCGGGCAGGTCGTCTCCTGGTTCCAGGGGCGGATGGAGTTCGGCCCGCGTGCGCTGGGCAACCGGAGCATCCTCGCGGACCCGGCATCACCCGGCATGCGTGCCCATCTGAACACCGTCGTGAAGCAGCGTGAGGAGTTCCGGCCGTTCGCACCGGCCGTCCTGGCGGAGGAGGCGACCACGTACTTCGAGATCGAGCCCGGTCAGGAGTCGATGTACCGTCACATGCTCTTCGTGGCGCAGGTGCGGCCCGAGTACCGCGAGAAGCTGCCGTCGATCACGCATGTCGACGGCTCGGCCCGGGTGCAGACCGTCGACCGGGAGAGTGCGCCGAGGTTCTGGCGCCTGATCCGCCGAGTCGGTGACGACCGGGGCATCCCGATGGTGGTCAACACCTCGTTCAATCTGCGCGGCCAGCCGATCGTGCGGACGCCGGACGTCGCGGTCGCCACGTACGCCCGCTCGACGCTGGACGCGCTGGCGATCGGCGACTGGCTGGTGACCCGCGACCGGCCGTCGGCCGCCCAGGCCGCAGGAGCGAGCGATGAGTGAGCGCCCCACCCCCGCCGGGGCACGGCCGGTGGCGGAGCTCCGTGAGGCCGTCGCCGCGATCTGGCGGAACGCCCTCGGCCTGGACGACATCCGCGACGACTGCAACTTCTTCGACGAGGGCGGCGACTCCGTCCTCTCCGTGGAGGTGGCGATCTCGCTGCGCGAACTCACCGGCCAGGAACTCGAACTGGACGTCCTCTACGAGTACCCGGAGTTCGGCGCGCTGTCGGCGGCGTTGAACGGCGGTGATGAGGGAGGGCCGGAGACGAAGGAGCTGACCGCCGCCGAGGAACGGCTGTGGACCGCCGAACAGCTCCACCCGGGGAGCGCCGTCTACCATCTCGCCGTCCGCTACCGCTTCCCCGGCTCTCTCGACGTCAGCAGGCTGCGCGCCGCGCTCGACACGCTGGCGGCCCGGCACGAGGCGCTGCGGCGCGGCTTCGTGAAGCCCGCGCTTTCATTGACCGCGCGAAAGGTCTCGGTGGCCTGCCGGTGGGTGGACGCGCGGGGCGTTTCGGACGACAGCGTGCGCGAACTCGTCGACACCGAGGTGCGCACGCCGTTCGACCTCGGCCGGCCTCCGCTGCTGCGGGCCCTGGTCGTGGACCGGGGCGACTCGGGCAGTGAACTGGTCCTGACCGCACACCACTTGGTGTGTGACGGGATCTCGCTGGATCTCGTCGAGGCGCAGCTCCAGCAGCTCTACGAGGACGGCTCCGGCTCGGAAGGCAGCGAGTGGGAGCGGGAGTCCGCCGTCCGGCAGGCCGTGTCCGTACGGCCCCGGGATGCCGAGGCGGCGCTGGATCACTGGCGGACGATGCTCGCCGGCTGCCCCGACGCGCTTTCCCTGCCGCACGATCTGACCCGTCCGGCGCGGCCCGGTGTCGCGGGCGCCGCCCATCGCATCGTGCTCACGGACGCGCAGGTGTCGACGATCCTGTCGTCGGCCGAGGAGGAGCGGCTCAGTCCGTTCATGGCGTGGGTGGCCGCCTATGTGACCGGTCTCGTCGCAGTGACGGGCGACCGGGATCTGGTGCTCGCCGTGCCCGCCTCGTCGCGAGGTCCTGCCCAGGCGGGCGAGGTCGGCATGTTCGTCGACACGCTGCCGCTGCGGTTCACCGTCCGGCCGGGGGCCACGGCCCGCGATGTGATGCGGCTGGTGCGTCGTGTGGTGACCGGTGCCCTGGCCCATCAGCAGGTGCCGTTCCAGACGCTCGTCGAGGAGGTGCGGTCCGGCAGCGACCGTTCGCGGGCACCGCTGGCCCAGACCGCCCTCACCTACATGGACACCACACGGTGCGGGCTGCGGTGGGACGGTCACAGCGCCGAGCGTGAGCAGATCGGCACGGGCACCGCGAAGTACGAGGTGCTGTGGCTGGTCACGCGGACCGGTCTCGGGACGGTCTGTGAACTGGAATACTCCACGGACCTGTTCACCGGCGAGGCGGCGGCCGCCCTGCACCGGCGCATGGTGGCGGCCGTCGGCGACGCCTTCGCACAGCCGGACTCCCCCCTGCCGGAGCGCGGTACGAACGCGGTCGACGTGTTCGTCCCGATCCACGAAATGGTCCACCGCCGGGCTGCGGAGCACCCCGGCGCGGTGGCGGTACGGCACGGGCGGACGACGCTGACGTACGGGGAGCTGGACCGGCGGGCGAGCGTGGTGGCCGCCGGGCTCCGGACGGCCGGGATCGGCCGCGGCTCAGTGGTGGCCGTGCCCATGGAGCGTGGCATCGCGTCGGTCACCACGTGCCTCGGCATCCTGTACACGGGCGCCGCCTACCTGCCGGTGGACATCGCTCAGCCGGCCGAGCGCACCCGGCACATCGTGCGGACCGCGGCGACGGCGGCCGTCGTCACGGACGACGCGGCGGCCGAACTGCTCGCGGACGTGGTGCCCGCCCATCTGCTGGAGAAGCTGCTCGTCACCGACGAGGCCTCGGTGGCCCCGGCGGCGGTGACCGGCGCCGATGTGGCCTACGTGATCTGCACCTCGGGCTCGACGGGCCGTCCCAAGGCGGTGGTGGTGCCACACCGTGCCGTCGTAAGGCTGGTGCCGGACGCGGACTTCGTGACGTTCGGCCCCACCGACCGGGTCGCACATGTCTCCAATCCCGCCTTCGACGCGGCGACGCTGGAGATCTGGGGAGCGCTGGCAGGCGGCGGCACCCTCGTCGTCGCGGACCGGGACGTGCTGCTGTCACCGCGGCGGATGCGTTCCTTCGTCGCCGACGAGGGCATCTCCGTCATGTTCCTCACCGTGACGCTCCTCAACCAGATGGTGGACTTCGCACCGGACGCCTTCCGGGATCTGCGGGTGCTGCTCTTCGGCGGTGAGAAGCACGATGCGCGCAGGCTGGGGAAGCTGTTCGCGGCCGGCCCGCCCGCCACAGTGGTGAACGGCTACGGTCCCACCGAGAACACCACGTTCAGCACCACCCACGAGGTGACCGCCGAGGATCTCGCCGAGGGCGTGGTCCCGCTCGGCCGCCCGCTCCCGCGCAGCACTGCGTACGTCCTCGACGCATCCGGGCAGCGGGTCGGCGTCGGCGGGACCGGGGAACTGCACGTGGGCGGCGAGGGACTCGCCCACGGCTACCTCGATGCCCCCGCGCCGACCGCCGCGGCCTTCGTCCCCGACCCGTTCGCCGGGCTTCCCGGGCAGCGGCTCTACCGTACGGGCGACCAGGTACGGGTCCTGCCCGGTGAGCGGTACGAGTACGTGGGGCGGCTCGACGACCAGGTGAAGGTGCGCGGCCACCGCGTCGAACTCGCCGAGATCGAGGCAGCGGTACGGCGGCAGGACGGGGTGGCCGACGCCGTCGTGCTCGGACGTCCCACGGACGACGGCACCGAGATCCTCGCCTTCGTGGCTCCGGACACCGCCACGGACGAACCGGAGGCGGCCGTGGACGTCACCGCGCTCGGGGACGGACTGCGCGGGGAACTGCCGCAGTACATGCTGCCGACGGTGATCGTCGTCGACCGCATCCCCGTCACCGCCAACGGAAAGGCGGACCGCGAGGCACTCCTGTCCGCGTCGGCCGGGGCCGGGTCCGGTGACGGCGCCCCGGCGGAGCACACCGATGCGGCGCAGGACAGCCACCCGGTCGACGGCGCGGTCACCGCGCTCTGGCAAGAGGTACTGGGCACCGGGAGCGCCCGGCCGGAGGACAACTTCCTGAACGCGGGCGGACATTCCATCAAGGCCATGCGGCTGCTGGCCCGGCTCGACGAGGAGCTGGACGTCACGATCGATCTGGTCGACTTCTTCGAGAACCCCACCCTGCGCGGGCTCACCACCCTCGTACGGCTGGAGCTGTCGGGAGGCGCGCTGTGAGCACCGCTCCTTCCCTGGGCCGCTTCCTGCACTGGGCGCAGGTCCAGCCGGACGCCGCGGCGATCGTCGACGAGAGCGGCGAACTGAGCTACGCGGCACTGGAGTCCGCCGCCCGCGCCCGCGCGGCGGGGCTGTCGGCGGACGGGGTGCGCCCCGGTACGCGGGTCGCCGTCGAGTGCGGATACGGCACCGACTATGTGGTCGCCCTGCTGGCGACCTGGCTGCTGGACGCGGTGGCGGTACCCCTCGATCCGGCGGCGCCGGCCGAGCGCCGCCGCCACCAGGTCCGGCAGGCGCGCTGCGCGGCGGCCGTTCCCTTTCCGTACGCCGACGGCACAGTCCGCGCCGCCGTCGCCGACGTGGTCTCCGGGCGGGCGACCGAGGCGGCCGCCCCACCGGACGGGGGCGAGCCTGCCGCGTACATCCTGTTCACCTCGGGCTCGACCGGCCTTCCCAAGGGGGTGGAGATCGAGCACACCGGGCTGCTCACCATGCTGGACTACTTCTCCGGCGCCATGGGGCTGGGACCGGGCGACCGAATGCTCGCGCACAGCAGCATCGTCTTCGACATGTCCGTGCCGGAGATGCTGGTGCCGCTGACGAGCGGCGGCACGATCGCCGTCGCTCCGTCGCGGTGTGCGCGCAACCCGGAGTTCTTCGCGAAATGGCTGCTCGCCCAGGAGCCCGGCGCCGCGTTCGCCACACCCAGCCAGCTGCGGTTACTGCTTCCCTTCCTGGCCGGTGAGCGGGCCTTCACCCACCTGGTCAGCGCCGGGGAGGCGCTGCCCGCCGCGCTGGCCAAGGAGCTGGACGGGGTCGTCGGTACCTTGTGGAACGGGTACGGCCCCACCGAGACGACCGTCTGCGGCCTGTGCACCGAGGTCCGTCCGCCCTACCGGGACCCGCTGCCGATCGGCGTACCGATCACCGGTCTGAGCGCCCAGGTGCTGGACGGGTCGCGGCAGCCCGTTCCCGAGGGTGAGGTCGGTGAGCTCTGCCTCTACGGGGTCGGCGTGGCGCGCGGCTACGTCGGTGAGCCCGGCCTCACCGCCCGGTCCTTCACCACCGGCCCCGACGGCTCCCGTGCCTATCTGACCGGCGACATAGTGCGGATCGGTGCCGACGGGCAGTTCTTCTTCCACGGCCGGATCGACGACCAGGTGAAGATCCGGGGGCACCGGGTCGAGCTGGGCGAGATCGAGTCGGTCGCCGAGCGAACCCCGGGCGTCTCGCAGGCGGTCGCCCTGCTCACCGAAGCACTGCGTGGGCGGGCCGAGTTGCATCTCGCCGTGGTGTGCGGGTCCGGGGACGGCGAACCCGTGGGCCCAGGGGCCGCCGAGGCCGCGCTGCGTGAACGCCTGCGGCGGGACCTGCCGGTCCACATGCGGCCGGGGCGCCTGTTGTTCTTCGACGAACTGCCGCGCAACGCCTCGGGGAAGACCGACCGCAACGGGGTGCGGCGGATCGTCGAGGAGCGCCTGAGACGTCCCTGAGCAAGTCGTGCGCCCGAACAAATCCTCCAGTCGATTCAACCGTCAGTCAGGAAAGGCAGCGCAATCATGAGCGAGCAGACGACCGGCACCCGGTACAGCGTGGTCCACAACGACGAGGAGCAGTACAGCCTCTGGGCCGAAGGGCGGCCGGTCCCGGCCGGCTGGCATCGCACGGACTTCAGCGGTGGGCGCGAGGAGTGCCTGGCCCACATCGACGCGGTCTGGACGGACATGCGCCCCAGGAGCCTGCGGGTGGCCATGGGCGAGAACTGAGAGCTCACCGACCCAGGGCCGGGGAAGGAACCGTCGTCGTACGGGTGCCTTCCCCGGCCGTATCCCCAGCCAGCAGTGGAGGTCAGCCGTGTGGGCGCTTCTTCGCCGCAATGCGCAGTTCCGTCGGATGTTCGCCGGCGAGGCGGTCTCCAGCTTCGGGGACAGCGCCATGTTTCTGTCACTCGCCATCTGGGCGAAGGATCTCACCGGCTCGAACGCCGCCGCCGGTCTGGTCATGCTGGCGCTCACCGTGCCGGGCCTGTCCGCGCCCCTGCTGGGGCACCTCGTGGACCGGGTGCACCGCAAACCGCTGCTGGTCAAGATGTACGGCGGGATGGCGGTCCTCGTGCTGTCGCTGCTGGCCGTCCGGGGCTCCGGCCAGTTGTGGATCATCTATGTGGTCGCCCTCGCCTACGGGGTGCTGGTCTCCACCCCCGCCCGGCAGGCGCTGTTGAAGGACCTGCTGCCGTCGTCCGACGCGGTCCAGGCCAGGTCGCTCCTCATCGCCACCAGGGAGGGCGTACGCATCGCCTCCCCGGTGGCGGGCGCCGGGGTGTACGTGGCCTTCGGCGGCGTCGCGCTGGCCGTGCTGGGGGCGCTCACACTGAGCGCGGCCGCGCTGCTGATCGGCTCGGTCAAGGTGGTCGAGTCGGAACCGGACCCCGTCGAGGAGTCCTTCGGCACCTCCCTCACCGCCGGCCTGCGGTATCTGCGCGGCACACCGCTGCTGTTCCGGTTGACGCTGGCGATGGTCGTCTTCCTCGGCGGCATCGGCATGCTGGAGACCGCGGCCTTCGCCGCCGTCGATCACGGCCTGGGCCGCCCGGCGGCGTTCGTCGGGGTCATGGCGTCGATCCAGGGCGCCGGTTCCGCGCTCGGCGGTCTGGTCTCCGGGACGGTCATACGGCGGCTGGGGGACGTCGGTACCAGCTGCGTGGGCTACGGACTCGTGGCGGTGGGGCTGCTGCTGTGCGTCTCACGCGATGTGACGTTCTTCCTCGTCGGGACGACGCTCATCGGTGCGGGCCTGCCGTTCGTGGCCGTGGTACTGGGGGCGGCGGTGCACCTGTACGCACCGGCCCGGATGCAGGGCCGCGTCAACGCCACGGTCAACACCGCGAAGGACGGGGCGCAGACCCTGTCGCTCACGGCGGGCGCGGCGCTGATCGGGGTGCTGGACTACCGGGTCATGTACCTGGTGATGACGGTGACCACGGTGGCGTGCGCGGTCAGTCTGCTGGTCCGCTCGATTCCCGCTCCGGAGGTGGTGCCGTCGGTGGCGGACGCCCCGGCCGACGACAGGCCCGGACGGGGCGCGGCCCCTGCGCGCGAGCAGGACAGTGGCGCACCCGCGGGCGAGCCGCGGGTGGGGTGAGCCCTGGGCGTCCGGGCCCGCAGAACGAGCCGCGCCAAGCGCAGTGTGGAAGGCTTCTACGACGAAGGGCGTACGGGACGGAGCTTGTGCCCCGGACGCCCGCGGGGCCCTGAAACACTCGACGAAGGGTGCGCCATGAAGTTCACAGTCCTGGGGGGACGCGGCCTGATCGGCACACAGGTGGTCGAGCGGCTGAGAGCGGCCGGCCACGATGTCGTACCCGCTTCGCTGTCCACCGGAGTCGACGTGATCAGCGGCGAAGGTCTGGAGCGGGTTCTCGCGGGCGCCGATGTGGTGATCAACCTGACGAACTCCCCGGCATTCGACGAATCGTCCATCGACTTCTTCGAAACGTCGATGAACAACCTCGCGGCGGCGGCGGAGGCGGCCGGTGTCCGCCACCATGTGATTCTCTCGATCGTCGGCGTGGACCACGTGCAGCAGTACGACTACTACCGGGCCAAGGTCGCCCAGGAGACCATCCTCAAGAACGCACCGACGCCGTACTCGATCGTGCGCGCCACGCAGTTCTTCGAGTTCGTCGAAGCGGTCCTGTCCTGGACGACCGACGGCGACACCGTCCGTCTGCCTACCACCCCCTTGCAGCCGATCGCTGCTTCCGACGTCGCCGCGGCTGTCGTGCGGGCCGCGTCCGAAACGCCGTTGCAGGGCATCCGGAACATCGCGGGCCCTGACGTCTTCCCACTCGACGAGCTCGGTCGGATCACTCTGGCCGCACGTCCCGACGGCCGCCGCGTGGTCACCGACGACCGGGCGGGCATGTTCGCCATGGCCACCGGAGATGTCCTGACCGCGCCGGCGGACGCCGACCGTGCCCCCACGCACTACACGGACTGGCTTCAGCAGCCGTAGCCGGAGCTCCGCCGCTCCCCTACTCCACCGTGATCGCCTGCACCGGGCAGACGCGGGCGGCTTCCTTGACCATCGGGTCAGCCACGTCCTCCTCGTGGCCCGGCAGTAGTTCGCTGAAGCCGTCGTCGTCCTGGGTGAAGACCTTCGGCGCGGTCAGCGCGCACTGGCCGGCGCCGATGCATACATCCCTGTCGATACTGATCCGCATCACCACAGCATCCTTTCCAGGAGGGGTCCGGTCACCACGCCACGGGCAGTTCGAGCATGCCCTGGATCGTGTCGCCGGGCTTGAACGGGATCTCGTCGACGGGTGCCGCCAGCCGCAGCCCCGGCAGCCGGTCGAAGAGGGTGCGCAGCGCGATCTCCAGCTCGGCCCGCGCAAGATTCTGACCGAGGCACTGATGGATCCCGAAGCCGAAGGCGACATGGTGGCGCGACTGCCGGCCGAGGTCCAGTTCGTCCGGCGACGGGTACGCGGCTTCGTCCCGGTTGATCACCGAAGTGGACAGTACGACGCCCTCACCTGCCCGGATGGTCACCCCACCCACCTCGATGTCCTCCGTCGCCACCCGTGAGATGCCGTCCGCGATGGACAGGAATCGCAGCAACTCCTCCACCGCGGCGGGCATCAGGTCCTCGGATGTGCGCATCCGGTCCAGCTGGACCGGATGTTGAAGGAGAGTGAACGTGCCCAGCGAGATCATGTTCGCGGTCGTCTCGTGGCCCGCTATCAGCAGGATCTCGGCCAGCTGGACCAGTTCGTCACGGCTGATGGCCCCGGTGTCGAGCTGCTCAGCGATGAGCTCGTCGAGCAGCCCCTCGCCCCGGTCGGACCGCTTGCGCTCGATCAGTGACCGGAAGTACTCGTCGAGCGCCGCCCGCGCGGCCTCGATATCCGCGGCCCCGGGGCCGCGCAGCAACCTGCGCGACTGGGACTCGAAGAAGTCGTGGTCGGCGTACGGAACGCCGAGAAGCGCACAGATCACCATCGAGGGAACGGGCAGCGCGAAGGCGCTCACCAGATCGGTGGGCGGGCCCTGCTCGATCATGGCGTCCAGCAGCCGGTCCACGGTCTCCTGGATCCTCGGCCGCAATGCGGCGGTCCGCTTCACGGAGAAGCTCGGGATCAGCATCCGGCGCTGTGCGTTGTGCTCGGGGTCGTCGACGCCGATCAGTTCGATACGCCGTCTGGTGCTCCGGGCCACCCGCTCGGTGAACACCGGGAACTCGGGGTTCTCCCGGTCGGCCGACAATCGCCGGTCGACCAGCAGCGCACGCGCCTCGGCGTGCCCGGTCACCAGCCACACCCGGCGGCCGTCGAAGAGTCTGGCGGGAGACAGCGGCCGTTGCCCGTCGTTCTGTGGCCGGTATTCCGTCGGCGGGTGGTACGGGCAGGTGCGGTCCTGCGGGAAGGAGACGGTCTCGGTGTCTGCCATGGCGAGCCTCGCAAAGAGGACGGAGGGATTCCTACCGGTCTCCCCCACTAGATGCCTCAGTCACCTAACTAGTCTACGCAATGTTCAGCCAACTCGCCGGGTGTGCGGCCCCCCGGCAGCGTAACGCCGCGACCTGCGTCCCGCCTCGCGAGCCACCGGCGGACACGGCCGCGCGGACCGGCAGCCCCGACGGCTGCTCCGGCCCGCGCCGCACCCCGTACCGTGCTCGCGTCAGCCGAGCCCGGTGGCAAATACGTGCAGGTCAAGGTTGTGAGGAAGCGTCACGCTCTTGATCCGCTTGCCCTCCGGGACCTGGAACGGTGTGGTGGCAAAGACATAAACAGCGGAGCCGTTGCCTCCGGCCTGGTTCCGATGGTCGGCCCGCGCGACGAGTGCGTTACCGAGGACCGGGTCCGTGCCGCCGCCGGGCTTGGTCCAGTCGCCGAACGACAGATCCGCCTTCGCCGTACTGCCGTCGGTGAAGGTCACGGTGGCACTGCCCTCGTGATCGCCGTCGGTCGCCGATCCCACGAACAGCAGCCGTTCGGCGTCCTTCGCGGCGGCGGTCAGATCAATCGTCTGGCCGTCTGCGGCGACATTGTCCGGCCGGCCCTGCGGCGCGGCCGGCCAGGTGAAGGAGGTGCCCGAGATGTCCAGACGCGTTCCGCCCTTCAGCCCGGCCGCCGACAGCGCCTGGCGCGAGTAGCTGTTCCCGTCCCCGTCGTAGTCGCCCTGGCCGTGATCCGCGTCGTCGGACAGCCCCGTGTTGTCGTAGGCGGCCGAAAGGCTGCCCTTCGATGCGACCAGAACGATCGCGAACAGCTGTACGGGATCGGCCTGTCCGCTTCCGTACACGGTCAGCGGCACTTCGTAATAGCCCTCTGCGGTCTCCGGCCCGGCCGTCACCGTCAGCGCCGCGCTGCCCGAACCGGTCGCGGGATCGAGCTTCAGCCCGGTACTTCCCGGGCTCACGGTCAGGCCCTTCGGCGCCTTGGCGGTGACCGTCAAGGTCCGGTCACGCCCGGCGAGGCGCTGCGCGGCGACCGTGAGTTCCGCTCCGTCTCCGCCTGGCTCGGCGGTGGTCCGGCTGGGGGTCGCGTTGGCCAGGAAGGCACGCTCACCCGTGCGGTACGACGGCGGCGCCGCCTTCTTTGAGGTCGCCCAGCCGGTGTCCGGTGTGCCGGACAGGGAGAAGTCGAGTCGTCCGCCGTTCGTCACCACCGACTGCGGCAGATAAGTGCGCTCCCAGTTGCGGCCGTTGAGCTTGAGGTCATGCACATACGGAGTGTCCGTCGAAGCCTTCGGAGCCCGGATGTCCAGATCGGCGCCGCCCCCCGGCAGGTCCAGCACGGCCCGTTCGAACAACGGACTGTGCACGGTGAGATCGGGCGTACCTGGAGTCGAAGGATAGAGACCGAGAGCGGCCCAGACGTACCACGAGGACTGTGCGCCGAGATCGTCATTGCCCGGCTCGCCGTCCGGAGTGGGACTGAACAGGGTCGTGGCGGTGTCCCGTACCGCCTTCTGCGTCTTCCACGGCATACCGAGGTGGTTGTAGACCCACGGCACACCGAAGTTGATCTCGTTGCCGGCCCACATGTACGGCTCGTTCGGACCTGCGTTGAGCTTGGTGAAGAATGTGTCGAGCCGCTCGGAGGCGACGTCCCGGCCGCCCATGGCCGCGATCAGACCGGCGGTGTTCTGCGGTACGAGCCAGTTGTACTGTGCGGCGTTCCCTTCGTCGAAGCCGTCCTGGCCGAACTTGCCTTCCGGGGGCGGCTGGAAGCCGGGCCCGTCCGGAAAACGGCCGTCCTCGCCGCGCGGCTGGAGATAGCCGGTGGCGGGGTTGAGGATGTTCTGCCAGTTCTGGCCGCGACGTGTGAAAGTCCGCGCGGTGTCCGTGTCCTTGGCGGCGCGGGCGAGCTGCGCGATGGCGAAGTCGTCGATCGCCCATTCCAGCGTGACCGACCCACCGACGCGCTGATGGTCGCCGCGCGAGGCGTCGTTGTTGGGTGCGTAGCCGCGCTCGATGTAGTTGGCGATGTCCGGACGCTCCTGGTAGGCGCCCGGAGTGCCGTCCACCGTCGTCGCGCCCTTGACCAGGTACTTCAGCGCGGTCTTGAGGTCGAAGTCGCGGGCGCCGAAGGCGTACAGGCTGGCGATCAGGGGCACGGAGTTGTCGCCGGTCATCTGTCCCGTGTAGCTGTTCGCGAGCGGCCAGCGCGGCCACCATCCGCCTTGTTCGGCGTCGTTGACCAGGGACTGCGCCATGTCGCTCGCCTCCTTGGGCCACAGCAGGGCCTGAAGAGGGGCGAGAGAGCGGTAGGTGTCCCAGTCCGAGAAGTTGGCGTACTGAGTACGACCCTTGGGCAGCGTACGGACCTTGTCGTCGAAGCCGATGTAGCGGCCGTCGGTGTCGTTGAACGTGTTCGGGTGCATCAGCGAGTGGTAGAGCGCGGTGTAGAACGTCTTCAGCTCATCGGCGCTCCGGCCCGCGACCCGCGCCTTGCGGAGCTCCTTGGTCCACCGGTCCCTCGTCTGCTCCCGCAGCTCATCCAGGCTCCAACCGGGCACCTCGGACGCCATGTTGGCCTGGGCGCCGTCCACAGACACGTACGACATGGCGATCTTGGCGCGCACCGTGCGCGCTTCGGCGGTGTCGAACGTCAGATATGCGCCGGCCTTGGGCGCATCCACCGTATCGCTGTCCTTCGATACGGACTTTCCGTCCCAGGTGCCGTGCGCGGTGAATGGACGGTCGAAGGTGATCGCGTAGTGAACGGTGTATTCGTTGCCCTTGCCGCAGAAGTTGCCCGTGGTGGCGGAGCCGGTGACCTGCCGGTCACCGACGATCCGCATGTCGGCCTTCTTGTCTCCGGCGAGGCTCCCACCACCCTTGACCAGGACCTGCGCCGCCTTGCCATCTTCGGGAAAGGTGAACGCGGCGAGGCCGGTACGCGTGGACGCGGTCAGCTCGGCGCGGACCTTCGAGTCGTCGAGCGTGACCGCGTAATAGCCGGGCTCGGCCTCTTCGCCGGTGTGCGAGAAGTGCTCGGTACGGTCCCACGGCGCCGAACCGACGTCACCGGTCACCGGTCACCGGCAGGATCGGCACATCTCCGAAGGCCGTGCAGCCGACCGAGGCGTGATCGATGCTGAAGCCTCGGATCCGGTCGCTGTGGTACTGGTACCCGGCGTACGAACCGGGTGTATCGGGTGAGAACTGCATCATCCCGAACGGGACCGAAGGACCGGGAAAGTTGTTGATCTCGCCCACGGTCGAACCGCCGCGTCCCGTGCCGATGAGCGGATCGACGTAATCGGCGGGATCGTCGACGAGCTGCGCGCCGGCCTTGGGTGTTGACAACGTTGTCACGACGGCGGATGCCACGGCAGGTTGCACTGTTCCCAGGAGCAGTGCCGCCGCGGCGGCGGTCACTGCGCTTCGAGTCTTCCAACGTCTCACGTACGCCTCCGGTGCGGGTGCGGCTCAGGCCCACCACACATTCCGTGAAGTGGTCACGTCCCGTCAAGAGGCGGGCACAGACGTGAGTTCGCCGCGCCGAGCCGGCTTTCGGTCTCGTGACGGCGGTGCTCCTCACCTTTTCGGCCGGAGCACTCGCAGGCACCTGCGCACAGACCGGCGACGGACCGTCCACCGCGAACAGCCCGGCCGCCTCTTCAGCCACTCCCGCCGAGGGCATGCGCTCGCGGCCGCCGTCCTTTCCGTGATGGCAGCGGATGGCGGATCAGGGCGGGCGCGGACGCCACTCGCTTCGTAGATTGGCGAGAACACCTCGAGCACCGGAAGGCCGGCACGGGACCCGTGACACCGCAGATCGATTACAGGGGGTTGTTCGCAGCCACGCCCAGTCCGTACCTGGTACTGGACCCCGACTCTGTGATCGTCGACGTCAACGAGGCGTATCTGCGGGCGGCCGCCCGGAGCAGGCAGGATCTGATCGGGCAGCACCTCTTCGAAGCCTTCCCGGACAATCCGGCGGACCCCGACGCGGACGGTGTGCGGAACCTGGACGCCTCGCTGCGCCGGGCCCTCGACTCGAAAGAGCGGGACACGATGGCAGCTACCGGCGACTGGGCCCGGAACGCCTCGCCGATGCCCTGCCGGCCCACCTCGGCGTCAGCGGCGGCGCCAGTGACGACATCGCCCTCGTCGTCGTCCGCCTATGAGCCCGCGCCTGCGATCGTCACCACACCCCGCGCCCCCGCCTGCTCACCCACGCCGTGATCCCTGCATGCCGACAGCTCCCGACCGGGCAGAACAACTTCGGACGCGAAGCGGGCACGACGGTGCCGTCGGCGCGGCCTCCGCGATCCGCGGCTACGACAGTGGGTGGTGCCGCGGAAGACAGCCAGTGGGTCAGCTCAGCAATGGAGGAAGGATACGAAATGCGCATAGGGTTCCCATATGTCACATGCCGGTGAAGGCGGGGCGGGAGGGATCAAGGGCCTACCGCGGTGGCGTCCTCGGCCCGGTGGCGACAGGACGTGGGTCTGGTGGCTTCCCCTGCTGCTCATTGCCGTGGACGTGCTGGTGGATCTGGCGTTGCTCCACAGCAGCGAGCCGCTGAGCTTCCTGCTCGTCGGAGCCCCGCCCCTGGCGGCCGCCACCCGGAGCCCGCGGCACACCGCCGGGATGACCGTCGTATGTCTGGGGCTGGAGATGTGGATGGCCTCCCTGCGCCCGGGGCACTTCGCGGAGCAGCACCATGTGGCCATTTACATCGCCACCGCACTGATCGGCGTCGCCAGCGTCGCGCTGTCCCGGCAGCGGATCCGGGCCGAGGCCAGCCTGGTCCACGCCCGCTCGGTTGCCGAGGCCATGCAGACGACGCTGCTGCGCCCGTTCCCGGAACGGCTCGGTCCGGTACGGGCAGCGGGCTTCTACGAGGCGGGTGAGGGCGGCACGCTCGTCGGTGGTGACCTCTACGACCTGTGCGAGACCCCGTTCGGCGTGCGGGTCGTCCTCGGTGACGTACGCGGGAAAGGGCTGGATGCCGTTCAGACGGTCGCCGCTGTCCTGGGGAGCTTCCGGGTCTCCGCCCACGAGTGGACGGACCTGAGCCGTCTCGCGGAACACCTTGAGCTCAGTATCGCCCGCAATGCCGGATGCCCGGCAGGCGACGAGGAGCTGTTCGTCACGGCTCTCATTCTGGAATTCCCACCCGAGGGAGGCTCGGTGAGGATCGTCGATCGCGGACATCCGTCACCGCTGCTGCTCACGCCGCACGGCACGCAACGGCTTCGTACCGCCCCTGCACTTCCTCTGGGGCTGGGCAACCTGAGCCTCGGGAGCGCGGAGGTCACCACTCACCCACTGCGGGCAGGGGAAGTGATCCTTCTGTACACGGACGGGGTGAGCGAGGCGCGGAACGCGGGGGGCGAGTTCTATCCGGTGATGGACCGGCTGACGGATCACTTCGGTAACGGCCGCAGGCCTCTGGACCCCGAGGCTCTCGTGTCCTTCATCAGGGACGACACGGACAAGTGGTCGGCGGCCGGAGCGAGCGACGACCGGGCCGTGCTCGCTCTCACCCTGACGTAGGCGTCCCGGGGCCTTCGGGCCTCGGCCCGAGCCTTGGCACGCCGGGCCTGAGGGGTCTGCACCTGCCTGGTTCGAAGGAGGCCGCCGGGCCGCGCGCCGGGGCGGCGTCACGGAACGGATGGGCTGCTCGGCGGCGGGACAGCCGGCAGCGCCTGTTCCGTCCAGATGACCTTGCCGTGGTCCGTGTAGCGAGTCCCCCATCGGTCGGCGAACTGAGCGACGAGGAACAGCCCGCGGCCCCCCTCGTCCGTGGTGGCAGCCTGCCGCAGATGAGGCGAGGTGCTGCTGTGGTCGGAGACCTCGCAGATCAGGGAGCGGTCACGGAGCAGCCGTACACCGATGGGGCCCGTGGCGTAACGAATGGCATTGGTGACCAGTTCACTGATGATCAGCTCCGTGGTGAACGCCTCCTCCGCCAGATCCCACTCGGCCAGCTTGCGGGACACCTCGACCCGTACCCGGGGCACCGATGAAGGGTCGGACAGTACGTCCAGCTGGACCACGTCCGCGGCGTCCAGCCTGCGTGTACGGGCGACGAGCAGCGCGATGTCGTCGCAGGCGCGCTCGGGCACGAGGGTGCGCAGGACCGCCTCGCAGGTCTCCTCGGGGGTCCGGTCGGCGTTCTCGGCGAGGGTCCGGCGCAGGAGCGCCAGCCCTTCGTCGATGTCCCGGTGCCGGTCCTCGACGAGACCGTCCGTGTAGAGCACCAGGCGGCTGTTCTCGGGCAGCGGCGCTTCGAGGGTCTCGAAGGGCAGCCCCCCGAGCCCCAGCGGCGGGCCGCCGGGCACATCGGCGAATACCGAGGTGCCGTCCGGGCTGACGATCACCGGTTGGAGGTGACCGGCCCGCGCCATGGTGCAGCGCCCGGACACCGGATCGTAGATCGCATAGAGGCAGGTGGCGCCGGTGACTCCCGCGTCGGCGCTGTCGACGGCCTCGTCCTGGTCGATCTGGGCGACCAGTTCGTCGAGGTGCCACAGGATTTCGTCGGGCGGCAGGTCCAGCGTGGAGAAGTTGTGGACCGCCGTGCGCAGGCGCCCCATGGTCGCGGCGGCGTGCAGTCCGTGGCCGACGACATCGCCCACCACGAGCGCGACGCGGGCGCCGGACAGCGGGATGATGTCGAACCAGTCCCCGCCGACACCGCCGAGCCCGCCCAGTCCGGCCTGTGCGGGCACGTACCGGTAGGCGACGTCGATGGCGCTCTGTTCCGGGACACCGCGCGGCAGCAGGCTGCGCTGCAGGGTCACCGCCATGGTGTGCTCGCGGGTGTAACGGCGGGCGTTGTCGATGCTCACCGCGGCCCGGGCGACCAGTTCCTCGGCGACGGACAGGTCCTCGTCCTCGAACGGCTCGGACTTCGCCGAACGCCAGAACAGGACAACGCCCAGAATGGCACCGCGGGCGCGCAGCGGAATCGCGATCATCGAGTGGAATCCGTAGTCGACGAGCTGCCGGGCCCGTGCGGGATCCTGCTGCTGCCACCCGGAGAAGGCCGCCAGATCCGCGTCGAGCACCGCCTCACCCCTGCGCAGGCCGGCCCCCATGGGCGTGGTCGGCAGAAAGCGGATCACCGAGTCGACGGGATAGAGCGCCGTGTCCTCCCGGAGGCCGCCGAAGGCGGTACGACGCCACCCCTCATCCGTGCCCGCGGCCGTCGGCTCCTCGCCGCGCAGTACGGCCTCCGCCACATCGACGGTGGCGAAGTCGGCGAAGTGGGCCCTCGCGAACTCCGCCAGTTCCTCGCACGTGCGCACCACGTCGAGGGTGGTGCCGATCTCCGCGCCGGCCTCGTACAGCAGATTCAGCCGCCGCCGCGCCACATCGGCCCTGCCGGTGAGTGCCCGGAGCTCGGTGGTGTCACGCAGTGTCGTGACGCTGCCGGGCGGGCCGCCGTCCCGGTCGGTCGGCCTCTGGTTGACAGCGAGCAAGCGTTCGCCGACCGGAACCACTTCGTCGGTCACGGTCCTCCCCGAGACCAGCAGCTCCGTGGTGACCGGATCCAGCCCCAGCTCGGTCGTCGCACGTCCCTCCACGTCCGTCGGCAGGCCGAGCAGCCGACGGGCCTCGTCATTGGCGAGCAGCAGCCGACCGTCGCCGCCGATGATGAGCACGCCCTCCCGCACCGCGTGCAGGACGGCGTCGTGATGCTCGTACATCCGAGTCATCTCGGTGGGGCCGAGGCCGTGGGTCTGGCGGCGCAGCCGTCTGCTCATCAGCGCCGTCCCGGCCGTGGTGATCAGCAGGATCCCCGCGGCGGATCCGAACAGGAGAGGAAACTGCTGCTCGACGACGCCGCCCACGCGGTCGATGGTGATTCCGGCGGACACGAGGCCCACAACGGTGCCATCACTGCCGATGACGGGCACCACTGCCTGTACGAGTGGGCCAATGGTTCCGGTGATTTTCTCGACGACGATGCCGCCGTTCAGCGCGGGCTCCAGGTTGCCGACGAACTTCTTCCCGATCCGGTCGGGCAGGGGGTGGGTGTAGCGGATTCCGGCCCGGTTCAACACGACGATGAAGTCGACTCCCGAGAGTTTCCGGGCCCTCTCGGCCAACGGCTGCAGCACCGCGGTCGGGTTCGGGCTCTTCAGCGCTGCCTCGATCCCCGGTGAATCGGCAAAGACCTCGGCGACAGCGACCGAACGGCTGCGGGCTTCTCTTTCGCTGTCGGCTCGGGACTGCAGCACGAGCGCCGCCACGGCTGCGGCCACGAGCAACACGACAATCGCCACCTGCAGGAGAAAGACCTGACCTGCGACAGTTCGCATCTTGAGAACCGAGCGTCGGCGGCCGTACCGTCCGGTCATGCCCTCTTTGTACACCCTCCACACACGCTGGGCGACCCCCTCGGCACAGTGCGCGACGACCGTTGGGCGCGCCCGGTGGCCGGAGTCACGCGGGTTGTGGACGGAGTCACGCGGGTTACGGAGAATCGCTCGTCGGCGGCGCTTCGGTGTCGCGGCCGGGAAGAACAGTGGTGATGAAGTCCGCCACGGCCGCTTCCAGACCGACGTCCAGCTGTGCCCGCTCGGACATGTACCACCGGTGTTCCAGCAGCTCGTGATAGAGCTCGGCCGGGTCCATGGAGCTCCGGAGATCCTGCGGAACGGCACGCACCGTGGGCCTGAAGACCTCGCGGACCCAGCGGTGTGCAAGCACCTCCGCACGGGCGCCGAGCGAGTCGCCCGGCGCGTAGTCCTCCTGTGTCGCCATCCAGCTCTCGAGGTCGTTGAGGAGCCGCCGGGCCTGGTTCTCCTCGGCATCGAGCCCGGTGAGGCGAAGCAGCTGACGCTGATGATGGCCTGCGTCGACAACCTTGGGGACGAATGTGATCGTGTCACCGTTCGCGGAGTTGACGATCTGCATCTCGGCGACATCGAAGCCGAGATCATTGAGCCTGCGCACACGACGTTCGATGTAGTGATACTTACCGGCGGGATAGACCGAAGTGCGGGTCAGCTCTTTCCACAGCTCCTCGTACCGCTGACAGATCTCTGCGCCGAACGCGATCGGATCCACCGAGGGATGGAGTGCGCCGGCGGCCTCCAGGTCGAGCATCTCTCCACTGATGTTCACCCGGGCCAGATCGATGTCGTATTCACGCTGCCCTGTGCTGAGTCGGCTGTGCACATCGCCGGTCTCCGCATCTACAAGGTAGGCGGCATAGGCGCCGGCGTCCCGGCGGAAGAGCGTGTTGGACAGCGAGCAGTCGCCCCAGGCGAACCCCGCCAGATGCAGCCGGACCAGGAGTACGGCGAGGGCGTCCATCAGCCGGTGCATCGTGGTCGGACGCATGGTCGTCTCGAACATCGAGCGATAAGGCAGGGACCCGTTGAGATGACGGGTGATCAGCACCGGCTCCAGCGGTCCCCCGTCGCTGCCGGTGCGCCCGGTAACCACCGCGAGTGGATCCACCGCGGGTATCCCCAGCCGGGCAAGGGTACGCAGAAGCTCGTACTCGCGCACCGCCGGCCGTTCGGCGAGCTCCTTGACCGCCACCACGTCGGCCCCCGCTCGGGCATAGCGAACGACGTGGCGGGAGATGCCTCGCGGCAGCGTCACCAGATGCTTCTCCGGCCACTCTTCGAGCGGCAGGTGCCAGGGCAGTTCGAGAAGCAACGCGGGGTGTTCGGGGTTGGTGGCGCTGAACTGCAAAGCCATCGGGTCGCCTCGCTCGTACGGTGACGGGAACACCAGTGTGACGCAGCTGGTCGCGAGCACCGTGGCCAAGGGGGTGAAAGCCTGAGCTTCTTGGCCACCGTCTTGGTCTCAGGATGCCGCGTCAGGCCGGCAGCGGCCTGGGCGAAGCCGGTCGGCCCGGTCGAGCAGACAGCGCTGCTCGGGCAGGCTGGTGGTCCGTTCGGCGGCGTGCAGATAGGCGTCGCGTGCGGCGGAGTTGTCGTCGGCCAGCTCCAGCAGGTGGGCGCGGACGGCGTTCGGGCGGTGATGCCTGGCCATGCGGCCGTCAGCGTCCAGGCTCTCCAGCAGTTCCAGGCCGGCGCGCGGCCCGTCGGTCATCGCGACGGCGACGGCGTGATTGAGGGTCACCATCGGGTTCGGCGCGATTCGGTCGAGAACCCGTCCGCCAAGGACGTTTTCGGCCCCTACGAGAAGGTCCTGGCGGACGACCGCCGCCTCTCCTCGGTCAGCGCAGTCCTGCGCGACGGTGCCGGCGAAGCTATTGCGGTGCTGTGCGACCGAGGCCTGCTCACCGCAGTGCGCACAGCCGCCGTCGGCGCCCTCATCACCCACGCCATGGCCCGCCGCGACGCCGCTACGCTCGCCGTCGTCGGTACCGGCGAACAAGCCCGCCTCCAGGCACTCTGGCTCGCACGGCTCCGCCCGCTCACCACGGTGCTCGTCCACGGCCGGAGTTCCCAGAGCGCCCACACCGCCTGCCAGTGGCTCGACGCACACGGCCTGAACGCACGCCCCGCAACAGCACGGGAGGCAGCGGGCGCAGCCATGATCATCACCACCACGCCTGCGACCACGCCGGTCCTGAACACAGTGCAGGTGCGCGACGGCGCGCAAGTGACGGGAATCGGCACAGACATGCCACACAAGAACGAACTCCCCGCAGCCCTGTTCGGCCGAGCGCATCTGATCGCCACGGACGACCACGCCCAGTGCCTCGACCATGGCGACTTCGGCCATGCCGTACGGGTCGGGGCAGTCACCGAGTCCATCGACATCCCGGCAGGTCAGGTACTCAAGACGCCTCCACCTCGACCGGACGGGGCCATCAGCGTCGCCGACCTCACCGGAGTCCGAGCACTCGATGCTGCGCCGGCCTCAGCCGTCCTCGACCGGCTTCTGCCCCGCGACGACGAGGACAGGGCACCTCTATCGGCGTGACAAGGCCAAACGTGCGGATGCCATCGACCTGTCCGCCGAGCGGGTGGTCGTGGCCGGCAACGGCAACGTCGCCCTCGACGTCGCCCGCATCCTCGTCACAGACCCTTCGGCGCTGGCCGGTTCGGACATTCCGACCACGCACTCGCGGCCCTGCGCACCGCAAGGGTGCGCGAGGTGGTCCTGCTCGGACGGCGCGGACCCGAGCATGCGGCGTACAGCGCGTCCGAGCTGCTCGCCCTCAAGCACCTGCCGGGCGTGGAGCTGGTCGTCGACGACCACGATCCGCGGACCGGTGCGACGATCGACAGCGCGGCGCCGGACGAGAAGGCCGCGCTGCTGCGGGGTACGGCCCGCGAGACGGTGGACTGGTCGCGCACACCGAGCCGGAACGGCGCATCGTCTTCCGCTTCCACTCCGCACCCGTGGAGGTGCTCGGCGACGACACCGTCCGAGCCATGCGCGTGACGGGAAGTCCGGGCGAACTGGACATACCGGCCGGCATGCTCCTGCGGGCAGTCGGCTACCGCGGTGTGCCGGTGGCGGGACTGCCCTTCGACGAAGCGGGCGGCACTGTACCGCACGAGGGCGGTCGCGTGACGGGTCGGCCCGGGACGTACGTCGTCGGCTGGATCAAGCGCGGGCCCTCGGGCGGCATCGTAGCCAACCGTGCCTGCGCCGCCGAGACTGTCGGCACACTTCTGGCCGACGCCGTCGTCGGCGCGCTGCCTTCACCGGTGCGTGCGCCCAAGTCGTTCATCCGCCTCGCCCGGAGCCGCAGCCGTCATGTAGTCGACGCCCGGGGACTGGCCGCCATCGACAGGGCCGAACTGGCACGTGGCCTCGGCGACGGCCGCCCGCGGGTCAAGTTCAGCACGGTGCCGGAGCTCGTCGCGGCAGCGAAGGGCAACCGCTGGAGACTGCCGAGCTGATCCCCCGAATGAGTACCACCCCTGATCGCGTCTGCCGGAGACAGCGTTGCGGACCGTGGCAACCACGTCCTGCCCGGTGGTTCGCGACCGGAGCGCGCCGGAACCGCCTGGGGCATCGGGCAGTTCCGGACGGCCTTCGGAGTCCGGACGGCGGACCGCCTGCGGGCCTGGCTCCGGTGCGTCTCCTGCGGAGAGGGGTCCTGCCGTCATGACTCAGTGTGCGAGATGCTGTTGACGGGAGAAGGATCCGACGAACCGGCTGACTCTCGAGCCGGCATGAAGCTCGACGAATGGCTCGACGTCGGAGATCTCACTGGGGCGTAAGGACAGGCGCTCGGTCTCGATCAGGCCTCCGAGCATAGTTCTGTGCATCCAGTCGGACTGGCGCGGTCCAGTCGCCTCACGCAGCGTGCCCTCTGCGCTTCTGCCAGAAATCCCTGGCAGGCCCGACGATGCTTGCCCACCGGCGACGACCGCGCGAACTACCACGCACTTCGAAGCTGAGCACGAAGAGCACACGGATGTGCTGACCACTCCGACGTGCCCGTGACGCGCGCTCCCGCTGCCCCGGCCCGCTGCGCGTTCACTGTTCCGCCGGGAGCCCGGCAGCAGCTGCCGAGGCGGTCGGCCGGTCCTGTCGGCGCAGACATGCCGACCGCCCACTCCGCCCGCTCAGCTACCGTGTGCTACCAGCGCTCTTCCGGTTCCTGCCCTGCGACACAACGTCTCTCGGCGCATTCCGTGTTGGCGCCGGCCATTGTCCATATCCATGCCTACTGCAAAGCCTTCTCATGTCCGCACCGTGTGTGCGGACCGCGCGACGACTGATGGAGTGCACGTTGAGGACGACGTTCCGTTCTCGTATCACCGCCCGGCTCGGGCGCACCTACCTGTCCAGGATCCAGAAGTACGGGATCGGTTCTTCCACGGTCAGGCTGCTGCCCGAAGAGCTGCTGATGCTGCTGCGCAGGGATGGCCTGGACCCGGTGGACAAACTGGCCGGGCTCCGGGCGAAGACGCCGGTATCCAAGGTCTCGCTGCCGTTCGGTATGGACGCCTGGGTGGTCACCGGCTACGAGGAGTCGAAAGCCGTCCTCGGATCGGCCGACGGGTTCAGCACCGACTTCGCCCACCTCGCCTCGAATGCCGGAGTGGCCGCGGAGCAGAGCCCCGGCGGGCTCGGCTTCAGCGATCCTCCCGTGCATACGCGGCTGCGCCGCATCCTGACCCCGGAATTCACGATGCGCCGGCTGCGTCGCCTCACCCCCAGGATCGATGCCATCGTCGAGGAGCGCCTCGACGCGATGGAAGCCCGGCAGGGCCCGGTCGACCTGGTGGCAGAGTTCGCGCTGCCGATCCCCTCCCTCACGATCTGTGAGCTGCTCGGCGTGCCCTACGAGGACCGCCAGGACTTCCAGCAGCTGGCCATGGACCGCTTCGACCTCTTCGGTGGGACGACCGCACCCTTCGGCGCCATGTCGGAGTCGCTGGCGTACTTCAGGAATGTGGTCAAGATGCAGCGCGAGGAACCGGGCGACGGCCTGCTCGGCATGATCGTGAAGGAGCACGGCGACAGCGTCGACGACGAGGAACTCGCGGGCCTCGCCGACGGCGTGCTCACCGGCGGGTTCGAGACGACCGCCAGCACGATCGCCCTCGGCTCCCTCGTGCTGCTGCAGAACAAGGACGTCTTCGAGCAAGTACGGACGGACGAGGCAATGGCCGCGCCGTTCGTCGAGGAGGTGCTGCGCTACCTCTCCGCCGTGCAGATCGCCTTCCCCCGGTTCGCCCGCCAGGACATAGAGATAGCGGGGGTGGTCATTCCCCGGGGCGACATGGTGCTCTGCTCACTGAGCAGCGCCAACCGCGACACGTCGTACGTCATGGACGACGGACGTTTCGACCCGCACCGCAACACCTCGGGGCATCTCGCCTTCGGCTACGGAATCCACCGCTGCATCGGCGCCGAACTGGCGCGCATGGAACTGCGCTCCGCCTACCCGGCCCTGACTCGGCGGTTTCCCCGGATGCACCTCGCCGTCCCGCCCCAGGACCTGGCCTTCCGCAAGCTGTCGATCGTCTACGGCATCGAATCGCTGCCGGTGCACCTGCGCTGAGCGGGCGCACACCCTCAGAGCACCTGCGCACGTCACCGGAGCCGTCCCCCGGTCGGAGCTGCGGGAGTCGTCCTCCTACCAAGTGACTGCGATCCGCTGAGGACTGCGGGATGTGGTGCCGCGTCGCCACTCCACTCCGTCGGCGGGTCGCGCCAGACGGAGGCCGGGAAAGCGGGCGGCGAGACGGTGCAGGGACAGCTGGAGTTCGAGCCGGGCCAGCCAGGCGCCCAGGCAGTAGTGCGGGCCGGCGCCGAACGACAGGGTGGGGGCCTCCAAGGGGGTGAAGAGGTCGTCGAACTGCCGGGGCGGGAACACATCGGGGTCGCGGTTGGCCATGCCGCAGTCGGCGAGAACCACCGAGCCCGCCGGGATGGTCACGCCGCCGACCTCCGCGTCGGCGGCGGCGTGGCGCGCGGTCCCCCGGTCGTCGCCGAGCGGAACCAGGTGCAGCAGCCGCTCGGCCACGACCCCGGCGGCCTGTTCGTCCGCGCCGAGACGGGGCCAGCTCTCCGGCCGTTCGCCGAGCAGATAGAGCAGGGAGTTGCCGAGCATCGTCATCGTGCTGTCGTGTCCGCCCACCACCAGCCCGCACACGAGGTCGACCAGTTGCCCCTCCGGGATACCGCCCTCGTCATCGGCGGCCCGGACGAGCACGCTGGTCAGATCGTCGCCCGGCGCATTTCGCCGCTCGGCCAGCAGCGCGCTTCCGAAAGCGGCGAATTCCGCCAGCGCCGATTCCATTTCCTCCTTGGGGTGGGAGCCGTCGGAGAAGGCGTACTGGGTCCAGTGGCGCAGACGTTCCCGTGCCGGGGCGTCGAGACCCATCAGCCGGCTGATCACCTCGACGGGGAGCGGAAGGGTGAAGCGGGCCACCAGATCCACCGGAGGTGTGCTGTCGGCGAGTTCGTCCAGGCGCTGTTCCACGATCGAGGCGATCCAGGGCCGCCAGTGGGCGACGGCCCTCGGCGTGAACGCACGCCGCAGGGTGCGGCGCAGGCGCAGATGGTCCTCGCCGTCCTGGTTGAACATCAGGTCGAGGCTGCCCACCAGACCGGATTCGCCCGACAGGGACGGGGCGTCCGGTGTGTGGAGCTGTGCGCGTCCGAATCGGGTGTCGGTCAGGACCATGCGTACGTCGGCGTACCGGCTGACCAGCCAGGCATGGGTCCCGTCGGGCAACGCGACGGGCCTGGGCGGTCCGGGTGGGTCGAACCTCAGACGGTGCAGAGGGAGCGACGGCGGGCCGGTCGTCGCGTCGGTGTCGTCGGAGCGGGGCACGGGACCTCCAGGCATGCGCGGGTACGGCGAGATACGGGGCACGGGCAGGCAGCGGGAAGAGGGTTCGCAGGATCCGGCAGTCAGAGCTCGACCAGCACCTTCCCCCGACTGGCTCCCGTGTCCTGGTAGAGGCTCCGATAGGCGTCCGGGATGTTCTCGAAGCCGTGGTGGAGGGTGTGCCCGCAGCGGATCTCGCCCCGCCGGATCCTGCCGCCGAGTTCGTCGTGGAGCGCGCGCCAGTTCTGCTCGGTGAACCATTCCAGCGAGAAGATGCCGCGCACGGATGTGCGCGGGAACATGATGTACGGAAGCAGCCGTGGCCCGGTTGCCTCCCCGCCGACCTGGGTGGCCCATTGCCAGCACACGGCCACCTGGCTGTCGACGTTGAGCATGGAGAACACGGCGTCGGTGACGGTGCCGCCGAGATTGTCGAAGTATTTGTCGACTCCGTCCGGTGCGGCCCGGGTGAGAGCGGACCGCACCGCTTCGCGGCTGTCCCCGTGGCGGTAGACGACGACCGCGTCGAATCCCAGCTCGTCGAGGTATTCCGCCTTCTCCGTCGTCGAGGTGGTGCCCACCACGCGGGCGCCTGCGAGCTTGGCCAGCTGGCCGACCAGCGAGCCGACGGAGCCGGAGGCACCACTGATCACGACGGTGTCTCCCGATCGGACCGACATGAACTTGGTCAGGGTGCCCCAGGCCGTCATGCCGGGGCCGCCCATGACGCCCAATGCGGTGGGGAGCGGAAGCGCGTCGTCGTACCAGCGGGGGTCCAGGCGGCGGAAGGCCGGGAAGACCATCGGGAACGTCCCGGTCTGCCAGGGGGTGGCCGCGCCGGTGCTGACGAGATGCGTGCGCCAGCCGCCGAACCCCTGCACCAGGTCACCGGGCCGGTGGGCCGCCAGCGGACCGGCTTCCAGCACCTCCATGATCGAGTCGGCACCCATGTGCGCGCCGAGAGGAGTGTCCAGCGCGATGCCCTGGAGGTAGGGGTCCACCGATACGTAACGCGTCCTCAGCAGCATCTCGTCCGGGGCGAGGCCGACGTCGAGATCCTCCTCGACCTGCTCATAGACCTTCTCGACGTCGGGAACGCCCTCGATGTGCTCGCGTACCACCCATTTCCTGATCCTCATCCCGTTACCTTCCTTTCGGCGGGGGTCGAACGGCTCCCCGTGGCGCGCTGCGTGTCCGGTCGGGGCCCCACCGGAACGACGAGGTGGGTCGGGGGCGGCCCGCTCTCGTCGACGGACGCGGTGAATGTCCGGCCGTCGTCCCGGCAGATGAACTGCATGACGTGCCGGCCGGCCGCCGCCGCGCGGATCAGTCCGCCCGTCGTCGCCCATACGCCGGACTGGTAGAAGTTGCGCAGTCCCGGCAGGCCGGGGCCGTGCTTCTTGATGAGCGTCTCCAGCGTTTCCCCGCTCTCCACGAAGGGCTGCCAGCCGAGCACTGTGCCGTCGTAGTTGCCCGTGTAGCGGACCTGTGTGAGAGGGCTCGACACATCGCGCACGGCGATCGCGTCGGCGATACCGGGGTGGCGCCGTTCCAGGAATGCGACGAGTACGTCGCGGGCCCGCCGCTTGGCCGCGTAGTACCCGCGGCCGTGGCGTACCGGCAGCGTGTGGAGTTCCTGGCCGCCACGGGTCCGGGTCGCCTGCTCCGGTCCTTCGTCCAGGGCTCGCCAGGGGGCGATGTCGCAGAAGTAGGTGACGTACGCGATGCTCGTTCCGCGTGGGGAGAGTTCCGGGTAATGCCTGCTGCGGAACTGGACGTTGATGCTGGGGTGACGTATTCCGGTCAGGCCCGCCGCGTCCGCTTCGTCGAGCAGATAGGTCGTGCAGGGGTCGGCGTCGGGGAAGTCCCGGCGGAGGCCGAGGAAGAGTGTGAAGTATCCGGGGAACACCATGCCGGGTTCGCGGATGGTCCGGGTGTAGAGGCGGCGGTACTCCTCGTCGAGGTAGCGGCCATCGAGCAGTTCCATCATCGTGGTGCGGCCGTCGCAGGCCGAGACGACGATGTCGGCGTGCAGTTCGCTGCCGTCGCTCAGCCGTACCCCGACCGCGCGGTCGTCCTCGACCAGCACCTTTTCGACCTTGGCGTTGTAGGTCACTTCGCCGCCGAGCCTGCGGTAGCGCCGCTCGATGGACTCGGCCAGTCCGAGCGATCCGCCCTCGGGGACGCCAGCGGAGAGGTTCGCGTGCGAGGCGAGCTGGAAGTGGAACGGCAGTACCGGGAACGCCGGATGCTTCTCGTACAGGATGAAGTTGAACGCCTCACGCAGCAGGGGGTCCTTGAACCGCGCCGAGTAGTCGGTCATCAGTACGCTGATGGATTTGCGCACGACGTTGAAGTACGGGACGAAGGAAGCCAGCATCCGCCAGCGTTCCAGCGCCGGCATCAGCCCGACGGGCTTGAGGAACGGATAGACCGCGAGGCATTTGCGGAAGGCGCGCAGTTGCTTGCAGAAGTCCCGGATCAGAGTGGAGTCGGCGGGCGAGATGTCGGTCAGATGGGCCTGTAGCCGGTCGGGGTCGGAGTAGAAGTACACGGCCCGGCCGCACCGGCCGCGCACGACGTTGAACACATCGAAATGCCGTACCTCCTTGCCCTGCAACGCGCCCAGTTCCAGCCAGATCTGGTGCATCTCATTGCCGGGGCCGCTGCCGAGGAGCCAGCTGACACAGGGGTCCAGGGTGAAGTCGCCGCGGTCCCAGGCCGTGCAGCAGCCGCCCGGCAGTTCATGCATCTCCAGGACATGGGTGCGGTAGCCGTTCATCCGGGCGTAGCAGCCGGTGGACAGACCGCCGAGCCCTGCGCCGATGATGATCATCGACTGTCGTTCGGAAATCGGCTCTCGTTCGGAACGCGACATGAACCTGCTCTCCTCGGTGTTCATGTGCGGGTGTCCCCGCGCGCGGACCATCTGTCGAGCTGCGGCAGCCGGCCGAGCTTTCCGGGATGCCATGGCTCGCCGCCCTGGCTTTCGGATGCCGTGAACCCGCGTCCCAGCTCGTCGCAGAGGTACTGCACGACGAAGCGGCCGGTCGACGCAGCACGGATCAGGCCGCCCATGCCGACCCACTGCCCGGCCATGGAGAATCCGCGCAGGCCCGGCAGGCGCATGCGGTCCTTGCCTACCAGCTCGGCCGCGATGTCGTCGGCCTCGGAGAACGCCTTCCAGGCCAGAATGGAGCCGTCGTGGTTGCCCGTGTAGCGCCGGTTCGTGACCGGGGAAGCGACATCGACCAGCTCAATGCGTTCGGCCGTGCCCGGCAGGCGGCGTTCCAGGAAGTTCCTTACGAAGTCGGCCACTTGGCGCTTCTTCGCCCGGTACTCCTTGCGGTCGACGGCGCGCAATGCCGTCCAGTAGGCGAAGTCGCTGAAGTAGGTGCAGTGGACCACCGATCTTCCGGGCGGGGCGAATCCGTCCGAGTAGTGGGAGCGCAGCTGGACCACCAGACTGTTCTGGAGTGCGCCGGGCAGCCCGGCGGCGTCCTCGGGAGAGAGCAGGTACGTGGTGCTGTGCGCCCGGTCGGGGCCCAGATCGCCCCGGACCCCCACGAAAGCCGAGACCACCGCGGGGAACAGGGTGCCCGGACGGTGCAGCAGGTCGTTGTACAGCTTGTCGATACGCGGCCCGGTGAACCGGCCCTGCAGGAGACCGTGAATCGTGGTGTGGCCGTCGCAGGCCGAGACGACATGGTCGGCGTAGTGCCGCCTGCCGTTGCGCAGTTCGATGCCGACGGCACGTCCGTCCTCTACGAGGATCCGTTCGACCCGTGCCCGGTAGCTGATCTCACCGCCCAGCGCCTTGTACCGCTCCTCGATCGAGCGGGCCAGTCCCAGCGAACCTCCTTGCGGAAAACCGGCGTTGTGGTGATGGGCACTGGCCATGTTGAACAGGTACGGGAGCAGCGGGAAGCCCTCCGGATCCTGGAAGAAGATGTTGCGGAACGCCCGGCGCAGCAACGGGTCCTGGAACCGGTCGGCGAACTCGTGCATCGGTGTCGACGCCGTACGCCAGAACAGGCGGAACGCGGGCAGGACGGTACGCAGCGTCGCCGCTCTCTCGCGTACGGTCCGCAGAGCAGGGGCGGTCAGGAACGGGTACAGCTCGATGGCGATGAATCGCCTCAGGTCTCGGCAGAACGAGCGAATCAGCCGGGCGTCGGCGGGCGAGAGAGCGAGCAGGTGCCGCTCCAGCCGGTCCGGGTCGTTGTAGAAGACCACTGACCGGCCGGTCTCGTCGACGACTCGGTTGAACATCTCGAAGTTGGTGATGGTCTTGCCATCGAGCGCCCCCAGTTCGCGCCACACCTGGTGGGCGTCGTTCCCGGCGGCCGTGCCGATCAGCCACTCGATGCAGTAGTCGAAGATGTAGCCGTCGCGCGACCAGGCCGTGCAGCAGCCCCCGGGCAGCACGTGCTTTTCGAAGATGCGCGACCGCATCCCGTTCATCTGCGCGTAGCACCCGGTGGACATTCCGGCGACGCCGGCACCGATCACGATGACACGGGGGCTGCCGTCCGGCTCCCGCTCATCCGCGCTCCACGCGTCGCCCGCGTCACCGGCCATCGGCGCCGCCCTCCTGGAGGATGCCGCGCACCAGCTCGGCGTTGCGGGCCACATGCTTGGGGTCGAGCATGTCGGCGTGGATTCCGGAGCCGCGCAGTACGGGCGTGGCCGTGGTGGAGCTGCCGTGCCAGGTGCCGCGTGCGTCCGCGGCATAGAGCGCTGTCTTCTCCTCGTCCGTGACGACGCTGACGGTCGCGGACACCACTCCGAGGTTCGGTGTGCGGCCGCAGAACGCCAGGTACTCCGCGGCGTGGTCGAGGGTCTCGCGGGCGACGATCTCCGACCCTGTGTGCTTGAGCAGGTGTTCGGCCAGTTCCGCCTCGAAGAACTCGAAGTGTTCGCGGCCCGGTACGTAGGGCTCCAGGATGCGGTGCGAGTCCAGGACGATCACATGGGCGACATCGCGTCCCCGGCCTTCGAGCTCCTTGGCCACCTCGAATGCGAGGTTGCCGCCGAGGGAGTAGCCGATCAGCAGGCACCTGCCTTCGGGCCGGAGGGACTCGACGAGGTCGGCGTAGCGGGCCACCTTGTTCTCGCCCGGGACGTAGTTGAAGGCGATCAGCCGGTATTCGGGCAGCTGAGCGGCGAACGTCCGGTAGACGAGTCCGTGGCCGCCCGCCGGCGGGAAGCAGAACACGGTCGGCTCCCGATCGCTGTTGAAACTCAGGCAGGGCAGGTCGTCCGAGCTACCGCCGGTGGCGAGACGCTCCACCGTGGCGGCCATCCCGTGCAGGGTCGTGACCCGGTACAGGAGGCTGACGGGGATGCCGACGCCGAACTCCTGCCGGAGTCGGTGGATCAGCTCGATCAGCTTGATGGAGCTGCCTCCGGCCTCGAAGAACTCGTGCGTAAGGCCGACTCGCTCCAGCCCGAGCAGTTCCTTCCAGTGCCGGGCCATGCTCACTTCGAACGGTGTGCCGAGCATCTCCTCCGGCTCGTCGTCCGCATCGGACCGGGGCGTCGGCAGGCCGGCGACATCGACCTTTCCGTTGGCGGTCAGCGGCAGTTCCGGTAAAGCGACGAAGTGCGAAGGAACCATGTACGCGGGCAGCAGTCCCGCGAGGTGCCGGCGTAACGCGCGCCGGTCCAGCGCTGCTCCGGCCGCCGGTACGCAGTAGGCGCAGAGCGCATCCTCCCCCCGGGCGTCGGGGCGCACCGTGACGACCGTCCGGGCCAGCTGGGGCCACTGGGCGAGGTGGGCCTCGATCTCGCCGATCTCGATCCGATGGCCGCGGAGCTTGACCTGGCCGTCGACCCGCCCGAGCAGATGGACGCGACCGTCCGCGTCCCAGCGCGCCGCGTCGCCGCTCCGGTAGAGGCGTACAGGTTCGGCGCCGGGCTCCCGGCTCAGTGTCCGGGTCACGAATCGCTGGGCCGTCTGTGCGGGGTCGCCCGCGTAGCCGAGTGCGACGCCGTCGCCGCCGATCCACAGTTCGCCCGGCACACCGGGCGGCACGGGCTCACCGTGCCGATCGAGCACATGGAGCGTGCTGTTGGTCAGGGGGCGCCCGATCGGCACCGTCCGGCCGGGTTCCAGGTCGTCTACGGGTCCTTCGAAGCAAGCGCTGTCGATGGTGGCCTCGGTGACCCCGTAGGAGTTGATCAGACGGGTGTGCGATCCGCACAGGTCGCGCAGCCTTCGGTATTCCCCGGCCTTCCACGCGTCGGATCCGACGACCAGCAGCCGCATGAAGTCCAGTCGCAGGCCCTCGCGTTCGCAGTGGTCCATGAGTCCGCGTACGACGGCGGGGACGAACTCCGCACAGTCGATGTGCTCCTCGCGCATGGTCCGGTACAGGCGTTCGGTGTCGAAGAGCAGATCGCGGTCGACCAGCACCAGACTGCCGCCCGAGCACAGGGCGCGCACCAAGTCGCCGGTGAAGACGTCGAACGACGGGGCCGCCATCTGGAGGTGCACCCGCACGTCTCGGTCCAGCCGGTACTCCTGGAGCCAGGCTCCGTACGCCGAGGCGAGGTTCCGGTGGCTGACCTGGACGGCCTTGGGGTGCCCGGTCGAACCGGACGTGTGGATGACGTACGCAGGTGAGTCGAGGCCTGCCAGGTCCTCGGCGCCGGCCACGAGCGCCCGCCCGCCGTCGGCCTCGGGCGCCGCTTCGTACAGCTCCCGCAGGGTCAGCGTCTCGGCCGGCAGCCCTGCCATCCGGTTCCGGCAGGCGTCGTCCTCGACGACGACGAGGGTGGCGGCAGCCGTCCGCACGGCATGGGCGACGCGGTCGGCCGGGTGGTCGGGCGGGATCGGGAGATAGGCGCCACCGGCCTTGAGCACCGCAAGCAGCGCGACGACGAGGTCGGACGACTTGTCCAGGCACAGCGCCACCACCGAGCCGGCTACGACCCCCAGACCCCACAGCCGCCGGGCCAGCTCCCCGGAGCGGCGGTCCAGCTCCGCGTACGTCAGCCGGAGGGCCGTCCCGTGACGCGCCGGAACTGTGACGGCGACGGCGTCCGGGCACCGGGCGGCGACCTCGCTGATCAGCTGATGCACCGGGCGGACGCGGTCCGCCTCGCGCTTCCCTGCTCCAGAGGCCAGGGCGGTGCGCCCGGCGCCGCTCCACGCGCCGACCAGCCGCTCACGCTCCTGGGCGCCCAGCATCTCCAGCCGGGTGGTGGGGTGATCGGCCGGTGCCCGGGTCATGCTGTCGAGCAGTGTGGTGTAGTGCGATGCCATCCGCCGCATGGTCTCCGGCAGAAACAGGTCGGTGTTGTACTTGAGAACGCAGTGGAACCGACGCTCCGCCTCGTCCTCGTAGACGGACAGGGTGACATCGAACTGCCCTTCCTCCTCCGGGAGTTCGATGTAATTGAGCCGGTAGCCGTACTTTTCGGTAGCAACCTTGTGGGTCAGCAGGATGAACATGGCCTGGAACACCGCGGAGCGGCTCGGATCGTGCTGGAGCCCCAGCTTGTCGACCAGCAGGACGAACGGGTACTCCTGGTTGTCCAGGCCGCCCAGCACGGTCGTACGGACCTGTTGCAGCAGCTGGGCGACCGACGGTGCACCGGACAGATCCGCGTGCAGCGGGAGCGGGTTGACGAAGTAGCCGTAGACGGAGGCGAACTCCTGCTCGGTCCGGCCGGTGACCGGGCTGCCCACGATGACGTGGTCCTGACCGGAATAGCGCTGCAGCAGCACGTAGTAGGCGCTGAGCAGCACCATGAACGGGGTCACGTCGTGCTCGCGGGCCAGGGCGTGAACGCGGGCGGTGAGAGCTGTGTCCAGTACGAAGAACTCCGAGGCCCCGTTGTGTGTCTGCACGGCCGGACGGGGCTTGTCGACGGGCAGCTCCAGGACCGGCACCTCGGCCGGCAGATGCGAGCGCCAGTAGTCGAGCATGCGCTGCGCCGCGGGACCGGCCAGGAAGCGGTTCTGCGCGTTGAGGAAGTCCAGATAGCGCGCGGTGACCGGCGGCAGCGAGGGCGCACGGCCCTGGCGCAGCCCCTCGTACACCGCGAGGAGCTCCTCGATGAAGGTGAACGTCGAGATCGCGTCGGAGACGATGTGGTGGACCGCCTTCATGATCACCCAGCGGTCGTGGCCACGCTTGAAGAGGCGGAAGCGGAAGAGCGGGTCATGCTCCAGGTCGTACGGCCTGCGGTATTCGGCCACGATGGCGCGGTGGATGTCCTCCCACTCCTGGTCCTGCACGTCGAACAGCGCGATGTCCGGGCTCCGGTCCGACGACACCTGCTGCAGCGGCAGACCGTCCACCGTGAGGAAGTTGGTCCGCAGCGCGGGGTGGCGTGCGACCAGGCAGCGGACGGCCTCGAACATCAGGTCGGGGTCGAGAGCGACGCGGACCTCGACCGCGCCTCCGATGTTGTACGCGTAGCCTTCGGGGTTGAGCTGCCTGAGGAACCAAAGGGCCTTCTGGTTCTGCGTCAGCGGATGGCGGAACTCGTCCTCGAATACCTCCACCGCTGCCGTGTCGTCACCGCTGGCTTCGAACGCCACCGACTCGGCCAGGGCGTCGTGGAGCTGTGCGATCAGTTCGCCGGCCTGTGTGCCGCTCAGCAGAGCCACCACGGGCGGAGCGACGCCGAGCTCGGAGCTGAGCCGGGCGCGCAATTCCATCGCCAGGAGCGAGTCGAGTCCCAGGGCGTTGAGGCCGGCCTGCGGATCGATCTGATCGGAGCCCGTCCGCAGCACCGAAGCGGCCACTGCGGTGAACCGCCTCGTCACCAGGGCCAGGCGTTCGGCCGCGTCCGCGTTGCGGAAGGTGTCGAGGATGCCGTCGCTCGCTTCGTTGACCGTCCCGGCTGAGGCCGTCGCCGCCAGTTCGGCCACCAGCGAGGGCGGTGAGGCGTACCAGGACAGGAACACCGGCCAGTCGACGACCGTCGCGACGAGCAGCTGAGCCCGGTCCTGGCCGATGACGCGTTCCAGGACCGCCATGCCGACGTCCGGTGCGAGCGAGCTCATCCCACGGCTGTGGAGATAGTGGTCGACGAGCCCCAGCTCCTCGATCATGCCAGTGGCCCACGGACCCCAGTCGACGCTCAGCCCCGGCAGGCCGAGCGCCCGACGGTGCTGGGCCAGCGCGTCCAGAAACGCGTTCCCGGCGGCGTAGTTCGTCTGGCCCGCCGTGGTCATCAGCGAAGCGATCGAGGCGAACAGGACGAAGTGGTCGAGCGGTTCGTCGCGCAGATGCCGGTGCAGCAGATACGCACCGACGGCCTTGGGATCGTGGGCCTCGGCGAACGTCCGGTGGTCCATGTCCACGACGAGTGTGTCGCGGACCTGCCCTGCCAGATGGAACACCCCGCGGACCGGCAGCGGGTCGGTGAGCCGGTGAGCTTCGAGCCAGGCCGCGAACGCGGCCTCATCGGTGATGTCGAGCGGTGCCAGAACGACCCGTGCCCCGAGTGCCTCCAGCTCCTTGACGAAGGCCACGGCGCGGCCCTCGGCACTGGCGGGGTCGAGACCGCGCCATGCGGAGCGCTCCGGCAGCACGGTGCGTCCGATCAGGATGAGACTGCGTGCGCCACGCCGTACGAGTGTCCGGCAGAGCAGTCGGCCGAGCGCTCCGAAGGCACCGGTGACAAGGTAGTTCGCATCGGCGCGCAGACGCAGCGGAAGGGGGCGCGTCAGCCCTTCGGCCCGCCGCACCCGGCTGGTGAGGCGGCCCGCGCCACGCAGCGCGATCTCCTCCTCGTCGTCGGTCAGTACCTCGCGCAGCAGCGCCTGCGCCTCGGCCCGGCATCCCTCGTCTCCCTGTCGGCCGGGATCCAGATCGATCAGTTTGCCGCGGTGGGAGATCAGCTCCTGGTGCCTCAGCACCCGGCCGACCCCCCACGCGGGCGCCCCCAGAGGTTCGACGGTCTCGCCGGGCCCGACGTGCTGCGCGCCGCGGGTCACGATGTGCAGCCGGCCGCCATCCCCGCGGCGGAGCAGCGTCCGGGCGAGCACGACCAGTGAGTACGCCCCTGTGCCGCTGTGCCGTACGAGGTCCTGCCGCGAGGCCTCACAGAGGTGCGGCAGGTCGAGATTCCACAGATGCACGATGGTGACGGAGGACACCCAGCCGTCCTCGCCGTCCCTGCCCAGGTCGGCGAAGAGCTGCTCCAGGTCCGTGGCGGACCCCGGGACGACAGTGAATTCTCTTCCGTCGGCCCCCTTCCGATACATATCCCCCGGACGTACGAGGTGGCAGCGCTCGCCGCGCGCGGCGAGCAGGGCACTCAGGGCGTCGCCGACGCCTTGCCGATCGGCGAACACCAGCCAGTCGCTGCTGGTGGAGACGGGGCTGTCGGAGTCGGTCTCGTCCTCGGCGGAGTCGAAGGGGCTTTCCATCCAGACGGTCTCGGCGAGCCAGGAGTCAATCGTGCCGAGGCCGACCGCCGTGGACGCCTTTTCCACATCGGCTGCACGGAAACCACCGATACCGCCCAGGGGTTCACCGCTGTCCGCGTAGACGGCGATGTCCCCGACGAGCTCGTCCCCGTTGTGGCGGGTCACCGTGGCATGCACCCAGAGCGGTTGGTCTCCCACCGGGGCGAGGCACACCTCGTCGATCGACAGGGGCAGGCGGATACCGGATGTCTGCCGGTCCGCGCCGTCGTCGAGGAGCTGCGTCGTCAGCAACGCCTGGAAGCAGGCGTCGAGCAGCACGGGATGGATGTGGTGCCGGGCCGCGTCGTCACCGATCACCGCAGGCGGACGGAGCCGGGCGAGGACCTCGCCGGGACCGATCCACACCTCTTCGATGGCCCGGAACGCGGGGCCGTAGTCGTAGCCCAGGGCGGCCAGCGCCGCGTAGCAGTCCTTGCCGTCCAGCCGGCGCCGGGTGCGTGCCCGCAGGGCGGCGGTATCGACAGGGGGCCCGGCCGCACGCGGCTGGCCGGAGCGCACGACACCGCTCGCGTGCACCGCCCGGTCGCCCTCACCCTCCCCTGCCGAGGCGATGGTGAACGCCGCGTTCTGCGACGAGAGCGTCAGACGCACCGCCCGGTCCTCGCCCTCGGGCAGGAAGAGCGCTTTGCGGAGTTCGATGTCCGTCAGCACGACGTGGGTGCCGCCGGTCAGGGAGCGGACCGCCTGCGTGGCCATCTCCAGATACCCCGCTGCCGGGAAGACCACGGTGGACTGGATGCGGTGGTCGTCGAGGTAGGGCAGCCGCTCGGTGTCGAGTGTCGTGTGCCAGGTCGGTTCGGTGTGCGTCGTGCGGCGCCCCAGCAGAGGATGGTCGGCGTGGCCGAGGCGGACCTGCGCTACGGGGCCGGGCTCCGTCCAGTACCGGTCGCGCTTCCACGGGTAGCGGGGAAGGACCACCGGAGTACCCACCGGGTGCAGGGTGTCCCACGCGAGGGGGACACCGAGGTTGTGCAGCTCTGCCAGCGAGGCGGCGAAGCGCTCCGGTTCGTTCTCCTGGCGGCGGATCGACGGAAGGGTACGTACGGACGTCCCCCGGCCGTCGAGGCACTCACGGATGGAGTGGCCGAGCACCGGATGCGGACCGATCTCCAGGAACAGCCCGTATCCGTCGTCGGCGAGCCGGTCGACGGCCGAGCGGAAGCGGACCCGGTGGCGGACGTTCTTCCACCAGTAGCCCGCGTCCAGCTCACTGCCGTGCGCCGTGCCCTCCTGACCCGTCAGATACAGCGGAACCGTCGCCGCCCGGGGCTCAAGGCCGTCCAGCGAGGCCAGCAGTTCGTCCTTGATCGCCTCCATGCCCGCGCTGTGGTACGGGACCTGTACCGTCAGGAACTTGGCGAAGATCTGCTCGGGGCGAAGCCCGTCCGCCAGCTCGGCCAGCGCGTCCCGGTCCCCGGCCAGCGTGACCGCCGAGGGGCTGTTGACCGCGGCCACGGACACCCGGTCCCCGTACGCGCCCGCCCGGAGCTGTGCCTCCTTCTCGGGCAGACTCACGGCGAGCATCGTGCCGGTCCCGGTCAGCCTCTGCTGGAGCCGGCTGCGGTGCACCACGATCCTGACCGCGTCCTCCAGGCTGTAGACCCCCGCCTCGTAGAAGGCCGCGATCTCGCCGGTGCTGTGGCCGACCACGGCGTCGGGCCGCACACCGTACTGGCGCCACATGGCCGCGAGTCCCACCTGGACGGCGAAGTTGGCCGGCTGCGCCAGCCATGTCTCGCCCATACGCGATCCGGCTTCGCCTGCCGTCATCTCCTCGATCAGGGACCAGCCCGCAAACTTGCGGACGGCCACGTCGCAGCGGGTGACCGCGTCCCGGAACACCTCATCGCCCTTGAAAAGTTGGCGGCCCATGCCCCACCACTGCGGCCCCATTCCGGTAAAGACCCAGACCAGGCCCCGCTGTTCGATGTCGAGGTGCCTGCCGTGGACCACCCGGGGGTGAGGTTCATCCCGCAGGAAGGCGGCGAGCCCCTCGTCCAGATCGGCCCGTGAGGAGTACACGACGGAGAGCCGCGACTCAAGGTGCTGGCGACGGTGTGCAAGCATGTATCCGAGGTCGGGCAGCGGCACCTCGGGCCCGTGGACCCCTGCCAGCTCGCGGCGGATACCCGCCGCCAGCTCCGGCAGGGCGTCCGGGGTCCGTGCGGTCAGCGGCAGGAGATTCCAGGCCCGTTCGCCGGGCGCGGTCGGCTGTGTTTCCCGCTCGGGTGCCTCCTCCAGCACGACATGTGCGTTCGTGCCGCCGAAGCCGAACGCGTTCACCCCGGCCCGTGCGGGGCCCTCGTGCTCGGGCCAGTCGGTCGGCTCGGTCGGGATCCGGTACGGGGAGGACTCCCGGTCGATGTCGGTGTTGATCCGGTCCAGGTTGATGTGGGGCGGAATACGGCGGTGCTTGAGGCAGAGAACGGTCTTGATCAGCCCGGCGATACCCGCTGCCGCTTCGGTGTGCCCGATGTTCGTCTTGACGGACCCGACGTAGCACGTGGCACCTGGTCTGCGGCCGACGGCCAGTGCCCGGCTCAGTGCGTTCGCCTCGATCGGGTCGCCGACAGGCGTCGAGGTGCCGTGCGCTTCCACGTACTGCAGGGCGCCGGGTGTGATGCCGGCTGAGGCGCAGACGCGTTGGATGAGGGCGACCTGGGCGTCCGCGCTGGGCACGGTGATGCCATGTGTGCGGCCGTCCTGGTTGACCCCCGTGCCGAGGATCACTGCGTGGATCGGGTCGCCGTCGCGCACGGCGTCGTCCAGCCGCTTGAGCGCGACCATTCCGACGCCCTCGGCCCGTACATAGCCGTTGGCCGTGGCGTCGAACGTACGCGAGCGGCCGTCGGGCGACAGGAATCCGCCCTTCGTCTCGGCGATGGTGTACTGCGGTGCCGCATGCAGCAGGACGCCACCGGCCAGCGCGAGATCGGTCTCCCCGTTGTTCAGACTCTGGCAGGCGAGGTGCACCGCCACCAGGGAGGAACTGCACGCGGTGTCGATGGACAGGCTGGGCCCTCGGAAGTCGAAGCAGTACGAGATGCGGTTCGAGACCATCGTCATCATGGTGCCGGTGGCGGTGTGCGCGGCCAGAGAGGCGAAGCTCAGGTCGGAGAACTGGAGGATCTTGTAGTCCAGTGTGAACGCGCCGACGAATACGGCGGCATTGCTTCCGGCAAGCTCCGAGGGCCGCTGGCCGCCGTCCTCCAGCGCCTCCCAGGCCACCTCCAGCAGCTTGCGCTGCTGTGGGTCCATTTGGTCGGCCTCACGCGGGCTGATTCCGAAGAAGCCGGGGTCGAACTCGTCGAAGCCGTCGATGTATCCGCCTCGGCCACCGATGAGGCGTCCGGGTTTCTCCTTGTATCTGCTGCCGAGCGTCGTGACGTCGTAGCGGTCCGCCGGTGTCGGTGTGATGCAGTCCTTGCCGTCCATGAGGTTCTGCCAGTACGTGCGGTGGTCCGATGCACCGCCGGGCAGTCGGCAGCCCATGCCGATGATCGCTACTTTGTCGCTCACAGAGGCACTGTTCACGTCGGGCAAGGTCGTACTCCTCAAGTTGTGGCGCCGCGGCACGGCATGGATGCGGGAGGGCGGTGCGGTTTCCCGAAGAAGAGAGGACGGTCAGGCGGAACCGGGCCCGGCCCTCTTCACGCGGCGCCAGGGGTGGAGAAGGGTGGTGGCGATCTCGCCGGTAGGCGGGAACGACTGGGGGTCGCCGATTCCGACCGCGACCGGCTCGCGGCCGGGCCGCCAGGTGTAGCTGTCGAAAAGGTGGTCCCAGATCGACAGATCCGAGCCGTAGTGGCCCGCCTCGGACAGATCGGTGCTGTGGTGCAGGCGGTGCTGTTCGGGGCTGGCGAGCAGATGATTGAGCCGGCCGATGCGCACGTCGATGTTGGCATGGACGAAATAGCCCTGGGCGGCCACGAAGAGACCCACGACGAATACGGATTCGCGGGAGAACCCGATCAATGCCAGAGCCAGTTGAACGACTCCTTGCGCAAGAACGATGTCGAGGACATGGTTGACGCCGTTATTGGCGACGTTGACTTTCTGCGGCACATGGTGCACACCGTGCAGTCGCCACAATATCGGGTTGGCGTGGCCGAGTCGGTGCACGAGATAACTGGCCAGTGAACCGGTCAGCAGAGCTGCGGGAATTTCGGCCCAGAGATGGAGCGCCGGTTCGTCGGGCGTCATCACGGAGACGGCGGCGGTGACCACATATTGCGCCAGGGCACTGGCCGCCATCGTCAGCAGGAAGTAGACCCCGTACCAACGCCACTCGCTGGGGCTCGGGTGCCAGGCACGCTGATACGGAATCAGACGTTCGAGAGCGGTCAGGTAGGCGATGGTGCCGACCAGGAAGAGCGGGCTCACGCGGTCGGGATCCCAGTCGAGACACAATGCCGCCACGGCCACTGAAACCGCGGCCACCAGCAGGAACGGATACGCCAGCACGCGGAGAACAGAGCGCGGCGAAAGGCCGGGCACTCTCTTCCGCCGCACCGGACCGGAATCCTTCTCCGGATCACCGCCGTGCAGTGGTTCGCAATTTTCCATCCGCAGCACCTTTACGAAGGAACCAGTACAGAAGAATGCGCAGACCGCGAAGGAGGAATTGATGACTTCCTGCGGGCGCGCGAGACCGACGCGTCGGACGTCAGTTGTCACGCATGAAAGAATTCACACCTGGAGACTGAAGCGAACCCCCCTACGGACCCGGCGAACCCGAGCGGGACCACCGTGCGAGCCCGCTCTGATTCCATTTCCCTTTCCGGCACCATCAACCGTCGGATTCAAGCCTCGTCTTCACACGCCGGACGGGCGGGGCAATATTCGCCACCCCGTCCAATTTTCAATGAACCAGAAGGACCAGCCGGGCGGAATGCGAATAATTCGACCGTCCACCAAGTGAGTTACTAGTAATACTGATAATCTATTGGGACTTTATAATTTCCCCTGGCTTCGGCCCCGGTCCCGGCAATGCAGCGGGGCCTACAGGGCTTTGCGAGCCTCGTGGTCGGACGGCCGGACTCACGGGACGTAATCGGGGCTGCCGTGGCTCATAAGCGCCGGATCCCGAGCGGCCCTCGCCATCTGCAACTCCGAACAACTCTGGTTCACCGATGAGGAACTGACCGTCCTCGGGGACGCCCTCGGGCACTCCGTGCGTCAGGTCGGAGCCCACATCTGCCCCTCGTCGGCCCCTTGAGGACTTGGACGTCACGAGTTCAGGTGGGCCTAACCTGCCCGTTCCGGTTCCGGTGCCTGGGCTGTGATCACTTCCGCACCGATCCCTCCTACCTTCCGGACCTGCGGGCCTACCTGGACACCCTGCTGCGGGACCAGGAACGGCTGGCCGCGGCCGACGAGCTCGACGCCTGGGCCAGGGCGGAAGCAACACCGTCCGAGGAGGAGATCAGCCGCCTGCGGCGTCTGATCCGCAGGGTCGAGAGCGACCTCGACAACCTCACCGACGAAGAACGGGAGGAGATCCGCCAGGCCACCTCGGTCCTGCGCCGGTCCCGCACCGTACAGCTCGGCATGCCCACCCTCCGGCCAGCCGCCGGTGGCCTTCGACTCGAACGGGAAGCATGCAACCAGCCTCCCCGGCCGACCGGCTCGCCCAGGCCCGCGCCGACGACTCCACCCGCCGCCGCAGGCACGTGCTGGCCGCGCTCGACGACCTGACCCGCGAAGGCCAGCCGATCAGCGTCTCCGCCGTCGCCCGCTTGGCCGGCGTCCACCGCAGCCTGATCTACCGCCACGGCGACCTCCACGCAGCCGTGGCAGCCAAGGCCGCCCAACCACCCAACAACACCACCGGACCGCAGGTCAGCCGGAACTCCCTGCTGAGCGATCTGGCCAACCTCACCGAACGCAACACCCGCCTTGCGGGGCACGTGGCCCGCCTCGAACAACGCCTGTCCGAAGCCTTTGGCCAGGACGCCTGGCGCGCCACTGGCCTCGGCGCTCCCACCGACACAGACACCCTCCAGCGGAAGATCGAACACCTTGAACAACAGGTCGCCGAGCTCCGCGACCAGCTCTCCGAACGCGAAGAAGACCTCCAGGCATCCCGAGCTACTAACCGAGAGTTGATGACCCAGCTCAACAGCACCCCACGCTGACCTCACTACGGCCTGTTGTGAAAGTGCTGGTCACGAGTGATCTGGCATACATGGGCGGCGTAGCTGTCAATGGTGTCGTGCATGATCGGCGCGTCAGTTGTTCTGCGGAGATGGGGAAGCGCATGCCGATCACAAACCAGCAGGTAACAGGGCACGCGTTTCTGCGGCCGATGTACGAGGACTCGTACTTCCCCGATTACGTCGTAGACCAGGGCAGGGCGATCCTGCTGCGACTGTGCGAGCGGATTGAGGCTGAACAGCCGCCGAATCTGGAGGCCCTGTACGCGCTCACCCAGGCCGCGACGGAGGAGTTCAACCTTCTGGAAGCGGAGTTCGAGGCAGCCGGGAGTGAGATCGAGACGGTTGCGCGTGAATGGATCGCTGAGGAGTTCTGGCTTGTCGCGTCGGCATACGGCTTTACAGACGCGGATGCAGAGGAGCTGATCGCCGGCCGAGACTGGTGAGCGAGTGCCAGAATGACGCCCGTCGGTCACCTGCCTCATGGCGCTGTCAGTGCGGGGTCCTATCCTCCGGGGAGGTCACGGATGGCATAGGAGTCGGACGATGCAGATCGCAGGTATCGACCTGTACGTGAATCACCCAGTGATGGCCATCGGTTCGACCGAGTGGATCCCCACGACACTGGCTCTCAACAACGAGCCCGCTGCTGCCTGCGACACCCACCTCATCGTCCGCGTGCAGGCCCAGACCGTGCTGGTCAAGGTACGGATCTTCAAAGAAGCTCCGCCATCTTGAAGTGGCTGGTCAGCGGGGTGGCGTGACCTGGTTTCGGGGTGCTCGTGCTGGTCGTGGGCGGCAGTCTGTGTTGTAGATCGTCCGGCGGGGTGGTTTTGCCGATGA
>NZ_JBICXE010000047.1:0-47754 GCF_043200155.1 Streptomyces sp. NPDC048473
CGGCTGGCCGGGCGGCAGGCCCTGCGGGACGCCGTAACCCTGCTGCGGCTGGCCGGGCACGGGCGCCTGCGGGTAGCCGTAACCGGGCTGGGGGGCTGACCCTGCGGGTAGCCGTAGCCCGGCTGCGGGGGCTGGCCCTGCGGATAGCCGTAACCCGGCTGCGGGGGCTGGCCCTGCGGATAGCCGTAACCCGGGCCCGGCTGCTGCGGCGGGCCCGCGGGCGGCGGGGTCTGCGGAGCGCCTGCGGGCGGCGGGGTCGGTGCGCCGAATCCGCCCGCGGGCGGGGTGGCCGGCTGCTTGCCGAACGGGTCGGCGGGCGGCGGGGTCGGTGCGCCGAATCCGCCCGGCGGGGGGTCCTGCGGGGCACCGAATCCGCCCTGGGGCGGTTCGTTGGGCGGTTGGGGGGGCTGTGTCATGGCGTACGTACCTCTGGGGAAAGGGAGTTGGTGGGTCGGGGCCGTCGAAAGCCTGCGTGTGCCGTCAGTTGCCGAAGGCCATCATGGTCTTCGTCTGCAGCTCTTCCTCGTCGTTGCTCGCGCTGACCCGCCCGCTCGCGATGAAGGAACGGCCCCCCGCGTAGACGATCTTCGAGTTGTAGAAGGAGCTCTCGATCTCGGCCGTCGACACCGGGTGCCGCAGCACCATCTGCGGCGTGCCACCGGTCGGTGCGAGGGTGGCGATCCCGCCGCCCTTGTTGTATCCGGCCTCCACGTAGAGCAGCACATTGCCACCCTCCATGCGCAGCGGCTTCACCATGCTGTCGGCCGGTGCCGCGGCCTTCCACTTGGACTTGCCGGTGTTCAGGTCGAATGCCACGACCTTGTTCGTACGGGCGGTGCCGCTGGAGTCCGGCGAGGTCGACATGTAGAACGTGTTGGCATCGGCGGCGACACCGGTGCAACCGTCCAGGGACTTGCCGAAGATGGCGAAGGCGCTGCCGCAGTCCGGCGAGAACTTGTCGCCCTTGTCACTGACGACTCCGGAGCGGAACGAGCCGTTCTCCTTCAGCGCGAGGATGCTCCATTCCTTGTCCTTCTTCAGCGAGACCACCAGCGGGCTCACCGAGTAGACCCGGTCGATCTCCCATCCGCGCTTGATCCGGTACGTCCACCGGGGCTTCCCCGTGACCGGGTCGAGCTCCTGGATCTGGTGCTGCGGATTCTCGACGTCGTCGGTGCGGCAGCTGGAGGCGGCGATCAGCTTGGGCCCGCCGGCGAAGGCGAACGGCTGGCAGTTGCCTGACTGGTTGCCGAACAGTTCCTTGCCGTCGCTGACCCGGTAGGCGTTGGAGTTGCCGGTGCGGCCGACGGTGACCGTGTCACCGCTGATGGCGAGGGAGATGTCCGACATCAGGTCGAAGAGGCCGCCCTTCTTGACCGACTTCTTCCAGCCGGCCTTGCCGGTGTTGAGGTCGATCATCTGCAGGTCCGCGCAGTCCGCCTTGTCGGTGGTGCCGTTCTCGACCCCGATGACGATCTTGCCGTCGGTGGTGGGCTGCGAGGGTGCCGCGCACAGGTCGGCGGGCAGCTTCAGCGTCCACTTCTGCTTGCCGTCGGCCACGGAGTAGCCGGAGACGCTGCGGTACATGCCCTTGACGACCGTGTCACCGACGACCCAGGGGCCGTACACATCCGCGCCGTTGCCCGGCAGGTCGACGTCGTTCTTCTGCAGCCAGAGGATCTTCGCCTCGCCCTTCTTGCGCCCGGCGTTGAGGTCGTCGTCGGCCCCGCGGCCGTCGCCGTTGCCGTTGCCCTCGTTGACGGAGGGCGAGCTGCTCGGCTTGGCGTCGCCGCTCTTCTCCGCGACGGGCTTCTTGTCGTCGTCGCTCCCGCTCGTGGCGATGAAGATGCCGCCGCCGATCACCAGGAGTGCGGCTGCCGCGGCGCCGATTATCAACGCGGGCTTGCGCTTGGGGGAGTTGCCGCCGCCCTGACCACCGGGGCCGCCGGGGGCCGGTGCGCCGGGGTACTGCTGCTGCGGGTAGCCGTAACCGGGCTGCGTCGGCTGACCGTACGGACCGGGCTGCTGACCGTACGGACCCGGCTGCTGGTTGTACTGGCCGGGCTGCTGGGCATAGGGGCCCGGCTGCTGCTGGCTGTACGGGCCGGGCTGCTGGCCGGGCTGCTGGGGGTAGCCGTAACCGGGGGCCTGGCCCGGCGCCTGACCGGGCGTCTGCGGGTAGCCGTAGCCGGGCGGCGGGGTCTGCGGAGCGGGCGGCGGCTGCGGCGGCGGGGTCTGCGGCGGGCCGCTCGGCGGCGGACCCTGGGGCGGCTGAGGACTCCCCTGCGGCGGCTCCTGCGGTGCGCCGAAGCCTCCCTGCGGCGGTTGCTGGCTGGGCGGCTGGGTCATCAGCACGTCCCCCTTCGTGCGGTCCGGTGCCCGGTCCGGTCTCCCCCGCGATCCCGCGGAGCGTCACGGGGCCGAAACCCCCTGAACTTCCCGGAAAGGAGCGAAACAGGCATGGATCCCGCGGCGTTACGTCAGTCGAGCGGGGCTTCTTTGTACCACCCGCGAGACCTCGGGCAACGGGGCGGTCCGCCCCCTGTTCCCAAGGGAGAACCGCCCCGTGATGCCTCCGTTACGCCTCGGGCCGTCAGTTGCCGAAGACCGCCAGCGACTTCGCCCGCTTCTCGTCCCCGTCCTCGATCCCGCTGAGGCTCGTGCTCAGGAGGAGGGAACGCCCGTTCACGTAGGCGACCCGGGTGTCGAAGAGCGCGCGCTCGGCCTCCGCCCCGGCAGCCGGGTGCCGCACCACCATCTGCGGTGTGCCGCCGGTCGGCGGGAGGGACGCGATGCCGCCACCCTTGTTCTTCGCCGCCGACAGGTACATCAGCAGCCTGCCGCCCTCCACCCGCATCGGCATCAGGGTCTGCCCGGCGGGGGCGGCGGCCTTCCACTTCGTCTGTCCGCTGGCCAGGTCGAAGGCGACGACCTTGTTCGTGGGGTCGGACTCACCTGGCTTGCTCGCCAGATAGACCGTCTTGTCGTCGGCCGCCACCCCGAGGCAGTTGTCGAGGTTCCTGCCGTCGGAGGCCACGTCGGTGTCGCACTGCGTCTTGTAGTTCTCGTCGCCGCCGACCAGTTGGGAGCGGTAGGTGCCGTCCGCGTTGAGCATGATGATCGCCCATTCGTCCCCCTTCTTCAGGGAGACGACCAGCGGGCTGACCGAGTAGAACTGCGCGACCTCCCAGCCCTTCTTGACCTTGTACTTCCACAGGACCTTGCCGGTGGCGGGGTCGATCCGCTCCACCAGCTGTTCCTTGTGGTCGTCGGCCGCGGTCTGGCAGCTGGCCGCGGCGATCGCCACGGGGCCGCTCGCGAAGCCGAACGGCTGGCAGTTGCCCGGCAGTTGCCCGAAGAGCACCTTGCCGTCGCTGACCCGGAAGGCGTCCGTCCTGGTGGTGCGCCCCACGGTCACGGTGTCGCCGTTGATCGCCATCGCGACGTGGGAGAGCTCGTCCCAGGCGCCCTGGCGCTTGTAGGTCTTGTGCCAGCCGGCCTTGCCGGTCGTGAGGTCGACCATCTGGAGCGCGTCGCAGAACGCCTGGTCGCCGTGACCGGTCTGGATCCCGAGGACGATCTTGCCGTCGGCGGTGGCCTGCGAGGGGGCCGCGCACATGGCGGACGGCAGGCGCAGGCTCCACTTCTGGCTGCCGTCGGCGACGGAGTAGCCGGAGACGGTGTGGAACATCGCCTTGACGACGGTGTCGCCGACGATCCAGGGGCCGTACACGTCCGAGCCGTTGCGCGGCAGGTCGACGCCGCCCTCCTGGAGCCAGAGGACCTTCGCCTCGCCCGGCTTGCGCTTGGCGTTGATCCCGTCGGCCTCGCCGCGGAGGTCGCTCGGCCCCTGGTCCTTGCCCTTGTCATCGGGCTTGCCCTTGCCGGTGGACGAGACGTCCGGCTCGGGGTCGGCGCTCTTCTTCGCCGTGGGCTTCGTCCCGTCGCCCCCGCTCGTGGCCAGCCAGACACCACCGCCCGCCAGCAGCACCACCGCGAGCACGGCACCGACGACCGCCCCGCGCCGGCCCCGGAAGAACCCTCCGCCGCCGCTGCCCGCGGGGCCACCGGGCTGCGGTGGCGACGGCACACCGTAGGGACCGGGCTGCGTCGGTGCGTCGTACAGCCCCGGCTGCGACGGCGCGCCGTACGGGCCGGGCTGGGCGGGCGGCGGCCCGTACGGACCGGGCGGCTGCGTGGGAGGCCCGTACGGACCGGGCGGCTGCGTGGGAGGCCCGTACGGACCGGCGGCCTGGCCCGACGGCTGCGTGGGAGGGCCGTACGAACCGGACGGGGGATCGTACGGAGCCCCGAAGCCCCCCTGCGGTGGTTGCTGGCCGGGCGGCTGGGTCATCAGCACGTCCCCCTTCGTGCGGACGGGTCCGGCTTCCGCGCCGGGCAAGGCTTCTTTCTATCACCCGTCCCACGAGCCCCAGCCGTCACACCTGACGCACCGAAGCGGTCAGGCGTCCTCGGCCAGCTCCAGCCAACGCATCTCCAACTCGTCGCGTTCCGCGACCAGTTCGCGCAGTTCCGCGTCGAGCTTCGCCACGTTCTCGAAGTCCGTGGCGTGCTCCGCGATCTGCGCGTGCAGCGTGGTCTCGCGTGTGGAGATCTTGTCGAGTTGCCGCTCCACCTTCTGCAGCTCCTTCTTCGCCGCACGCGCGGCCTGCGGGGAGACGGTCGCGGCCGGCGCCGCCTTCTCCTTGGCCGCCGCGGGCGCGGCGGAGGGCGTCGCCGCCTCCTCCATCCGCTGCCTGCGCTCCAGGTACTCGTCGATCCCACGCGGCAGCATCCGCAGCGCGCGGTCGCCGAGCAGCGCCATCACCCGGTCCGTGGTCCGCTCGATGAAGAACCGGTCGTGGGAGATCACGATCATCGATCCGGGCCAGCCGTCGAGGAGGTCCTCCAGCTGGGTCAGGGTCTCGATGTCGAGGTCGTTGGTGGGCTCGTCGAGGAAGAGAACGTTCGGCTCGTCCATCAGCAGACGCAGGATCTGCAGCCGGCGCCGCTCACCGCCCGAGAGGTCGCCGACCGGGGTCCACTGCTTCTCCTTCGAGAAGCCGAACTGCTCACAGAGCTGGCCCGCGGTCATCTCCCGGCCCTTGCCGAGGTCGACCCGGTCCCGTACCTGCTGCACGGCTTCCAGCACCCGCAGGTTCGGGTTGAGTTCGGCGACCTCCTGGGAGAGGTAGGCCAGCTTGACGGTCTTGCCGACGACGACCTTCCCGGCGGCGGGCTGCGCGTCGCCCTGTGTGCGGGACGCCTCGGCGAGCGCCCGCAGCAGCGAGGTCTTGCCCGCGCCGTTGACCCCGACCAGGCCGATCCGGTCGCCGGGACCGAGCTGCCAGGTGAGGTGGGTGAGCAGCGTCTTGGGGCCTGCCTGGACGGTCACGTCCTCCAGGTCGAAGACGGTCTTGCCGAGCCGGGCGTTGGCGAACTTCATCAGCTCGCTGGTGTCGCGCGGCGGCGGCACATCGGCGATCAGTTCATTGGCCGCCTCGATGCGGTAGCGCGGCTTGGAGGTACGGGCGGGGGCGCCGCGCCGCAGCCAGGCCAGCTCCTTGCGCATCAGGTTCTGCCGCTTGGACTCCTCGGTCGCGGCGATCCGCTCCCGTTCGGCCCGTGCGAAGACGTAGTCGCTGTAGCCGCCCTCGTACTCGTGGACCGTGCCGCGCTGGACGTCCCACATACGCGTGCAGACCTGGTCGAGGAACCAGCGGTCGTGGGTGACGCAGACGAGCGCCGAGCGGCGTGCCCGCAGATGGCCGGCCAGCCAGGAGATGCCCTCGACGTCGAGGTGGTTGGTCGGCTCGTCGAGGATGATCAGGTCCTGCTCGGCGATGAGCAGCTTGGCGAGCGCGATCCTGCGCCGCTCGCCGCCGGAGAGCGGGGCGATGACGGTGTCCAGGCCGTGCTCGAAGCCCGGCAGGGCGAGCCCGCCGAAGAGCCCGGTGAGCACATCGCGGATCTTCGCGCTGCCCGCCCACTCGTGGTCGGCGAGGTCACCGATCACCTCGTGGCGGATGGTCGCCTCGGGGTCGAGCGAGTCGTGCTGGGTGAGGACGCCGAGGCGCAGCCCGCCGTTGTGGGTGACACGGCCGCTGTCCGCGTCCTCCAGCCTGGCGAGCATCCGGATGAGGGTCGTCTTGCCGTCGCCGTTGCGGCCCACGACACCGATCCGGTCCCCCTCGGACACACCGAGGGACACACCGTCGAGCAGGGCACGGGTGCCGTACACCTTGCTGACCTGCTCGACATTGACCAGATTGACGGCCATTTCACTCCTGTCCCGGGGGATCGATCGACTTCCCAGGGTACGGGGCGACAGCGGCGGGACGTCCGCTCGCCCTTGCAGCCCTCCACCTCCCAGCTGTACGTACAGAATTCTGTACGTACAGCTGGGAGGCGACCATGCGGACCATGACCTACACCGAATCGCGGGCGAAGTACGCCGAGACGCTCAACGCGGTCATCGACGACCGCGAGGAGGTCATAGTGACGCGCGCCGGACACGAACCGGTGGTGATCGTCGCACTCGACGAGTACGAGTCCCTGAAAGAAACCGCCTACCTGCTCCGAAGCCCCGAGAACGCCCGCCGCCTGCTGGCCTCGATAGAGCGCCTGGAGTCCGGTGCGGGCATGGCACGGGAACTCGCCGAGTAAAATTCGTCTGGGCCGAGTCGGCCCGGGAGGACTACGTCTGGTGGCGGGCACAGGACCGGAAGATCCTCAAGCGGATCAATGCACTGCTGCAGGACGTCGCCCGGAACGGGAACGAGGGCATGGGCAAACCAGAGCCCCTGAAGCACGGCTTCCAGGGGTACTGGTCCCGCCGCATCACCGATGAGCACCGGCTCATCTACAAGGTCGTCGACCAAGAGGTCCGCATCGCCGCCTGCCGCTACCACTACGGCCGGTAGCGGCAGGCGGTGTCAGACGACCGTGGCGCCCGGCGCCGGGGAAACCGCGGCCCGTGCGTTCCTGCATGTCCCCGACGTGATCAGCGCCTCGGTCACCTTCCGCGCCGCCTCCGCGTCCGCCGCCAGGAACGCGGTGGTCGGCCCGGAGCCCGAGACCAGGGCGGCCAGGGCGCCGGCTTCGGTGCCCGCGGCGAGGGTGTCGGCCAGCGAGGGGCGCAGGGAGAGCGCGGCGGGCTGCAGGTCGTTGGAGAGCGCCTTCGCGAGCACATCGGTGCTCCCGGTGCGCAGGGCGTCGAGGAGCGCCGGCGAGGCTTCCGGTGCGGGGACGTCGGTGCCCGCGGTGAGCCGGTCGAACTCCCCGTAGACGGCCGGGGTGGAGAGCCCGCCGTCGGCGACCGCGAACACCCAGTGGAACGTGCCGCCGACGTCGATCGGGGTCAGCTGCTCGCCGCGGCCGATACCGAGGGCGGCGCCGCCGACCAGGGAGAACGGCACGTCGCTGCCGAGCTCCGCGCAGATGGCGAGCATTTCGTCCCGGGTGGCGCCGGTGGCCCAGAGGGCGTCGCAGGCCACCAGGGCGGCCGCGGCGTCGGCGCTGCCGCCCGCCATGCCGCCCGCGACGGGGATGTCCTTGGAGATGTGAATGTGCACGTCGGGGGCGATGCCGTGGCGTTCGGCGAGCGCGATCGCGGCGCGGGCGGCGAGGTTGCCGGCGTCCAGCGGGACCTGCGCGGCGTCCGGGCCCGAGCAGGTGACGGTCAGCGCGTCGGCGCGGGTGACGGTGACCTCGTCGTAGAGGCCGACGGCGAGGAAGACGTTCGCCAGGTCGTGGAAGCCGTCGGGGCGCGGGGCGCCGACCGCGAGCTGCACATTGACCTTGGCGGGGACGCGAACGGTGACGCTCACTCGCCACTCCCGGTGGACTTGTTCCCGTGGGACTTGTTCCCGGCGGGCTCGTCCGCGCCAGGCTTGCTCTCGCTCGACGAGTCCGTCGCCGGCTCGTCCCCCGTCGGCTTGTTCTCGGCGATGGCGGCGAACTCCTCGACCGTCAGCGCCTCGCCGCGGGCCTGCGGCGAGATCCCGGCCGCGACCAGGGCCGCTTCGGCGGCGGGCGCGGAGCCCGCCCAGCCGGACAGGGCGGCCCGCAGCGTCTTGCGGCGCTGGGCGAAGGCCGCGTCGACGACCGCGAAGACCTCGGTCCTGCTCGCGCTCGTCGCGATCGGCTCGGTGCGCCGGACCAGCGACACCAGACCGGAGTCGACGTTCGGGGCGGGCCAGAAGACGTTGCGGCCGATGGACCCGGCCCGCTTGACGTCCGCGTACCAGTTGGCCTTCACCGACGGCACGCCGTAGACCTTGTTGCCCGGCCTGGCGGCCAGCCGGTCGGCGACCTCGGCCTGGACCATGACGAGGGTCCGCTCGATGGACGGGAAGCGCTCCAGCATGGTCAGCAGGACCGGCACGGCGACGTTGTACGGAAGGTTCGCGACCAGCGCGGTCGGCGCCGGGCCCGGCAGCTCCCGGACCAGCATCGCGTCGGAGTGCACCAGGGCGAACCGGTCGGCGCGCCCCGGCAGCCGGGCGGCGACCGTGGCCGGCAGGGCACCCGCCAGTACGTCGTCGATCTCGACGGCGACGACCCGGTCCGCCGCCTCCAGCAGCGCCAGGGTCAACGAGCCGAGCCCCGGACCGACCTCGACGACGACATCGTCCGGGCGGACTTCCGCCGTCCGCACGATCCTGCGGACCGTATTGGCGTCGATGACGAAGTTCTGACCGCGCTGCTTGGTCGGGCGTACGCCCAGCTTGGCGGCCAGCTCGCGGATGTCTGCGGGGCCCAGGAGGGCATCGGGCTCAGTGGTGCTCACCCGGTAAGCCTACGGCCGCGGCGAGGCCGGGGGCTCGCCCCCATGGCGCGTACGGCTTCTCCGCCCGGTTACCTCCGCGCCCGGACCACGACCTCGTCGCCGTCGGCGAGTGAGCTGCCGAGGGCAGGGGTGACGGTGTCGTGGGCGGCAACGGTGACGCCCTGGTCGGCGAGGAGTTCGTCGACGTCGTCCGCGAAGGTGTGCAGGGTGCGGGGAGTGCCGTCGACGTCGAGCGTCACCGCCTTGTCGCAGGCCACGAACGCGGTGGTGCCACCGGCCAGGAAAGCGACGCCGAGGGCCTGCGGGACGAGGCGGCGCAGGCTCTCGGGGCGGACGTGCACCTTGCGACGCCGTCGGGCGGCCCGGCGCGCCGCCGCCCGACCGCCGGTGGTGCCGGGGAGGGCCGGCCGGCCGGACAGCAGGGGCGTATCGACGACGGTCGGGGCGTGGACCGCCCAGGCGGCGAGCGTCAGCTGCTCATGGAGCGGTACGGACACGGGTACGGCGGCCGGAAGACGGGCGGGCGGCAGCGCCACCGCCGTGCGCTCCCTGCCGCGTGCTGCACGGTGACTGCCCTTCGAATGGCTCACGACGCTCCAGAGGATCCGATCGGCCGGCTCGCCTGATGGCGCCCGGGACGATAGCGGAGCATCGGTGACTGTCCAAAACGGCCCGACCACATGGCGTCACCCAAAGTGAGCCGGTACCGGTCAGTAGTCGAATGCGCGAGCGGTGTTGTCGGAGATGGCCGACGCCAGGGTGTCCTCGTCCACGCCCTTCACTTCCGCCATGGCACGCAGCGTGACCGGAATGAGGTACGGCGCGTTGGGCCGTCCGCGGTACGGGGCGGGGGTCAGGAACGGTGCGTCCGTCTCGACCAGGACCAGTTCCGTCGGCGCGACGGCCAGTGCGTCGCGCAGCGGCTGGGCGTTCTTGAAGGTGACATTGCCCGCGAAGGACATGAAGTACCCGGCGTCCGCGCAGATCCGGGCCATGTCGGCGTCGCCGGAGTAGCAGTGGAACACGGTCCGCTCGGGGGCGCCCGCGTCGGCGAGGATGCGCAGCACATCCGCGTGCGCCTCGCGATCGTGGATGACGAGCGCCTTGCCGTGCCGTTTGGCGATCTCGATGTGGGCCCGGAAGGACTCCTCCTGCGCGGCCATGCCCTCGGGGCCGGTACGGAAGCAGTCGAGCCCGGTCTCGCCGACACCGCGTACGTGGTCGAGTGCGGCCAGCGCGTCGATCTCCGCGAGGGCCTCGTGCAGCGCCGCCCGGCCGCCCCCTTCACGCGCCCCCTGCCGCGACCGGCCGTCGGGGTCGCCGTGCACGATGCGCGGCGCCTCGTTGGGGTGAAGGGCGACCGCCGCGTGCACGTTCGTATGCGCGGCGGCGGTCTCGGCGGCCCAGCGCGAACCGGCCACGTCGCAGCCCACCTGGATCACGGTGGTCACATTGACCGCCGCGGCCCTGGCCAGGCCCTCCTCGACAGTTCCGTCCTGCATGTCCAGGTGGGTGTGCGAATCGGCGACCGGTACCCGGAGGGGTTCGGGCAGCGGCGGGGCTTCGGTACGGCTCATGACGACGATCGTACGAGGACCGCGCCGGTGGCCTTACTTTCGGTGGAAGGGGTGCAGCAGGTCGGACAGGTGCCAGTGGTGCTCCGCACCTGCGGGTGCGACGGTGACGGCCACGGCCTCGCCCTCCCGGGCGTCGGTGTCCTTGATCGCCGGCCGCGTCGGCTCGGGGTTGTGGAGCAGTTGCTGGACGGTCGAGACCCGTCCGGCCCCCATGATCCGGACCACGTGTCCGCCGCAGTTCGTGCAGGTCGGCTGGGAAAGGGGGGAGGGCACCCGTTCCCCGTCCGCCTTGTATATGACGAAAGCCTTGTTGGAACCGTCGACGTGGTGCTCTATTTCGAAGGCCTGCTCCCAGCCGTATCCGCACCTCATGCAGGCGAAGGCATACGCCTCATGCACGGTGGTTGCTGCGATCTCGCTCATGCCCGCTCCTTTGTCCGCCGGACAAACACTCCGGAGAATGCGTCCCTGGTCCAGTGGACGCCCTTACCGGCGGGAGCGCATCAAGCCCTGTCGACTGTTGGAGCGGTTTTGGCCTTCTCGTGGCAGAAAGGCCCGGTGCGCGGCTCGTGCTTTGCCTTTTACGACAGTCCTTTGCCCTCCGCCGGACCGGTTCGCGCCGCGTTCTTTGCCGCGACGACCGCATCGAAGACTTCGCGCTTGGGCAGCCCCGCATCTGCGGCGACAGCGGCGATGGCCTCCTTGCGCCGCTCCCCCGCCTCCTCGCGCACCTGCACCCTGCGTACCAGCTCCGCGGCGTCCAGTTCTTCGGGTCCGGAGTCGGCCGCGCCCTCGACGACGACGGTGATCTCGCCGCGTACCCCCTCGGCTGCCCACACCGCCAGCTCGCCCAGCGGGCCGCGCTTCACTTCCTCGTACGTCTTGGTCAGCTCCCGGCACACGGCGGCCCGGCGGTCGGCGCCGAAGACCTCGGCCATCGCCGCGAGGGTGTCGTCGAGCCGGTGCGGAGCCTCGAAGAAGACCATGGTGCGGCGCTCGTCGGCGACCTCGCGCAGTCTGCCGAGCCGTTCACCCGCCTTGCGCGGCAGGAAGCCCTCGAAGCAGAAGCGGTCGACGGGCAGCGCGGACAGGGCGAGAGCGGTGAGCACGGCGGACGGGCCGGGGACCGCGGTGACCTTGATGTCCTTCTCCACGGCTGCGGCCACGAGCCGGTAGCCGGGGTCGGAGACGGACGGCATCCCGGCGTCCGTGACCAGCAGGACGCGGGCGCCGCCGGTCAGTGCCTCGACGAGTTCGGGCGTACGGGCCGACTCGTTTCCCTCGAAGTAGGAGACGACCCGCCCCGTGGTGTGGATGCCGAGCGCCTGCGTGAGGCGGCGCAGCCGCCGGGTGTCCTCGGCGGCGACGACATCGGCCGTCTCCAGTTCGGCGGCGAGGCGTGGCGGGGCGTCCGCCACATCGCCGATGGGGGTTCCTGCGAGTACCAGCGTTCCAGTCGTTCCAGTCACATGAGTCATCCTCCCAGCACGGGCGACAGCACTCGCACAGATGCGTTCCCTACGATGGCGCGGTGACGAGTACTGCGCCCGAAGCCCGGCAGGGCCAAGACGCCGGGGAACCGCACGGCGAAGAGCCGGCCTCCTGGCAGCAGCGGCTGCGCCGCTTCGGCCATTCGCCCCGGCCCGGAATCGGGCTGCGTGAACGGCTGGTTCCGCCGTACACCCGGCCCGGCGCCCAGTTGTGGGCGGTGCTCGGGATCTCCCCGCCCCTGGCCGAGCGCCTGGTGCGGTGGTCCGCCTGGGGCGGTCCGCTGCTGGTGGCGCTGGTCGCCGGGGTGCTGCGGTTCTGGAACCTGGGCAGTCCGCACGCGCTGATATTCGACGAGACGTACTACGCCAAGGATTCCTGGGCGCTGATCAACCAGGGGTACGAGGGCAACTGGCCCAAGGACATCGACAAGCTGATCCTGGACGATCCGTCGAGGGTGCACGTCCCGGTGGATCCGGGCTATGTGGTGCACCCGCCGGTCGGCAAGTGGATCATCGGGATCGGTGAGCAGATCTTCGGTTTCACGCCGTTCGGCTGGCGGTTCATGGTGGCGGTGCTCGGCACGCTGTCGGTGCTGATGCTGTGCCGGATCGGGCGGCGGATGTTCCGCTCGACGTTCCTGGGGTGCCTGGCGGGCACGCTGCTCGCCTTCGACGGTCTGCATTTCGTGATGAGCCGCACCGCGCTGCTCGACCTGGTGCTGATGTTCTTCGTGCTGGCGGCGTTCGGCGCTCTGCTGATCGACCGCGACTGGGCGCGGCGCCGCCTGGCCGCCGCGCTGCCGGTCGACGAGGAGGGTGTGCTGCGCCCGGATGCCGGGGTCGCGGAGAATCTGCGGCTGGGCCTGCGTCCGTGGCGGCTCACCGCCGGCCTGATGCTGGGGCTGGCCTTCGCCACCAAGTGGAACGGCCTGTACATCCTGGTCGGCTTCGGTCTGATGACAGTGCTGTGGGATGTGGGCGCGCGACGGACCGCGGGTGCGGTCCGCCCGTACACGGCGGTGCTGAAGCGGGATCTGCTGCCGGCGTTCGTCTCGACGGTCCCGGTCGCGATCCTCACGTATCTCGTCTCCTGGACCGGCTGGATCGTCACCGACAAGGGCTACTACCGGAACTGGGCCGAGACCGACGGCAGGGGCGGCAGCTGGACGTGGTTGCCGGACTGGCTGCGCAGCCTGTGGCACTACGAGTACCAGGTCTACGAATTCCATGTGAATCTGACGTCCGGCCACACCTACCAGTCCAATCCCTGGAGCTGGATCGTGCTCGGCCGGCCCGTCTCTTATTTCTGGGCGGAGCAGCATGGCTGCGCGGCTTCGGAGACCGGCAAGTGCTCCCGCGAGGTGCTGGCCATCGGGACGCCGCTGCTGTGGTGGGCGGCGTGCTTCGCCCTGGTGTACGTGCTGTGGCGCTGGTTCTTCCGGCGCGACTGGCGGGCGGGGGCGATCGCCTGCGGTGTGGCGGCGGGCTGGCTGCCCTGGTTCCTCTACCAGGAGCGGACGATCTTCCTCTTCTACGCGGTGGTGTTCGTGCCGTTCCTGTGTCTGGCGGTCACGATGATGATCGGCGCGATGCTGGGTCCGGCGGCAGGTACCGGGTCCAAACGGGAACTGGGCCTGGTGACCGGCGATCCGTCGGGGGAACGGCGGCGGACGCTGGGGGCGATCGCGGCGGGCGTGCTGGTGCTGCTGATCATCTGGAACTTCATTTACTTCTGGCCCATCTACACGGGCACGCCCATTCCCGACGGGTCCTGGCGGAACCGAATGTGGCTGGATACCTGGATTTGACCGGCACACCTTGATTTGCCGGCATATTCATGCCCCACGTATCGCGTTCCTATAACAACCATCTCGACTGTCACCACCGTCCCGTAGTGTGCCCGGCAGCATCCCCTTGAACGCGTTCAAGGGGAACTCCTGGGGAGGGGGACTGCAGTGATGCGCAGTGGAGCGAAGGTTGCGATAGTCGGCGGAGCGTTCGCGGTCGTGGTCGGCGGGGTGGGCTACGGGGCGTACAACGTCCTGAACGGCCTGAACGGCGGTGGCGGCGACGGCACGGACAGCAAGTCCGCCTCCGCCGAGGTGAAGACGGGGCCGGTCACCAAGGCGGAGATCGACGACGCGTCGAAGAAGTTCCTCAAGGCCTGGGCGAGCGGGGACGCGGCCGCCGCGTCCCGGCTCACCAACAACGCGGCCGAGGCCGAACCGGCGCTGACCGGCTACCGCGAGAGCGCCCATGTCACCAAGGCGGTGATCACTCCGGGCCCGGCGGTCGGCACGAAGGTGCCGTACAGGGTGAAGGCGACCGTGTCGTTCGAGGGGAAGTCCAAGCCCTGGTCGTACTCCTCCGAACTGACCGTGGTGCGCGGCCTGACCACCGGCAGGCCCCTGATCGACTGGGCGCCCACCGTGATCCACCCGGATCTGACGGCCGGTGCGTCGCTCAGGACGGGTGAGGCGTCGACCCCGTCGATCGAGGCCGTCGACCACAACGACAGGGTGCTCACCAAGGAGAAGTACCCCTCCTTGGGGCCGATCCTGGACGCACTGCGCGAGAAGTACGGGGAGAAGGCCGGCGGCACCGCGGGCATCGAGACCTGGATCGAGAGCGCGGACGCGGGCGGCCCGGACAAGACCCTGCTGACCCTCACCAAGGGCAGGCCGGGCAAGCTGCGGACCACACTGGACGCGGACGCCCAGGCGGCGGCCGAGGTGGCCGTGAAGAAGTTCAGCCAGGCCTCGGTGGTCGCGGTCCGGCCGTCCACGGGCGCGATCCGCGCGGTCGCCAACAATCCGGCCACCGGATTCAACGCGGCGATGCAGGGCAAGCAGGCGCCCGGTTCGACGATGAAGATCGTGACGGCGGCGATGCTGATCGAGAAGGGCCTCGCCTCGGCCAACCAGAAGATCGAGTGCCCGCCGACCGCGACGTACTACAACCGCACCTTCAAGAACCTGGACGACTTCTCCATTCCCGACGGCACTCTGACGACCAGCTTCGCCCGGTCCTGCAACACCGCCTTCATCAAGCTGATCGACGACGCGAAGGATGACGCGGCGCTCGCCAAGGAGGCCCGCGACGTCTTCGGCATCGGCCTGGACTGGAAGACCGGCATCCTGTCCTTCGACGGCAGCGTGCCCGAGGAGACCGAAGGCGAGGCGGCCGCCCAGTACATCGGTCAGGGCACGATCCAGATGAACGCCCTCAACATGGCGTCCATCACCGCCACCGCGAAGAACGGCACCTTCCGCCAGCCGATCCTCGTGGACCGGGACCTGGACGGCCGGCAGCTCGCCACCGCCTCCCGGTCGCTGCCCACGTCCGTCTCCCAGCAGATCACCAACATGATGCGCCAGACCGCGAGTTGGGGCACCGGAAGGGCCGCGATGGCCTCGGTCGGCGGCGACAAGGGTGCCAAGACGGGCTCGGCGGAGGTGGACGGCCAGGCCACGTCCAACAGCTGGTTCACCGGCTTCAGCAACGACCTGGCCGCTGCGGCGGTCGTCCAGTCCGGCGGCCACGGCGGGGACGCGGCGGGACCGGTGGTGGCGGCGGTACTGCGAGCGGGGTCGTGAGGCGTCCGCCCGCGGGGCCGTGGGCGCGATCGGAGGGGTGGCGGACGGCAAGGTGGTCCCGCGTGCGTGGAACCCCGTCGCGTGCCCCGTACCGCGTTCGCTAGCGTGCAGGCCATGAGCACTCCCGACACCACCGCTGCCGAAGCCCATCCCCGATTCGCCGAGGCCCTGCGGGAGCTGGGGCTACAGGTCGAGATCCGCCGGTTCCCGGAGGCCACACCTACGGCCGCCGAGGCCGCCGCCGCGATCGGCTGCGAGCTCAGCGAGATCGTCAAGTCCCTGATCTTCGAGGCCGACGGCGTCCCGGTGCTGGTCCTGGTGGACGGCTCCTCGCGCGTCGATGTCGAGCTCGTACGCAGGGAGCTGGGGGCCGGGAAGGTCAAGCGGGCCGGGGCCGACCTGGTCCGGGAGACGACCGGGTACGCGATCGGTGGCGTGCCGCCCTTCGGGCACCGTACGAGGACCCGGGTGCTGGCAGACCGCGGTCTGCTGGACCACGATGTGGTGTGGGCGGCGGCGGGCACCCCGCACACCGTCTTCCCCCTCGACCCCAAGACGCTGATCGGGCACGCCGGCGGAACCGTGGTGGATGTGCGCGAGCAGTCCCAGTGACGCCGCTGGTCGCGTTCGCCGTCCTGATCGCCGCGGTCACGCACGCCAGTTGGAACGCGATCGCGCACGCGGTCAAGGACCAGCTTCTCTCCTTCACCCTGATCTCCGGATGCGGGCTGCTGTTCTGCGTGCCGCTGGCCTGCTTCGTTCCCTTCCCGGCCGCCGGGGCGTGGCCGTATCTCTTCGCCTCGGCCGTGCTGCACGTGGCGTACATGCTGCTGCTGATGCGCTCGTTCACCCTGGGCGACTTCGGCCAGATGTACCCGATCGCCCGGGGCACGGCCCCGCTGGTGGTGACCGTCCTTGCCGCCGTGTTCGTCGGTGAACGACCCGACGCCTGGGCCACGGCGGGCGTCGCGGTGGCCTCGGTGGGGCTCGTCGGGCTCGCCCTCTGGGGCATCCGGGGCTCCGGCACACGCCCGGACTGGCCGGCGCTGCTCGCCGCCGTCGCAACCGGTCTGACCATCGCCGGATACACCACGGTCGACGGGGTCGGGGTACGCGCCTCCGGCACCTCGCTCGGCTATATCGCCTGGCTGCTCATCCTGCAGGGGATGGCCATCCCGGTCTACGCGCTCTACCGCCGCCGGGGCGAACTCGCCGCCCAGCTGAAGCCGTTCGTCGCGCGCGGGCTGCTGGGGGCGGTCCTGTCGGTAGTGGCGTACGGCCTCGTCCTGTGGGCCCAGACGCAGGCGGCACTGGCCCCGATCGCGGCGCTCCGCGAGTCGTCGATCATCGTCGGCGCGGCCATAGGGACGGTGTTCTTCAAGGAACGGTTCGGCGCGCCGCGCATCGCGGCGGCGGGGCTGATGGTGGTCGGTATCGGGCTGATGCTGCACACGAGTTGAGTACGGCGGGGGCCGGCGGCGCCACGTACGCGGGCGGGGGCCGGCGGCGCCACGTACGCGGGCGGGGGCCGGCGGCGCCACGTACGCGGGCGGGGGCCGGCGGCGCCACGTACGCGGGCGGGGCCCGGGGCACCACCGACGCGGGCGGGGCCCCGGGCGCCTCACACGCGGGCGGCCCCTACTCCTGCGAAACCGCCTGCCGGAAGCCCGAGTTCACCGCGGTCAGCCCGCCGTCCACGCGCAGTGTCGTCCCCGTGATCCAGGCCGCGTCGCGCGAGGCGAGGAAGGCGACGGCGGACGCGATGTCGTCCGGCTCGCCGACCCGGCCGAGCGGGTAGAGGCCGCTCACCCGGGACAGTTCCGCGTCGCGGCCCGCCCAGGCGTCCGTGCGGATCGTGCCGGGTGCGACCAGGTTGACGCGTACGCCGCGCGGCCCCGCATGGCCCGCGAGGGTGCGGGTCAGGCTGCCCAGGCCCGCCTTGGCCGCACTGTAGGCGTGGTTGCCGAAGTCCTGTTCGCCGTTGACCGAGCCGATGTTGACGATCGCGCCCCGGCCGGAGGCCACCAGGTGCGGGAGGGCGGCGCGGGCGCAGCGGTAGGGGCCGCTCAGTGTGATGTCCAGGTCGCGCTGCCAGACCTCGTCGGGCTCGTCCTCGAAGAGCGGGGTGTCGGGGGTGCAGGCGTACGCGTTGTTCACCAGCACGTCGAGGGAGCCGAAGGCGGCGACGGCGTGCGCGACCGCGGCCTCGACCGCGGCCCGGTCGCCCACGTCGCAGGGCAGCGATTCGGCTGTCGCACCCGTCTCGCGTATCTCCGCGGCAGTGCGTCCGGCACGGTCGCCGTCCAGGTCGGTGACCAGGACGCGCGCGCCCTCCGAGGCCAGCCGGCGGGCCGCGGCCGCACCGATGCCCTGGCCCGCTCCGGTGATGAGTACGCCGTATCCGTCGAACCGTGAACCAGCAGAGGAAGGAGGAGTCATAGCGCCGACCGTACTGCCCTGACCAGGGCCTGGGCACGAGGGTCGGCGGTGACTCCCTTCTGCAGACCGTTCGTCACATAGCCCAGCGCGATACCGGATTCGGGGTCGGCGAATCCGAGCGAGCCGCCCCGCCCGGGGTGGCCGAACGAGCCGGGGGCAAGCAGCGGGGCCGCCGGGCCGTGCAGCATGTAGCCGAGGCCGAAGCGGGTGTTGACGACCAGGACCCGGTCCGGGCCCGCCGACTCCTCGGTGCGGGCGAGGGTGAGCGTGGCCGGGGCGAACAGGCGGTGGCCGTCGACCGGGCCGATCATCGCGGCGTAGCAGCGGGCCAGGGCGCGGGCGGTGGCGATGCCGTTGGAGGCGGGGAGTTCGGCCACCCGGTAGCCGGGGTCGTTCTCGTCGGGGAGGGGGTCGATGGCCCCGAAGGCGCGGCGGGTGAGGGACTCCGGGTCGCGGTACGCCTCGACGACGGACCGCTTGGGCCGCATCCGCAGGGCGCCGCCGTTGCCCGCGTCGGCCGACGGTTCGACGGGCCCGATCCGGCCCACCCGGTGCGCCTCGTCCGGCGGGAGGCCGAACCAGAAGTCCAGGCCGAGCGGGCGCGCGATCTCCTCGGCGATCCAGCGGCCGACGGTGCGGCCGGTGACCCGGCGCACCAGTTCGCCTATGAGCCAGCTGTAGGTCTGGGCGTGGTAGCCGTGGTCGGCGCCGGGTTCCCACTGGGGGCGCTGGGCCGCGACGGCCTGCGGTCCGGAGATCCCGTCGGCCGCCTCGGAGGGGGTCAGCGGGCAGTCGAGGGCGGGGATGCCGGCCCGGTGGGCGAGGAGGTGGCGGACGAGCACACGTTCCTTGCCGGCCGCCTTGAACTCCGGCCAGTACGTGCCGACCGGGGCGTCGAGGTCGACCTGGCCGCGCTGGTGCAGCATCAGCGGTACGGCGGCGGCGATGCCCTTGCCCGCCGAGCGGACGATCTGCACGGTGTCGACGGCCCACGGTTCGACGCCGTCGACGTCTCTCGTACCGGCCCACAGATCGACGACCTTGCGCCCGTCCCGGTAGACCGCGACGGCCGCGCCGCGTTCGCCGCGCTGCTCGAAGTTACGGACGAAAGCATCCCGGACCGGTTCGAATCCGGCCGCCACCGTGCCCCGTACGTCCACACCTGCTCCTGCGCTCCCGCTCATCCCCCCATGGTGCATCCCTCCGCAGGCAGGACGCGTGGCGGGTCACCCCATGTTCACAGACACGGAACGCGGATCGAAGCCGAAGGGCAGCTCCAGACGGTGGCTGCGCATCAGCTCCTCGTCGCAGAGCAGATCCTGGGTACGGTCGTCGGCGGCGATGACGCCCTCGCTCAGGACGACCGCGCGCGGGCAGAGCTCCAGGGCGTACGGCAGGTCGTGCGTGACCATGAGCACGGTGACGTCCAGGATCCGCAGGATGTCGGCGAGCTCACGCCGTGAGGCCGGGTCCAGGTTGGAGGACGGCTCGTCCAGGACGAGGATCTCCGGCCGCATGGCGAGGACGGTGGCGACGGCGACGCGGCGGCGCTGGCCGAAGGAGAGGTGGTGGGGCGGCCGGTTCGCGTACTCCTCCATGCCGACCTGCCGCAGGGCCTCGGTGACGCGTTCCTCCAGTTCGGCGCCGCGCAGCCCGGAGGCGGCGGGGCCGAAGGCGACGTCCTCGCGGACGGTGGGCATGAAGAGCTGGTCGTCGGGGTCCTGGAAGACGATGCCGACGCGGCGGCGGATCTCGGCGAGGTTGCGCTTCTCGACCGGGAGACCGGCGACCCGGACGGTGCCCGCACCGGCGTCGAGGATGCCGTTGAGGTGGAGGACGAGGGTGGTCTTGCCGGCTCCGTTCGGGCCGAGGAGGGCGACGCGTTCGCCCCGGGCGACCGTCAGGTTCACCCCGAAGAGCGCCTGGTGGCCGTCGGGGTAGGCGTAGGCGAGGCCGCTGACTTCCAGGGACGGCGCGGGGGCGGTGGGCAGGCTCATACGGTCCATCCCAGCAGACAGATGACGAGGGCGAGTACGGGGAGTACCGAGGCATACGCCCACTGGGTGCGGGAGGCCGTCACCTCGTCGATGACCGGCATCGAACCGGCGTAGCCGCGGCTGACCATCGCGAGGTGGACGCGTTCGCCGCGCTCGTACGACCTGATGAAGAGCGCGCCCGCCGATTTGGCCAGGACACCCCACTGGCGTATCCCGCGTGCCTCGAAGCCGCGGGAGCGGCGGGCGATCGACATCCGGCGCATCTCGTCGGTGATCACATCGCCGTACCGGATCATGAAGGAGGCGATCTGGACGAGCAGCGGCGGCAGCTTGAGCCGCTGGAGGCCGAGCAGCAGCGAGCGCAGTTCGGTGGTGGAGGCGAGGAGCACGGACGCGGCGACGCCGAGGGTGCCCTTGGCCAGGACGTTCCAGGCGCCCCAGAGGCCGGGGACGCTGACGGAGAGGCCGAGGACGTGGGTCTGCTCACCGGGCACCACGAACGGCATGAGCAGCGCGAACGCGACGAACGGCACCTCGATGAGCAACCGCTTGAGCAGGAAGCCCGCGGGAATGCGGGCGAGGGCGGTGACGGCGCCGATCAGTACCGCGTACAGCGCGAACGCCCACACCGCCTCGCGCGGCGTCGAGACGACGACCACGACGAAGCAGAAGGCGGCGGCGAGCTTGCAGTGCGGCGGCAGGTCGTGGACGGGCGAGTGCCCGTGCCGGTAGAGCCTGTGTGCATGACCTGCGCCCATGTCAGACGGCTTCCTTGGTGTGCGGGGTACCGGCGGGCGCGTCCGGCGTGCGACGGCGGCGGACCACGTAGAAGACTCCGCTGCCGACCACGATCGTGGCACCGACACCGATCACTCCGGCGAGGCCGCCCGAGATCCGGGCGTCGGAGATGTCCTTGACGCCGTAGTCGGCGAGCGGGGAGTCCTTGGCGGCGTGCTTCTCGGTCTTCTTGTCGATGCCCTGGTCGGCGGCGACCTTCTCCAGTCCGTCGGGGTTCGCGGAGGCGTAGAAGGAGACGAAGCCCGCCAGGACGAGGGCGGTGACCAGGCCGGTGGCCCAGATTCCGCGGGTGGAGCGGGCGGCGACCGGGGCGACGGGCTGCCGGGCGGGAGCGTCGACGAGCTCACCGTCGACCCGGAGCTTGAGCGGGGCGGTCAGTCCTCGGGCGCCGTGGACCAGATCAGGGCGTACGGCGACGACGGCACCGACGGTCAGCGCGGTGATCACGGCCTCGCCGATACCGATGAGGACGTGGACCCCGACCATGGCGGTGAAGACCTTGCCGATCGGGATGTCGGTGGTGCCGCCGATCCAGTAGATCAACGTGAAGACGCAGGCCGCGGCCGGTACGGAGACCAGGGCGGCGACGAAGGACGCGGCCGTCATGGAGCGGCGGGTCCGCGGCAGCACGCCGGCCAGCCCGCGGAAGAGGGCGTACGCGACGACGGTGGTCGTGATGCCCATGTCGAGCACGTTCACGCCGAGCGCGGTGAGGCCGCCGTCGGCGAAGAGGATGCCCTGCATGAGCAGTACGACGGAGATGCAGAGCACCCCGGTGTAGGGCCCGACCAGGATCGCGGCGAGCGCCCCGCCCAGCAGATGCCCGCTGGTACCCGCCGCGACCGGGAAGTTCAGCATCTGCACGGCGAAGATGAACGCGGCGACGAGACCTGCCAGCGGCGCGGTGCGTTCATCCAGTTCCCGGCGGGCGCCCCGCAGGCTGACGGCGACCGCACCCGCGGCGACGACTCCGGCGGCGGCGGAGACGGGTGCGTTGATGAATCCGTCGGGTACGTGCATGGGGGAGGCTCCGCTTCCTGCGATCCTGCGTTGCTGCGGACGGTGTCGTGAACCGCTCAATGATAGGGCCTTGTTGCAAACCCTTCGCAAGAGCGGGTGCGTCACAGCTGGCCTCGCCGCGCTCATTGCGGAAAACGTGGGACATTGGATGGCAAAGCGGTACATAGAGGAGGAGTCGACCCATGCCCCCCGTGATCCATGAACAGGTCGAAGCCTGGCTCGTCAATGACACCCCTGACCTCCCGGCGGTGCCGGTCGATCTGCTGTACGACGCCGACGACGACCCGCGTACCGTCCATGTCGCCTTCCCCGGCGGCACCGACTGGGCGTTCGGCCGCGATCTGCTGGAGCGCGGGCTGCGTTCCCCCGCCGAGCGCGGCGGCATCCGGGTGTGGCCGTGCGGACGGACGCAACTGGTCGTGGAGCTCCACTCGAAGGAGGGCGTGGAGGTGGTGCAGTTCGACAACGCGCCACTGATCCACTTTCTGCACCGCACACACGACGAGACCGCCGGTCCCGCGCGCATGACACACACCCATGCATGACGCACACGCATGACGCACACGCATGACAGAAGCCCCCGTGCCGCTCGCACGGGGGCTTCTGTCATTGCCCCGGTCCCCCGTCCCCACAGGTAACCGGCGCATCCGGGGCCGCGCTCCGCTCAGACGCGGACCCCGGAGGCTCTACGGCCCGGGCCGTGCGGCTCGGACACGGGCCGGGCCCGGCTCAGACGCGGGCCAGCTCACGCTCGCCCTCGGCGTCGGGCGTCTCGCCGAGCTCCTTGCGCAGCCCCTCGCCCTCCACGTCCACGTTCGGCAGGAGCCGGTCCAGCCACCGCGGCAGCCACCAGGCGCGCTTGCCGAGCAGGGCGAGGACCGCGGGCACGATCGCCATCCGGACGACGAACGCGTCGAAGAAGACGGCGATGGCGAGCGAGAAGCCGATCATCTTGATCATCTGCTCGCTGGAGCCGATGAAGCCGGAGAAGACCGCCATCATGATCACGGCCGCGGCCGTGACGACCCGGGCGCCGTGGTTGAAGCCGGTGACGATCGCCTGGCCGGGCTTCTCGCCGTGGACGTACGCCTCGCGCATCCGGGTCACGAGGAAGACCTCGTAGTCCATGGCGAGACCGAAGACCACACCCACCATGAAGATCGGCATCATGGACATGATCGGGCCGGTCTGTTCCACGCCGAAGAGCGAGCCGAGCCAGCCCCACTGGAAGACCGCGACGACCGCGCCCAGGGCCGCGACGACCGAGAGCAGGAAGCCGAGGGCCGCCTTCAGCGGCACCAGCACCGACCGGAAGACCACCATCAGCAGCAGGAAGGCCAGGCCGACGACGAGCGCCAGGTATGGCAGCAGCGCGTCGTTCATCTTCTGCGAGAAGTCGATGTTCATCGCCGTGGAGCCGGTGACCAGGACCTCGGCGCCGGTGTCGGACTTGATGTCCTTGCCCGAGTCACGGATCGCGTGGACCACGTTCTCGGTCTCGGTGGAGCTCGGCCGGTCCTTCGGGATGACGGTGATCATCGCGGTGTCGCCGGCCTTGTTGAACTGGGCCGGAGTGACGGCGACGACGCCCGGGATGCCCGAGATCTCGTCGGAGACCTGCTTGGCGGCGGTCTTGCCGTCGGAGCTGTTCGCGGTGTCGACGACGACCATCAAAGGCCCGTTGAAGCCGGGGCCGAAGCCGTCGGAGAGCAGGTCGTAGGCGCGCCGCTGGGTGGTGCTGGTGGGCTGGGAGCCGTCGTCGGGCAGGCCCATCTCCAGGGACGCGGCCGGGACGGCGATCGCGCCGAGGCCGATGACTCCGACCAGCAGCACCCACACCGGCTTGCGCAGCACGAACCGCGCCCAGCGGGTGCCCATGTTCGGCTTCGCCTCGGGCCGGATCGAAGCCTCGGCGGCCTTGCGCGCCTTGCGTCCCATGACCCGCTTGCCCGCGAAGCCCATCATGGCCGGGACCAGGGTGAGCGCGATGAGGACGGCGATCGCGACCGTGCCGGCCGCGGCGAAGCCCATCTTCGACAGCATCGGAATGTTGACGACGGCGAGGCCGACCAGCGCGATGACGACGGTGAGACCGGCGAAGACGACCGCGGAACCGGCCGTGCCGACGGCCCGTCCGGCCGCTTCCTCGCGCTCCCGGCCCTCGGCCAGTTCGGCGCGGTAGCGGGAGACGATGAACAGCGCGTAGTCGATGCCGACCGCGAGGCCGATCATCATCGCGAGGGTGGAGGTGGTGGAGCCCAGGTCGAGTACGTTCGCCAGTGCCGTGATCGTCGAGACACCGATGCCGACCCCGATCAGGGCGGTGAGCAGCGGCAGCCCGGCGGCGATCAGCGAGCCGAAGGTGATGACCAGCACCACCGCGGCGATCGCGACACCGATGATCTCGGTGGCCCCGGTCTCCGGCATCACCTGGAGCGCGTCACCGCCGATCTCCACGGTCATCCCGCTCTTCTGCGCCGTGTGGCCCGTGTCCTGAAGGGCGTCCCGGGTCGCGTCGGTCAGCTCCATCGAGTTGACCTTGTAGGACACGGAGACGTACGCCGTGGAGCCGTCCTTGCTGACGGCGTTGCCGGTGTACGGGTCGGTGACCGAGGCGATCTGATCCGAGCCGGACTTCAGCTCGCCGGCGAGCTTGTTCACCTCGGCCTTGTTCGCCGGGTCCGTCATCTTCTGGCCGTCGGGGGCCTTGAAGACCACCCGTGCGGTCGCGCCGTCGGCACTGGAGTCGGGGAAGCGCTGTTCCAGCAGGTCGAAGGCCTTCTGCGCCTCCGTACCCGGGATCGAGAAGGAGCTGGAGGTGGCGGTGGACGCGGACGCCGCGCCGAATCCGGCGAGTGCCAGCAGTGCCACCCAGATCAGGGCGACATAGCGGCGGCGCCGGAAGGCGAGCCGTCCGAGTTTGTAGAGGAATGTGGCCACGGGGGCGTACTCCCGGTCAGGTCGTGTGAGTGGAAAAGGGCGTGAGGAACCAGCCCGACGACGAGAGCGGCGTGTCAGGTGGGGCTTGGGGAGGGGCCGTGCGAAGGGGACGGGAGGGGTCAGACTCCGAGAGCGGGGAGAATCACGGAGTCGACGTAGTCGGTGAGGAACGCCTGGTCGACGGCGCGGTCCTCGACCAGCTGCCGAGCGGTGAAGGCACCGATCAGCATGTGCGATACATATTTCAGCGCCGGATGGTCCGGACGCACTTCACCCCGGTCCACGGCTCGGCGCAGCAGCGTGTTGAGGCCGGTCATCTCCGGCTCGATCAGCAGTTCGCGCAGGGCCTGGAGCAGATCGGGATTGTCGTGGACGGCATGGCTCAGACCCCGCATCAGCGCGGAGTTCTTCTCCATCTGGCAGTCGTCCGTACGGCTCAGTGCGGCGTGGAAGTCGCCGCGCAGCGATCCGGTGTCGATCTCCGCGAGGGACACCGGCTTGTTGTGCCGCAGGGCCTTGACGACCAGCTCGGGCTTGCTCCCCCACTGGCGGTAGAGGGTGGCTTTGCTGGAATGGGTGCGGGCGGCGATGGCGTCCATGGTCAGGGCGTCGTAGCCGACCTCGCGGAGCAGGTCGAGCACGGCGGCGTACAGCTCGCTCTCACGCTCGGGCGTGAGCCGGGTGCGCGCCATGTGTCGACCTCCTCTTCGCATCTCCGTTCGTGACTCTCGTACAGCAGTCCATCGAACGAAACTGTTTCGTACACATCGACGCTACCTCGCCCGCCCAGCGAAACGAAATCGTTTCGCTTGTGTTCCGCACCACAAGTTGCCGGGGCCCTCTCGCGCGGAAAGCATTGAAGGGTGAGTGACGACGTCGCGTATCTCCGTTTCCCGCACCTCCACGAGGATCTGCTCTGCTTCGCGGCCGAGGACGACCTCTGGGTCGCTCCCCTCGCCGCCGAGGGGCAGCGGCCCGGCCGCGCGTGGCGGGTGACCGTCGACCGGACCAGAGTCAGCCATCCACGGTTCTCCCCCGACGGGAGCCGTATCGCGTACACGACCTGGCGCAGCCTCGATCCCGAGATCCATCTCGCGCCGGTCGAGGGCGGCCCGGCGCGCCGGCTCACCTACTGGGGATCGACGGACGCCCGGGTCTGCGGCTGGACCCCCGATCCGGGGGACGCCTCCCAGATCCTTGCCGTGTCCTCGCACAACCAGCCGTTCTCGTACTTCTCCTGGGCGTACAGCGTCCCCACGGACGGCAGCCCCGGCGGCAAGCTGCCCTGGGGGCCGGTCTCCGACCTCGCGGTCGCCGACATCGACGGCGAGCGGCGCACCCTGCTGCTCACCGGCAAGCCGCCGCACGAGCCGGCCGCGTGGAAGCGGTACCGGGGCGGCGCGATGGGGCGGCTGTGGCTGCACGGCAAGCGGCTGCTCCCGGACATCGGCGGCAATCTCGACTCACCCATGTTCGTCGGCGGCCGGATCGCGTTCCTCTCCGACCACGAGGGCGTCGGCAATCTCTACTCCTGCCGGCCCGACGGCACCGATCTGCGCCGCCATACGGACCACGACGCCTTCTACGCCCGGCACGCGTCCAGCGACGGCCACCGGGTCGTCTACCAGTGCGCGGGCGATGTGTGGCTGGTGGACGACCTGGCGCCGGACGCGGTGCCGCGGAAGCTGGAGGTACGGCTCGGCGGGCCGCGCGCCGGACGGCGTCCGTACCAGGTGCCGGCCGCCAGCAACGTCGACTCGCTGTCCGTGGACGAGACGGGCCGGGCCAGCGCCGTCACCGTACGCGGCAGCCTGTACTGGCTCACCCACCGCGACGGCCCCGCCCGGACGATCACCGACACCCCGGGGGTCCGGGTCCGGCTGCCCGAGATGCTCGGCAGCGGCGGCCAGGTCGCCTACGTCACGGACGCGGACGGCGAGGACGCGATCGAGATCTCCTACCTGCCGCGCGCCAGCGGCGACCGCGAGCCGCGCCGGCTGGCCTCCGGACAGGTCGGCAGGGTCCAGGAGCTGATCGCCGACCCGGACGGCGAGCGCCTGGCGATCGCCACGAACGACGGGCGGCTGCTGCTCCTGGACACGGACGAGGAGGAGTCCACCGGCGAGCCCACCGAGCTGATCCGCTCCGTCAACGGACCGGTCCGCGATCTGGCGTTCTCACCGGACGGCGCCTGGCTGGCCTGGTCGCACCCCGGGATCGGCCGTTCGCTGCGCCAGATCAAGCTGGCGCGCATCCTGGGGTCCGGCGCTCCGGTGATCGCCGATGTCACCAACGGCCGCTTCGAGGACGAGAATCCCGTCTTCACGGGCGACGGGCGCTACCTCGCCTTCCTCTCCTGGCGCGGTTTCGACCCGGTGTACGACGTCCACACCGGGGACCTCTCCTTTCCGCTGGGCTGCCGCCCGTACCTGGTGCCGCTCTCCTCGGCCACGCCCTCCCCGTTCGCCCTGTCGCCGGAGGGGCGCCCGGCGGCGGGCGGTCTCGATCCGGCGGACGACGTTCCCGACGCCGGTACGGGCGAGGGGCCGTCGACGGTCACGGTCGAGTTCGAGGGGCTGGAGAACCGGGTGACACCGTTCCCGGTCTCCGCGTCGAAGTACTCGGCCCTTCATCCGGTGAGCGGCGGCGGGCTCGTCTGGCTGCGCTGGCCGATCTCGGGCGCGCTCGGCGAGACGTTCGCCAACCCGGCGGACATGTCCGGCCGCCCCACGCTCGAACACTTCAACATCTCCAAGGCCAGGAAGACCGAACTCGTCGGCCATCTGGACTGGTTCGCGGTCAGCGGCGACGCGACGCGCCTGGTCGTCATGGACGAGGGCGAGCTGCGCGCCGTCCCCGCCACCGAGATCGGCGACAGCGACTCGACGGTCTATATCGACCTGCGCCGCATCCTGCACGAGGTCGACCCGGGGGCGGAGTGGCGGCAGGCGTACGGGGAGGGCGGCCGCATCATCCGCTCGTACTTCTGGGAACCGGACATGTGCGGCGTCGACTGGGACGGCGTGCTCGACCAGTACCGCCCGCTGGTCGAACGGGTCGCCTCCCCCGACGAGTTCGCCGATCTGATGCGCGAGGTCCTGGGCGAACTGGGCACCTCGCACGCGTACGTGGCACCGGCCCGCCGCAACGAAGGCCCGCCGCACTACCAGCGGGCGATCGGGCTGCTCGGCGCGAACCTGGTCTTCCGGGACGGCGACTGGACGATCCGGCGCATCCTGCCCGGCGACTCCTCCGACTCCAAGGCCCGTTCCCCGCTGGCCGGTACGGGCATCCGAGCGGGCGCGGTCCTCACCCATATCGACGGCCGCCCGGTCGACCCGGTGACGGGCCCGTACCCCCTCCTCGCCGCGGCGGGCGGCACCACGGTCGAGCTGACCTTCCGCCCGCCCGTCTCCCCCCACCACCCTTCTGACGAAGGCCCTTCGGGCCCCTTGATTTCCGGTGGCGAGGCCCACTCCCGCCGGGTCGCGATCGTCCCCCTGGTCGACGAACGGCCTCTGCGCTACCAGGACTGGGTGGCCAAACGCCGTGAAGTCGTACGGGAGTTGAGCGGCGGCAAGTGCGGGTATCTGCACATCCCCGACATGGGCGGCTCGGGCTGGGCCCAGTTCAACCGGGACCTGCGCATGGAGGTCTCCCGTCCGGCCCTGATCGTCGACGTACGCGGCAACGCGGGCGGCCACATCAGCGAGTTGGTGGTCGAGAAGCTCACCCGCACGATCCTCGGCTGGGACCTGACCCGCAACGCCCAGCCGGTCTCGTACGCCTCCAACGCCCCCCGGGGCCCGGTGGTCGCCCTGGCCGACGAGGCGACGTCCTCCGACGGCGACATGATCACCGCCGTGTTCCGCCTGCTGAAACTTGGCCCGGTGGTGGGCCAGCGGACCTGGGGCGGCGTGGTCGGCATGACCGGCCGGCACCGGTTGGGCGACGGCACGGTGATCACGGTGCCGATGAACGCGGCCTGGTTCGATGTGTACGGCTGGTCGGTGGAGAACTACGGCGTCGAACCGGACCTGGAGGCCCTGCGCACCCCGCTCGACTGGGCCGAGGGCCGGTACGCGGTGCTGGACGACGCGGTACGGGTGGCCCTGGACCTCCTGGCCGCGCACCCGGCGGCGACCCCTCCGACATACGACTCGGTCCCGAACCGCCAACGCCCCCCGCTGCCACCGAGGTAGACCGGCGAACCGCTTCCGGGGGCGCCGCCCCCGGACCCCGGCTCCTCAATCGTCGGAGGAGCTTGATTGTGCCGCGTACGGCGCGCAATCCAGCCAATGCTCGCTGAAATAAGCCTCGCCGGCGTATGAGACGAAACCAGCCCCGCCGGCGTTTGAGGCGCGGGGCCTGGGGCGGAGCCCCGGTCAAACCAGCCCCGCCGGCGTTTGAGGCGCGGGGTCCGGGGAGAAGCCCCTCCCGACCCCCGCCACGCGAAAGGGCGCACCCGGTCACCCGGGCACGCCCCTCACAGACAACGCGCAGAGTCGCGAATCGCGTCAGCGGTCGAACTTCTCGCGGACGTCGTGCGTCGCGCCCTGGGCCTTGTCACGGCCCTGCTGCGACGTCTTCGAGGCCCGCTCGGACGCGTCCTGCGTCCGCTCCCGGCCCTCCTGACGGCCCTCGTTCGCCTTCTTCTTCGCCTGGTCGGCGAGCTCCTGCGCCTTGTCCTTGAACTGGTCTGCGATACCCATGCTGTTCACTCCTAGTGGGTGCGTGGGGGACGGCCCGTAAGGGCCTCGACCAGAGTTACACGCCCCGACATTCACCGCATTTCGATCACTTACTCTGCGTACGCACCGCCCGCGCATCCTGGTCCGCAGCGCCTCCCGCGCCCACGAGTCCCTTGCTCACGCCCTCCAGCCGTGACCCGAACCGCCGCATCTCGCGCTGCCCGACGACACCGATCACCGCAGGGAGGCAGCCCCGAACGGACTGCATCCCGCGCAGCCACCACTGCGCGTACACATGCGCGGACCGCCGTTCGATACCGGCCACGATCCGGTCGACCGCCGGGCCCAGCGGATACGTACGGTTCGACGGCCAGGGCAGCCGCTGCCGCAGTTCCCGCATCACGTCGTCCTCGTCGGCGCCCCGCACCATGTCCGTGTCGGTCCAGGACAGATAGCCGACTCCGACCTTCACCCCGCGGTAGCCGACCTCGGCCCGCAGGCTGTGCGCGAACGCCTCCACACCCGACTTGGACGCGCAGTACGCGGTCATCATCGGCGCCGGCGTCATCGCCGCGAGCGAGGCGATCTGCAGGAAGTACCCGCGGCTCTCCATGAGTACCGGCAGGAACGCCCGCCCCGTCACCGCGCCACCGATCAGATTGACCTCGATGACCCGCCGCCACGCCTCCGGATCCGAGTCGACGAACGGACCGCCCGACGCGACTCCGGCGTTGGCGACGACGACGTCGACCTTCCCGAACCGCTCCTTGACCTGCTCGGCGACGCGCGCCATCGCCTCGTGGTCGGTGACGTCCGCGAACCAGTGGTCGCTCTCCGAGTGCAGCCGCTCGGAGACCTTCTTGAGCTCGTCCGGCTCCAGACCGACGAGCGCGAGCTTGGCGCCGCGCGCCGAGAGCTTGCGCGCCAGCAGTTCGCCCACGCCACGCGCCGCGCCCGTGACGACGACGACCTGTCCTTCGAGACTCCGCCTGCCGTTCATGCGACATCCTCCTTCTCGGCCGTACCGTCCACACCGTCCGCGCCGTCCGCCGGGACGTACGCGGTGACGAGCTCCCGGATCTTCGCGGTGACCGCCTCCGGCGCCTCCACCGGTGTCATGTGACCCATGCCCGCCAGCTCGGTGAGACCCAGGCAGTCGGGCAGCGCCGCCGCGATGGCGCGGGCGTGCACGGGCGGCGTCAGCCGGTCCTCCGTACCCGCGATCACCGCCGTGGGCACCCGCAACTCCCGTACCCCCGCGTCGAGATCGAGCTCCGCGAGGACATGCCCCCAGGCAACCCTGGCCGCCCGCGGGCACGCGTGCACGATCCGGGCACAGATCTCGACCCGTTCGGGGGCCGAACCCGCTCCCATCGTGCCGTACTTGAGTATCCGCCTGGAGACCGGCGTGACGGGCCCGAGCGGGGCCCGCGCCCCGAGAATCGCGCGGGTGATCCGGGTACGGACTGCCCCGGCCCGCAACGGCACCACCAGCGACTCGGCGATCAGCCGCGAACTGCCGGTACTGCACAGCAGTACGGCCGCCGCGTGCTCACGCAGCCCGGCCCGCCGCGAGGCGGCCATCATCGTCATGCCGCCCATGGAGTGCCCGGCGAGCACGGCCTTCTCGCCCGGTGCGAGGGCGGCGGCCAGCACCGCTTCGAGGTCGTCGGCGAGGGCGTCCGTGCCGTACCCCTCGCGGCCGACCGATGGTGAACGGCCGTGGCCCCGCTGGTCGTAGACGACGACCCGGTGGTCCACCGCGAGGTCCCGGATCTGCGCGGCCCAGAAATGGGTGTTGCAGGTCCAGCCGTGCGACAGGACCACCGCGGGGGCGCTGTCCTGCCCGTGCACCTCGACATGGATCCGGGCGCCGTCGGCGGAGATCGCGGTCAGTTCGCGCGCGGGGACCGGTGGGGCGTCGTCGCGCCGCAGCAGACGGCTCATCCCACGACCTCCTCGGCGACGGCCGCCTCGGAACCGGCCCGCGTGCGTGCGGCCGCCCGGACGACCTCGTACTCCGCGAGATCGACCGACTGCGTCACCTTGCGGAATTCGGAGGTGGTGCCCGGCCAGACCGTCGTATTGCGCCCATTGGCGTCCAGGTACCAGCTGTTGCAGCCGCCGGTGTTCCACACGGTGCGCTTCATCCGCTCCTGGACCCGGCGGTTCCAGGCCCCGACCGCCGAGGCCCGCGCGTCGAGTGCGACGCGGCCGCCCAGCACGTTCAGCTGGCGCAGATAGTCGGCCATGTAGTTCAGCTGGGCCTCGATCATGAGGATCATCGAGGAGTTCCCGAGTCCCGTGTTGGGGCCGATGATCGTCATCCAGTTGGGGAAGCCGGACGCGCTCGCACCGCGCAGCGCCTGCATGCCGTCCTTCCAGGACTCGGCGAGCGTGATGCCTTCCGCGCCCACCACCCGGTCGGCGACCGGCATGTCGGTCACATGGAAGCCGGTGCCGAAGATGATCGCGTCGACCTCGGTCTCCGTACCGTCGAAGGCGACGACCGTGGAGCCGCGCACCTCGGCCAGACCGGAGGCGACCACCTCCACATTGGGCTGGGCGAGCGCCGGGTAGTAGGCGCTGGAGAGCAGGATGCGCTTGCATCCGATGCGGTACGAGGGGGTCAGCTTGGCCCGCAGCGCCGGGTCCTTGATGGACCGCGCCATGTTGGACTTGGCTATCTTCTCGACCACGCCCAGCTCGTTCGGCCGCTTGGTGAAGGCACTGACCTGCAACTCCCTTATGCCCCAGAGCAGTCCGCGGCGCGCGGTGCCGGTGAAGGGGAGCGTGCGGTGCAGCCAGCGCTCGGCGCCGCTGATCCTGCGGTCCATGCGCGGCATGACCCACGGCGGGGTGCGCTGGAAGAGCGTCAGCCTGGCGGCCTTCGGCTGGATCGAGGGAACGATCTGGATGGCGGAGGCGCCGGTGCCTATCATCGCGACGCGCTTGCCGGTCAGGTCGTAGTCGTGGTCCCAGCGGGCCGAGTGGAAGACCTTGCCGGGGAAGGCGTCGAGACCGGGGATGTCCGGCGTCTTCGGGTCGGAGAGAGGGCCTGTCGCGGAGACGACGACATCGGCGGTGAATGCGGCCCCGTTACCGGTCTCGATGACCCAGTGGAGCTCGTCGCGCTCCCAGCGCATCGTCATCACTTCATGTCCCAGCCTGATGTGCGGGCGCAGTCCGAAGGTGTCCGCGACATGCTCCAGATAGGCGCGGATGTGCTCCTGCCCGGAAAAGGTGCGCGGCCACTCGGGGTTGGGTGCGAACGAGAACGAGTAGAGGTGGGACGGTACGTCGCAGGCACAGCCCGGATAGCTGTTGTCGCGCCAGGTGCCGCCGACGGAGTCGGCCCGTTCCAGGACGACGAAGTCCGTGATGCCCTCGCGGCGCAGCCGGACCGCGGCCCCGAGGCCCCCGAATCCGGATCCGATCACCGCCACTCGTACGTGCTCGTGCTGGGCCATGCTGCCGCCTCCCGCGGTACGTCACACGACTCTGCCAGCAATCACTGGCATTGTTGGGAGAGTAGAACAGCTCCGTACCGATGGGTAGGGGTGCGACGAGGGAAAGTTACCGGCGGTACAACATAGGGTGCGGGTGTGGCTGAAGGACGCGAGCACCGTGAATACCGGATGGAGGAGCTGGCCGAGGAGGCCGGCATCCCCGTGCGGACCGTGCGCTTCTACCGGGAGCGCGGTCTGATCTCGCCACCCCGCCGCGAGGGGCGCATCGCCTGGTACGACGACCACCACCTGGCCCGGCTGCGGACCATCGCGGGCCTGCTGGAGCGCGGCCACACCCTCACCGGCATCGCCGATCTCGCCCGCACCTTCGAGAGCGGCCGCGATGTCGCCGAGGTACTGGGCCTGGGCGAACCGACCGAGGAGACCCCGGTCCGCCTCACTCCGGAACAGCTCGCGGACTACTTCGAGGGCGAGGTCACCCCGGAGAATCTGGCCGGCGCCCTCGACCTGGGCTATCTGGCCACCGACGGCGACGAGATCGTCCACATCAGCCGCCGCCTCCTGGAGGTGTCGGCGGAGTTGGTACGGGAGGGCGTGCCGCTCGCCACGGTGCTCTCGGCCGGCCGTCGGGTCCGCGAGCACGCGGACGCGCTCGCGGAACTCTTCGTGAGCGTCCTCGAAGCCCACAGCGACGAACCGGAGCCGCCCCAACTCCGCCCACTGGCCCGCGCGGTGATGGACGCCGAGCTCTCCATGGCCCTGGACCGCCGCCTGCGCCGCGAGAACACCGACCGCCCGCCGCGGGGCCCCGCCTCCTGACGGGACAGGACGGGCTCAGACCCCCCGATCAGGCCCCCGATCATCAGCCCACCCGCCCAGCAGGTCGAGCTACAGGTCGAAGACCACCGTCACCGGCGCATGGTCGCTCCACCGCTCGCCGTGCGTCGCGGCCCGCTCGACCCAGCCCTTCACCGCACGCCCGGCCAGTGCCGGCGTCGCCACCTGGTAGTCGATCCGCCAGCCCGTGTCGTTGTCGAAGGCCCGCCCGCGGTAGGACCACCACGAGTACGGCCCCTCCTCCTCCGGGTGCAGCGCCCGTACGACATCGACGTACTCGGCCTCGTCGAAGACCCGGGTCAGCCACTCCCGCTCCTCAGGGAGGAAACCGGAGTTCTTCTTGTTGCCCTTCCAGTTCTTCAGGTCGGCCTCCTGGTGGGCGATGTTCCAGTCGCCGCACACCACGACCTCACGGCCGTCGGCCGCGGCCCGCTTCCTGAGGCCCTTCAGATACGGGAGGAACGCGGCCATGAACCGCTCCTTCTCATCCTGCTTCTCCGTGCCGACCTCGCCGGAGGGCAGATACAGGCTCGCGACCGTGACACCGGGCAGGTCGACCTCGATGTAGCGGCCGCTCGTATCGAACTCCTCGCTCCCGGCATCCCCGAAGCCGCCGAACCCGATCTGTACGCGCTCGGGCGCCCGCCGCGTACACAGAGAGACACCGGCCCGCCCCTTGGCTGCAGCCGGTGCGTGCACGGTGTGCCAGCCCTCGGGCTCGCGCACCTCGTCGGGCAGCTGCTGCGGCTCGGCCCGCACCTCCTGCAGGCAGATCACATCCGCTTCGGTCCGGGCCAGCCACTCGACGAAGCCCTTCTTGGCGGCGGCGCGGAGCCCATTTACATTGACGGTGGTCACAGTGAGCATCCCGGCACGATACCGACACCCGCATGCCGCATACATGTACCATTACCCGCATGAATATCCACCCTCGGCCCTTCGATCACGCCGATGCCGTCAAACTCAACGACCAGGTGCAGCTCGAATACGCCGCGCGGTACGGCGACGAGGGCGATGTCACACCGCTCGACGCGTCGATGTTCGAGCCGCCGAACGGCCTGTATCTCCTCGCCTACGATGCGCAGGGCCTCCCGGTCGCCACCGGCGGCTGGCGCTCCCAGGAACAGAACGACAAGGGCTACTCCGACGGCGACGCCGAGATCAAGCGGATGTTCGTGGTCCCCGAGGGACGCGGCAACGGGCTGGCGCGCCGAATACTGGCCGCCCTGGAGGCCGACGCACGGGCGGCGGGCCGTAGTCGGATGGTGCTGGAGACCGGGGACAAGCAGCCCGAGGCGATCGCGCTGTACACATCCAGCGGTTACACCCCGTGCGAGAAGTTCGGCCACTACCGCACGTACGAAAGCAGCATCTGCTTCGCGAAGCCGCTGCGGTAGTCCGCGGGCGGCGGCCGCGGGCGGGCCTCAGGCCTCGGCCGCGTACCGCCAGAACTCCCGCATCACCGCGGGCGGGGTCGGTCCGGCCATTTCCAGCTGAGTGAGCAGGACGGAGACCGTGCCGGTGGACGGGGTGAGGTGCGCCGCCGTTCCGGTGCCGCCCACCCAGCCGTAGCGTCCCGGTACGTTCCAGGTGTCGACGGCCTCGACATCGACCGAGCCGCCGAAGCCCCAGCCCTGCCCCTCCAGGAACAGCGTGCTGTCGTCGCGCTGTGCCCGGGTCAGATGGTCGGTGGTCATCAGCCGCACCGACTCTGCGGACAACACCCGGCGCCCGTCGTCGCTCCCGTCGGCACTGCCCCCGGCGAGCAGCATCCGGGCGAAGGAGTACCAGTCGTCCACGGTCGAGACCAGCCCGCCGGCACCGGACGGAAACGCCGGCACGCTGCTCCACTGCCCGTCGGGCGCGTCGACCAACTGGAGACCGCCGCCCTCCGGGCCGGACCGGTAGTAGCTGGTGAACCGGTCGAGCTTGTCGGCCGGTACCGCGAATCCGGTGTCGGCCATGCCGAGCGGCTCGAACAGCCGCTCGGCCAGGAAATCAGGGAGCGGCCGGCCCGAGACCCGGGCGATCAGCACGCCCAGGATGTCGGAGCAGGTGTTGTACAGCCAGGCCTCGCCCGGCTGGTGCAGCAGCGGAATGCGGGACAGGGTGGCCATCCACGCGTCCGGCGCCTCGATGAGCCGGGGCTGCGGCGGTCCTTGTTTCAGCTCGCTGAACAGCAGTCCGACCACCGGCAGCGAGAAGTCGGACGGGAAGCCGCACCCGGCCCGGAAGGTGAGCAGATCGGCGACCGTGATCGCCCGGGCGGCCGGGACCACGTCGTCGACCGGGCCGGCCGGAGTGCGGACCACCTTCGGTGACGCCAGCTCCGGCAGCCACTGCCCGACCGGGTCGTCCAGCGCGATCCGGCCGTCGTCGACCAGCATCATGACGGCCGCGGCGACGACGGGCTTGGTGATCGATGCGATGCGGAAGATCGAGTCCCTGGCCATCGGGGCCGTGCCGTCCGCATCGGCGGAGCCGACCGCCGTCACCTCGACCCGGTCGCCACGGGCCACCAGGCCCACGGCGCCCGGCGCCGATCCGCCGCCGACGTACTTCTCCAGGAGGTCGTACAGATTGCTCATCGGTCCACCTTCTCGCTGGTGCGTCCAGAAGCCTGTGCGCTCAGAAGCAGGACTCCCGCACCGCCCCGGACTCATCGGTCCCGGACGTCACTCCCCCCGGCTCGGCGCACCCGCCCGACACCCACGTAGAAGCCGCTGCGTTCCCGCGCCGGCGCCGGCTCCTCCTGGTACCACTCCGTGGAGAACACCAGCCCGGGCTCGACCAGGTCCAGGCCGTCGAAGAAGGGCTCGACCTCGCTCCGGGTACGCATCCGCAGCGGGATCGCCCCCTTCTTGTACGCGGTCTCGGTCTCCTGCCGCAGTTCGGGATGCTGGTCGGCCGTGCCGTGCGAGAACACCAGGAAGCTGCCCGCAGGCAGGGCCTCGACCAGGGTGCGGGTGATGCCGTACGGGTCCTGGTCGTCGGGCAGGAAGTGCATCAGCGCGATCAGGGACAGCGCGATGGGCCGGCTGAAGTCCAGCAGCTCACGGGCGTGTTCGAGGATCATCTTCGGCTGCCGCACATCCGCGTGGATGTAGTCGGTGACACCCTGCGGGCTGCTGATCAGCAGCGCTTCCGCGTGACGCAGGACGATCGGGTCGTTGTCCGCGTAGACGATCCGGGCGGTCGGCGCGACGGCCTGGACGACCTGGTGCAGATTGGGCGCCGTGGGAATGCCGGTGCCGATGTCGAGGAACTGGTCGATCCCGCCCAGTGCCAGCCACGCGGAGGCCCGGTGCATGAAGGCCCGGTTCCGCGCCGCGTTGCCCCGCGCCGCCTCGGGCAGCGTCTCCCCCACCTGCTGGTCGACCGGATAGTTGTCCTTGCCGCCCAGCAGCCAGTCATAGACGCGCGCGGGGTGGGGCTTACTGGTGTCGATCTGGGGCTTGGGCATTCCGGCCGTCACAGGACACTCCTCCGTACGGGGAAATCACGAGCAGCTGAAAACTCGGCCTGACGCGGGAACGCCCCCGGCAGGACCCACGGAACGGGCGAGCAATACCAGCGTAGTTGGCCCCGCCGTCACGCGTCGTCGGCCGGTGGCGCACCGCTGCGCCCGTCGTCGGGCAGCACCACCAGGCGTACGGCCATCTGGCGCGAGCCCGGCGGGTGTTCGCCGGGCTCGGTCGCGTACTTGTGCAGCAGCGCCCGGTACTCCTCGGCGAACGAGGCGACCTGTTCCTTCGTCATCCGCAGCCCGGCGCGGTAGATCTGGTTCCAGCCCGCCGAGGCGTCGTACCCGGCGTACGCCCGCACGACCAGGCTCAGGTCATGGGTCATCTTGAGCGCGCCGATCTTCACGGCGGCCTCGCGCTCGTCCTCCGTCATCTCCAGGCCGGGCGGCGTGAAGATGTTCGTCATGAGCGACTTCCACCAGCGCTCCCGGCCGGTGGAACGCTCCTCGATCTCCGCGATCAGCTTGAGGTCGGCGAGCTTGCGCAGGTGATAGCTGGTGGTGCCGGTGGACTCGCCGAGGGCCTTGGCCACGCTGGTGGAGTTCGCCTCGCCGTGTTCGCCGAGATAGCTCAGGATGTCGCGGCGCACCGGGTTGGACAGCGCCTTGTGGAAGGCCTTGAGGTCCGGACCGGTGAGCACTCTCCTCTCGGGACGCTCGACCATGACCACCAGCATAGTGCAGAGATTCTCTGCAATCATTGCAGAGAATGTTTGCAGAACATCTCTGCAATCGCTACGTTGGTCCCGGAGGCGCCACCGGGCGCCGGGAATCACGGGGGCCGAGATGCGCAGAGACCTGACCGGAAGACTGTTACCGACAGCCGGGGTGACAGCCTTCCGGGCGACAGCTGGAGCGACCTGGGCGGCCGCCCATGTCTGACTCGCTGGACGCCCGGCTGCGGGACGAGATCGACGACCAGGTCGCGGAGGCGTTCGACGCCTACCTGTCCGACCGGCTGACGGAGCCGGGGCCGCTGCGCGCATCCCTGACCGCGGGGCGCAGTGCCCGGGTGGTGCTGGGCACGGTCGCACTCGGCGCCCTCGCAACGGCGCTCGCACCGCCCGGCGTTGCCGTCATCTGCTGGATCTGGGGCGCTATCGCGGCGATCGATATCACCTGGCTGTGGGCCGCTCGCCGTCGTTGACGATCCGTGAGGCTCCGGCCCCTCGTGGGCTCGTCGCGGAAGGACGGCCCGGAAACGACAAGATCCCGCCCGATCTTTCGATCGGACGGGATCTTGTGTGTGCGGTGGGGCGTTCACGGGAGGGTCTGAGCTGGGAAAACGGGGACGTCCCACGGAGGCTTCCCAGGGCTGAGAAGATCATTTCCCAGCTGGTTGCAAAGTGCATGCAGCGGCCCGCATCTTGCCGTCGTCCCGTGTGGGGACGCAGACGGGCTGCAGAGAATCAGCATCGTGTACGTCGTCGAGCGACTGCCAGACCTCGTACGGGGTTGTCTGCCGAGATGTGGTTCGGTCCGCCCGCTGCCAGTTTGTGCCCCAAGGACCCGGCTCGGCGACTGCTCAGGCCATGGCCTCACGAAGGAGAGCATGCGCGAGGTCGGTTTTCTGCAACTTTCCTGACCATGTGACAGGTTGCTGGCTGGTCGGGCAGCATCTGTGCTTGTGCCGCCCGGCCCGGGGTCCGCGTCGCGTGAGGACCTCCTCACGCTGATCTGGCCCACCGCGAGACCGAACTTGCGGAGTCGAGCGCGGGAAGCGACTGCACATGCCATTGGCTCTGTGCACACTAGGCTGCGCGCAGAGCACGTTGTCCTTTTCGTGAGGTGCAGCGGATCTGGGGGCAAATGATGAACCACGCAGCGGACGAGCTCGAACCGTCTCGGCTCCAGAAGGCCGTCGAGACGATCGCCATCACACCGGAGTCGGCCACCAAGCTAGTGGGTGGTTACCGAGCGACTTTCGAGGCCAAGTTCAAGCGGGAGCCCGAGAGCCTGGAGGACAAGCGCCGGATCGCCGCCGAGATCATTGGCCGGTACTCCAAACTTTCGGCAGCCGCCGGGGCGGTCACCGCAGCCCCGAGCGTGATTCCGGGGGGGCGGGACCGCGGTCGCAGTCCTGGGCGGTGGTGTCACTGACATCGCCGCGACACTCAAGCTCCAGATCGACATGTGCATGTGCCTGGTTGAGGTGTACGAGACCGAGCTGAGCAGTGAGGACAAGAAGCACCTCGCCTTCGTCCTCGCGTTGGCGGGTTCGGCAGAACAGATGGCGGCGAAGGGTGGTAAGGCAGCGGTACTGAAGATCGCCGAGAAGTTGGTCTACCAGTACCTGAAAGGGCCCGCCTTGATCACGATCAAGCAGTTGTTCAAGCGGGCGTCCATCACCTTCACCCAGAAGGCGATGGCCAAGGCGATACCAGCCGGCGTCGGTGTCGCTTTCAGTAGCTCGACCAACTACGTCCTGACGACAGTAGTGGGCAAGGTCGCCGTCCTGGCCAGAGATGTGAAGTAGCAACGGTGCATCGGATCCGGTTCCGCCGGCACAGCTGGCCAGACCGGACCAGCCCTTATCTCGAACGTTTTCCGCGTCCGTGTGGACCGAGCTGAGACTCCACCGCAAACTGCCCCGCCGGCTGGCCAGCAGTCATCCCGCTCGGTCGATCACCCCCTGAACACCTGCTCGTGAAAAGCATGAACCTCATGTCGTCATGCTCGTTCGGCATGCTCGCCACCTCCTCTGCCCCCGGTGTCTCAGGAGGGACCGGGTGGAGCCAACCGCCGTCACGGTAACGGTGCGCGACACTCCACCTTCTGAACGCCCGCAGATCGCTGTCGAGCAGGGCGTGGAGCGGTGCGCCGGACCGTCCGCTCGCGAACAGCTTTATCTCACGCACGAGTTCGTTGACGTGACCGAACTCGATGATCGCCCCGGTGTCGTCCGGATTCCTGACCCGTGGCTTGGCGGACGGCTTCTCCTCGCCCTCCAGGGGTTCCATCTGCACCTCGGTGAAGCGCAGCAGCAGACTCTTGACCGCGCACTCGGCGGCGAACCCGTAGAGGTGGTCGGCCGAGGGCAGACGGCTGCCCTTGCGGAGGTAGTCGCCGTCGTGGAAGTGACGCGACGCGGCCGAGGCGAAGTGTTGTTGCTGGGTGGGTTCCGGCACAGGTCAGATCGTAGGCCGATCTTCGCGGGGCGGAAGGGGAATCGGGACAGAAGGACCCCTGGCGTACTACAGGGGCACTCCGTCCGACCGACCGGCCGGTGAAGGGGATCGACCCGTTGCGGAGCCCCGTACACGAGGAGCCGGCACAGATCCGGACAGTGGCCGGCTGGCCACTTCTGTTCGTTGCTGCCGGGAAGCGCACCATGACACCATTCGACGGGTGTTCGACAACGGGGATGACATAGCCAGGGCGGACGCCCTGCGTTCAAAGATCTCTGACTTGGCCGACTGGCCTGCTCCCGACGTGCCGCCGTCACCGCGTGCAGCGTCGGGCACGGCCTCCGCCAGAGCGCCGGAGGTCGACCCGACGGCGTCTGCTCGACACGAATTTGCCGTGTTGCTCGGTGAGTTCCGGAGAACGGCGGTGCTGGTGCCGCTCGATGAGGTCGGTGATCTGTGGTCGGCGGAGCAGAACGGTGTGCGCTGGATCTGTGCGTTCTCGGATGAGGCGGCGCTGGCCCGATTCGCGCTGGCCCGTGGTGAGGCCGGGCGGGAATGGACCTATCAGACCGTTCTGGGTGCACGGCTGCTGGATGTGATGGTGCCTTTGCTGCCGGGTCCTGCCGGGGTTGCGCTGGATGCGGGCAGTGTGGGCGGCGGGATGTTGTTCCCGCCGGTGGCGGGCATCGTGCCGGACGCGGTTGCGGTGGATCTCGGGGGGATTCAATGAGCGGTGAGGGTTCTGACCTGGAAGTTCCGCCCCAGGCGTTGGCTGAGATCGCGAAAGGGATCGATCTGGCGCATGCGGAGCTGAAGGAGCTCGGCATGATCGGGGAAGCGTCGACGGGCCGGGGGTTCTCGGATCTGGCACTGTCCGGGCTGGAGCTGGGGCATGGCGGGCTGACGTCGGAGTTCGAGACGTTCTGCAACCGCTGGGAGTGGGGTGTGCGGGCCCTGACGCAGAAGGGGAACGGCTTCGCCCTCGGGGTGGGCCTGTCGGCGGGTTCGTATGCGGAGCAGGAGCAGTACGTCAGGGACTCGTTCAAGATCGGTGTGAACTCCTTGAACGGGAATCCGCATGCGTCCGAGGATGAGGTCAAGGCGATGAGCTGGGACACGATCAGCACCCAGTCCGCGTACGACAACGCGGACTACAGCTGGGAGTCGATGAGCCAGGCCCAGGACGAGGTGAACCAGACCTGGAAGAACACCGCCTACGACGTGGAGGACGCCGCACTCGACTCGATGGAGCGCAACGGGCTGGTGGACCCTGAGGTGCGGGCGGAGGCGGATGAGCGGCTGCGGGAGCAGCTTGATCCGTCGCAGGAGACGATCGAGCAGGCTGAGCAGCCGCGGTGGGGGGAGAGTCGCTGATGGTGGACTGGGGGAAGTGGGGCGACGCCCTCTACGACGGTGCGGGCGATCTGGTCGACAAGGGCAAGGAGATCGTCGGCACAGGCATCGACAAGGGCACCGATGTGCTCGGCTCGGGCCTGGAGAAGGTCGGTGCCGATGAGTGGGCCGACAAGGTCGAGGACTGGGGCGATGAGACCGCCTCATCGCTGGGTGCGGACGTCAGGGAACAGCAGCTCGGTCAGACCGAGGAAGCGAACGAGCTGATCCATGGCCGACCGGAGAAGATCAGTGCGGCGGTGAAGAACCTCCGCGACTTCCAGAAGGCGTTCGACCTCGTCGGCGGCGGGATGAAGAAGCTCGACTCCGGTCACTGGAAGGGAGAGGCCGCCGACGCCTTCCGCGCCAAGTTCCAGACGCTGCCCACCGACTGGCTGCGCGCGGCGGATGCATTCGAGGACGCGGCCACGGCCCTGGAAACGTTCGCCAGGACGGTCATCAGCGCGCAGGCCAAGGCCGGTGAGGCGATCGCTCTGTACAAGGAGGGCAAGCAGGACTACGAGACTGCGGCGGCCGCTTTCAAGGAGAAGGCGGAGGCGTACAACGCGGTCCGCAACACCGACCACCCCCTCCCGCATCCGGGAAAGTTCTCCGACCCGGGCACAGCCAAGAGGCAGCACGCGCAGGAGATCCTTCAGCGCGCCCGCCGGGTGCGAAACGACGCTGCCGAAACTGCCAAGGGTGCGATCACCGCCGCGTTGGCGCACGCTCCGAAGGAGCCCACCGGCCTGGACCGGGCCAAGCAGGAACTCATCGACTATGGGATCGGCCAGTCCATCGAGCTGGCCCATGTCGGCGGCGGTGTCATCAAGGCCTCCGCGGGACTGGTGAACTTCGTCCGCTCGGTCAACCCGACCGACCCGTACAACCTGACGCACCCGGCCGAGTACTACAAGGGCGTCAACATGACGCTCGCCGGCCTCGTCTCCACCGCCGCCAACCCCGACCGCGCGCTGAAGAACGCCTGGGACGCCGCCAAGGGGGACCCCTCCGAATTCATCGGCCGACTTCTCCCCGAGCTGGTCGGCACCAAGGGCGGGGGCCTGATCAAGGGCCTCGCTCGCCACGGACTGAAGGACGGAGTGGAGAGCGCCGCACGCAAGGGCGTCGACGATCCTGCGAAGACATCAAAGCCCGACAAGGGAGTGGAGAAGGACCCCACGGACCCGGTCGACCTGGCCACGGGAACGATGTACCTGCCGCAGACGGACATCGATCTGCCAGGAAGGCTCCCGTTGGTCTTCCGTCGCCGGGTCGCTTCCAATTACCGTGCGGGACGTTGGTTCGGGCCCTCTTGGTCCTCCACGGCCGACCAGCGACTTGAGATCGATTCCCAGGGCATCGTCTTCGTCTGTGAGGACGGCCTGCTGCTAACCTACCCGCACCCCGCGCCAGGCGTGCCGGTCATGCCGAGTCACGGCTCCCGCTGGCCCCTCGACGTGGACACAACAGGCCACTACACGATCACCGATCCGGACAGCGGCCGAATACGGCACTTCAGCCCGCGCTCTGGAGACATCGCACTGCTGGTGCAGATCGATGACCGCAACGGCAACTGGATCCAGTTCGAATACGACGAGACCGGAGCGCCAGCAGGGATCATTCACGGTGCCGGCTATCACGTGAAGCTCACCACGAGCGAAGGCCGAATCACCGCACTCCACCTCGCAGGAGCCGCCCCGGACGGTACCGACCAGGAGATCCTCCGCTACGGCTACACCGACGGTCATCTCACCGAGGTCGTCAACTCCTCGGGTCTTCCACTCCGGTTCACCTACGACGGGCGTAGCCGGGTCACCTCCTGGGCCGACACCAATGGCAGTCGGTACGAGTACGCCTACGACGATCAGGACCGGTGCATAGCCGAAGGCGGCGCCGCGGGTCACATGGCCGTACGCCTGGACTACGACGGTACCGATCCGGCGAGTGGGATGCGTGTCACCACCGTCACCAGCAGTAGTGGAGCCGTCCACCGCTACGTCGTCAATGACAGCTACCAGGTAGTCGCAGAGATCGACCCGCTGAACGCTGTCACTCGCTTCGAACGCGACCACTACAACCGACTGCTGTCCCGCACCGATCCGCTCGGCCGCACGAACCGCTTCGCATACGACGGATCAGGCCAGCTGACCTCGACGGTCCGCCCGGACGGGCGGGGAATGACGGTGCAGTACAACGACCTGCGGCTGCCGGTCCGCGTCACCAATCCGGACCGAACCGTGGTCCGTCAGGAGTGGGACGAGCGCGGCAACTGCATTACTGTCACCGACTCGTCCGGAACTGCGACACGCACCACCTATAACGAGGCCGGTCACGCGACTTCCGTGACGGACGGGCTCGGCAACACGACCCACATCCGCAGCAACGCTGCAGGCCTGCCCATCGAGATCACTGACCCCCTCGGCGCGATCACCCGGATCGTGAGGGACGCTTTCGGTCGCCCCGTCCGGCTCACCGACCCCCTTGGTGCGGTAACCCACCTCGAATGGGCCGTGGAGGGCAAACCGTCCCGTCGCACCGACGCGGACGGCACCACACAGTCCTGGACATACGACGGCGAGGGCAACTGCCTCACCCACACCGATGCCCTGGGCGCTGTCACCCGCTTCGAGTACACCCACTTCGACCTCATGAGCGCCCGCACCGGCCCCGACGGCGTGCGTTACGAGTTCGCGTACGACCACGAGCTCCGCCTGATCCAGGTCCGCAACCCTCAAGGCCGCACCTGGGACTACGTTTACGACCTAGCCGGACGTCTCACTTCCGAGTCCGACTTCGACAACCGCTCCCTCACCTACCAACGCGACACAGCGGGTCGTCTCACCACTCGCACCGACGCTCTCGGCCAGACCACCCGCTACGAACGGGACGACCTCGACCGCATCGTCACCACGGATGCAGCAGGAGCCATAACCTCCTTCGCCTACGACCTCTTCGACCAACTCGCCGAAGCCGTCAACGCAGACGCCACCGTCACCTACCTGCGCGACCGCTTTGGACGCCTGCGATCCGAGACCGTCAACGACCGAACGATGACCTACGCGTACGACGAGATCGGGCGTCGCATCGGCCGGACCACCCCCAGCGGTGTCGTCAGCACGTGGGCCTACGATGCGGCAGGGCGACGCTCCTCCCTGACCACCTCGGGACGCCTCCTCGCCTTCGAACACGACGCCACAGGCCAGGAAACAGCACGTCATATCGGCGACAACATCAGTCTCACCTCGCGCTTCGACACAATGGGCCGTCTCGCCAGTCAGCAGATCACCGGGTCGGGCCGGAGCCTGCAACGCCGGGACTACGCGTACCGCGCCGATGGTCACCTGATCGGCCTCACCGACCAACTCTCCGGATCCAAAAGCTTCGGCCTCAACGCGGTCGGCCGTGTCACCGAGGTCCAGGCCCCCGACTGGACCGAGCGCTACGCCTACGACGAGGCCGGCAACCAGAGCGAAGCCTCGTGGCCGACGAAGCACCCCGGCCAAGCGGCCAGGGGCTCCCGCGAATATGCAGGCACCACGATCACTCGTGCGGGAAGCACCCGCTACGAGCACGACGCCCTCGGCCGCATCACCCTCCGCCAGAAGACCCGCCTCTCTCGCAAACCCGATACGTGGCGGTACGAGTGGAACGCTGAGGGCCGCATGCGCTCAGCAACCACACCCGACGAAGTTGTATGGCGTTATCAATACGACGCCCTCGGCCGTAGGACGGCCAAACAGCGGATGAGCAAGGACGGGCATACCGCCCTGGAACAAATCACCTTCACCTGGGATGGCCCCACCCTGTGCGAACAAATCACCCAGGCCAACGACTCGTCCAACGTCATAGCACTGACGTGGGATCACGATGGCTTGCGGCCGATGAGTCAGCAGGAACGCGTTTTTGCGCCCCATTCATCACAGAAGGTCATCGATGAGCGATTCTTCGCGATCATCACCGATCTTGTTGGTAGCCCGAGTGAACTGGTAGACGAATGCGGAGCCCTCGCGTGGCGCGCGCGGAGCACACTATGGGGGGCCACCTCCTGGCCGATCGACAGCACCGCATACACGCCACTTCGCTTTCCGGGGCAGTATTTTGATCCCGAGAGTGAACTTCATTATAATTTTCACCGATACTATGATCCACAAACTGCGCAATATCTTACGCCGGACCCACTTGGGCTCGCCCCGGCGCCCAATCCTACGGTCTACGTGTCAAACCCGCACGCTTCGATCGACCCTTACGGCCTCTTCGGCTGCCCCGAAGAGGAACATCTCTTCCGTGGAACAACTCGCGGATACAACGCCAGCGACGGAACCCAGGCGTCCGGCTACACTCCCACGTCAACGGACCCCGGAGTCGCCACTCTGTTCGCCAGGCACTCGGATCAGTTCGGTGAAGGAATAGTCCAACTCTTCCCACGCAGCGCCCTCGAGGGCGTACCGCTTGAGCGGGGTGTTATTCGAGCCGAAGCCGAGGTTGCCGTAGGCCTGCCTGCGTCGCAGCTATCCAAGCTTGCCAGCATCGAGCTTCCCTCTAGTGCAGCCGCAGATATTCTTAACCGAATGGGAATACAGGTGCCCAAGATACACAGCATTGGCGGTATAACTGACGCGCTAGAATGGGACGTACCCAAGCTCTCACCAGAACAAATATCACAGTTCGTTGCGGAGGCGTACAAGCATGGACGGACCTAGCAGGCTGCAGATTTACGAGGTTGAACGTGCGGATGACCAGGGTGGCGTTTGCACCGTGAGATGCATTGCTGGCATCGCCCGCATCGGCCAGGTATTCGCATCCGATGACACCACCGAGGATGCGCATGCCGACTCGAACATCACACTTACAAGGATTGAACGATACAGACAAAATGTCGACTTTTTTGATCCGCCGGGCACTGCCAGGGTGTCCCTTACCGGAAACTCCGTAGGAAATTTGGGCCGGGGTTCGATCCTCTCGGAAGTTCCCTGAATCTCGCTGTTCGCTCATGACTGTCGCGGTTTCAGCACGATTACCGGGCAGTCTGGCTCGCGCTGGCGGCCGTGGCGATATTTCCGGTCGGCGGCGCGTAGCGACGCGGATAACTTCCCCTGATGCCTGGCATGCGATGAGTCGTACAGTGAGTTCTCCAATATTCCGAGCGCTCCCTTCCTGCAGAATATCAACCAGGGTGATTTCAGGAGTACTGCGCATCAGGAACAAGGGGGCCCGTCCCGGTCAGCAATGATCACGAGGAACGCGGCGAATAGCTGGAACATGGTGACGTGTGGAGCGTCAGCCCCCGGCTGACTGCACCACTGTGGACGCATGGCCAGGAAGCTGCCGGCCCGGCCCACACCCAGCACAGCAGCCTCCGGACCAGGCACCCGGTCAGTCCGTCTTCTCCCACATCCCTGACTTCAGCTCCTTCAGGAACAACCCGTCGAGCACCACTCGTTGGGTCTCCCGGTCCACCACGTCCACCGTGCGGCCGTCCAGAGCCGGTGAAGCCTCAGGATCTTCCATGGGAACGAGCAGCCACAGACCATGCGGGGCAACGGCGGGGTGTCCGGCCGCGTTCTGCAGCGCGACCAACAGCTCCCGGCCTCCCACCTCCCAGTAGCGAGCGACCAGCCCGGCCCGGTGTGCGAGGAGAACCGTGCGCGGGCCTGAAGCCGCGGCAAGCTCCGCGATGTGGGCCGCGACCCGCTCCAGCGCCAGCCGTGCGTAGGAGGCAAGGCCGCACACTCACGAAACAGGTGGCCACTTGTGTAGCCACTTTTTCGTGGTGCGTTCCTTTGGAGACGGCTATGAGCGGCGCGATCCTCGGCTACCAGCCGTTGGAAAAGCCATCGGAGTGGCCCTTGGTCGCCGATGGCGTTCGCATGGTGGCCGCCGCGACCTGCGATTCCGTCCCATATCCAGTCCCGAAAGTGATGCTGGCTCTCTCCGGTCTGGCCATGTACGCCGAGCGCGGCATTGCCCGCCAGGGTCATTGCATGATCGAGATCTGTCTGGGTTCGTCACGTGAGACCGAGGGCTCGTAGGGGCCGGTGGTAGTCGCGGCCGGTGTGGCGGAG
>NZ_JBICXE010000048.1:0-46443 GCF_043200155.1 Streptomyces sp. NPDC048473
ATCTTCGACCTCGTCGACTACGGCGTCGTCGGCGACCTCTTCCAGGTCGTCCCCCAGCTCACCGACGAGGTCAAGTCCCGCAAGGGCTGACCCGCTGTCGAGCTGTATCCCTTCCGACGGTCCGGGGCCGCGTGGTGTGTTCTCACCGCGCGGCCCCGGACCGTTTCTGATCACCATTGACGCAGGTCCGACGGCCTTATAACTTCACTATACGGATTGTTGATTCCGGGAAGCGGAAACAACGGGACTGTGGAGGGTGTGGAAATGGGTCAGCAGGAGAAGGTGGCAACGAGCCTCGCCGGTGCGGTCAGCGAGGAGATCAGCGCCTCCCTCACGGCGGTGGACGCCGAGCTTGCCCGCCGCTACCCGGGAGACCCCGGCACCCGCCAGCCGGTCCACACGGTCTACGTCCCCGGCGACACGTTCACCGCCGGCACCATCCGCTCCTGGGGCGACCAGGCCCTGAAGGCCATGGACGAACACGCCCCCGACGCGGCCTCGTTCGCCGCAGTCCTCGGCATTCCGGACGAACTCGCCGTACCCGTCCACGAGCGGGTACGCGCCAAGCTGGAGCGCGAGCCCGTCGAAGACCTGCGCATCGACTTCGAGGACGGCTACGGCCCGCGCCCCGACGCCGAGGAGGACGAGGCCGCCGCCCGCGCCGCCCGGCTCGTCTCGGAGGCGTACGGGAACGGCACGGCGGCCCCGTACATGGGCATCCGGATGAAATGCATGGAGGCCGCCGTACGCGACCGCGGTATCCGCACCACGGACATCTTCCTCACCGGCCTGATGCAGGCGGGCGGCCTCCCCGACGGGCTGGTCCTCACCCTCCCCAAGGTGACGTACCCCGAGCAGGTCACCGCCTTCGTCCGGCTCCTCGAAGCGTTCGAGCAGGCGCACGGGCTGCCGGCCGGACGGCTCGGCTTCGAGATCCAGATCGAGCGAGACCAGCCAGTCCATCCTCGCCGCCGACGGCACCGCCGCAGTCGCCCGCATGATCGACGCCGCGCAGGGCCGCGCCACCGGCCTGCACTACGGCACCTTCGACTACAGCGCCTGCATCGGCGTCAGCGCCGCCTACCAGGCCAGCGACCACCCGGCCGCCGACCACGCCAAGGCCGTCATGCAGGTCGCCGCCGCAGGCACCGGCGTACGGGTCTGCGACGGCTCCACCAACGTCCTTCCGGTCGGCCCCACCCATCAGGTCCACGAGGCCTGGCGGCTCCACTACGGCCTCACCCGCCGCGCCCTGGCCCGCGCCTACTACCAGGGCTGGGACATGCACCCGGGCCACCTGCCGACCCGTTACGCGGCCGTCTACACCTTCTACCGCGAGGGCCTGGAACAGGCCGCCGCGCGGCTCGCCGCGTACGTCGCCAAGGCCGGCGGCGACGTCATGGACGAACCCGCCACCGCCAAGGCGCTCAGCGGGTACCTCCTGCGCGGCATCGACTGCGGCGCCCTGGGCACCGCCGAGGTCGCCCGCCTGACCGGGCTGACCCGCGCGGACCTGGACGCCTTCGCGTCGCCGCGGCGGGGCGGGCTCACGGTGACCGCACCGTAACGGCAGACCACACCAGGGGCTGCGCGGCGCAGCCCGGCGGCTCAGGCGGGCGGCAGTTCGCCCGAGCCGCGCTGGATGAGCGTCGTGGGGAGCTCCACGCGGGCCGGGGCGTGGTCTGCTCCGTCCAGGCGGCGGAAAAGATGCTCGGCGGCGGTGCGGCCGACGGCGGCGGCGTCCTGGGAGATGACGGTGATGCCGAGCAGGTCGGCCAGTTCGATGTCGTCGAAGCCGACCAGGGCGACCCGGCGTTCCTGCTCGGCGAGGACACGTACCGCTGTCACCGTCACCCGGTTGTTGCCCGCGAACAGCGCGGTGACGGGCTCGGGGCCGGAGAGCATCTTCTCGGCGGCGGCCCGGACCCGGTCGGGGTCGGTCGAGCCGAGGGAGACCCACGAGTCCTCGACCGTCGTCCCGGCGTCCGCCATCGCCGCGTGGTAGCCGCGCAGTCGCTCGGTGGCGGTGTGGATGCGCGGCTGGTCGCCGATGAAGCCGATCCGGCGATGGCCGTGCGCGATCAGATGGGCGACGCCTTCGCGGGCGCCGCCGAAGCTGTCCGAGAGGACGATGTCGGCGTCGATCCGGCCCGCAGGGCGGTCCACGAAGACGGTGGCGATACCGGCCTTTATCTCCGGCTCCAGATAGCGGTGGTCATCGCCGGCCGGAATCACGATCAGTCCGTCCACCCGGCGCGCACACAGGGCGAGTACGAGCTCCTGCTCGCGCTCCGGGTCCTCGGCGCTCGACCCGTTGATGAGCAGGGCGCCGTGTGCCCGGGCGACCTCCTCCACCGCGCGGCTCAGCGGTCCGTAGAACGGGTCGGCGAGATCCTCCAGGACCAGGCCGATGGAGGCGGTGCGGCCCTTGCGCAGGACGCGCGCGCTGTCATTGCGGCGGAAGCCGAGCGCCTCGATGGCCTCCTGGACCCGGCGTTCGGTGTCCGGCGTGACGCCCGGCTCACTGTTGACCACACGGGAGACCGTCTTGAGGCCCACTCCGGCGCGGGCGGCCACATCCTTCATGGTCGGCCGGTTGCCGTAACGGGTCTCGGAGTGACGGGCGGTCTCGGCCACGGTGCGCTGTCCTGTCGTCGGGTGCGGGCGGTCCGGCGGGCCCGCGAGCGGTGCCGCGGAGCGGGCCGGAGGCTGTGCCGTCGAGCATAGGCCCTGGACAACGTTGTCAGCTGAATGGAGACTGGGCAGACTGTTTACCGAAGCCGCAGGTACCCGCCCCCCTACTCACGGAGCCACACCGATGCATACCGACCTCGCCGCCGCGCTGGACATCGGCGGCACCAAGATCGCCGCCGCGCTGGTGGACGGCAGCGGCGCGCTCCTCGTACGGGCGCAGCGGCCGACGCCCGCCCGGGAGAGCGCCGAGACGGTGATGGGGGCCGTGACGGAGGTCCTGGCCGAGCTGTCAGGCTCACCGCTGTGGGGACGGGCGACGGCCGTCGGCATCGGCAGCGCGGGCCCGGTGGACGCCTCGGCCGGTACGGTCAGCCCCGTCAACGTCCCCGGTTGGCGCGACTTCCCGCTGGTGGAACGGGTCGGCAAGGCGGTCGGCGGACTGCCCGTCGAACTGGTCGGCGACGGCGTCGCGATGACGGCGGCCGAGCACTGGCTGGGCGCGGCCCGCGGCTACGACAACGCGCTGTGCATGGTCGTGTCGACCGGTGTCGGTGGCGGACTCGTCCTCGGCGGAAAGCTGCACCCCGGCCCCACGGGCAACGCCGGGCACATCGGTCACGTCAGCGTGGATCTTGACGGTGACCCGTGCCCGTGCGGTTCGCGTGGCTGCGTCGAGCGCATCGCCAGTGGACCGAACATCGCCCGCCGGGCGCTGGAGGCCGGCTGGCGGCCCGGACCGGACGGCGATGCCTCGGCCGCCGCCGTGGCCGCCGCCGCGCGCGCCGGGGACCAGGTCGCCATCGCCTCGTTCGAGCGAGCCGCTCAGGCGCTGGCCGCCGGAATCGCCGCCACCGCCACGCTCGTCGAGATCGACATCGCGGTGATCGGCGGGGGAGTGGCCGGTGCGGGGGACATCCTCTTCGCCCCGCTGCGCCGTGCCCTGCGCCAGTACGCCACGCTCTCCTTCGTCCAGCAGCTCACGGTGACCCCGGCGGTCATGGGTACCGACGCAGGGCTGGTGGGCGCGGCGGCCGCGGCGGTGCGGGTGGGCTCGGGCGGGGCGGTGTCCGTCTAGGGCCTCAAGCGCCTGACGAGAAGCGCCGGACGGGCCCCAGGACCGGTGTCCTGGGGCCCGTCCGGCGATCGAAGGCGCGACGAGGCCGCGACCGCGATGCCCCGTCAGCTCCCCGTCAGCAGGTGATCCTCAGGTCCGCCCAGTCCGCGTGGTCGGAATCGACACCGTCCCCGCCGTCGGTGACCACCAGACGTACCACCTGCGCACCGCTCACATCCGCGGACAGCGACTGCGCGGGCGTCGCATTGGTCAGTACGCCGGTCGACGCCGCCTTCGTACCGTCGGCCCAGACCTCGAAGGCGACCGTCCCCTTGGTGCCCTTCTCGTCGTCGACCCCGACCTGCGCCGTCACGGCGCTGCACGCCTCGCCGGTGTAGAACTCGACGGCGCTGTCGGCATGGACGCCGAGGCCCTTGGCGAAGACCGCGCCGCCGATGGTGAGCGGATTCCCGTCACCCGCCCGGCTCTCACCGTTGCTGGTGTCCTTCTCGACCGGGCCGTAGCCGTTGGCGGCGGAGAGCTGGGGCAGATCGCTCAGGTAGCTGCCGCCCGCAGGCGGCGCGACCACCACATGGGCCTGGAACGGGACCGTGGACCTCACCCGTGTCCCGGCCGGTGAGCGGTACCGGGCGGTGAGCGTCAGATCGTACGTACCGGTGGCCGTGCCCGCGGGGGCCGTCACCTGCCAGCGGGTGCTCAGGGCCCGGCCGGTCGGCAGAGCCGGTGATCCGGTCGGCGATGCCGCCTTCACCTGCCAGCCCGAGGGGCCGGTGAGCGCCGCGGAGACCTTCGTGGCGGGGGTTCGGCCGAGGTCGGTCACCGTCGTCGTCAGTGCGGCCGTACCCCCGGCCTCGACCAACGGGCTTCCGTTCAGGCCGAGTTCCACGGCGGGCGGATGCGCGGCCCACTTGCGGTCGGCGGCGATGCGCAGCAGTACGGTCCCGTGGGCCGGGACGGTCGCCGAGACGCTGCCCGCCGTGTTGTACGTCGTGTGCTCCCACAGGTCGCGCATCGTGTACGCGGTGGCCTTCGGCAGCCCCGCAGCCTCGGCCGTCGTCGAGATGCGCTGTGCGCTGCCGGTCTCGTTGAAGAGGGCCACGACGCGGCTGCCGTCCTGCATCTCCTTGGTGACGACCCAGCGCCCGCCGGTCGAGGAGAGCACGGTGCCCTGCTTGCCCAGCGGGTCCTGATCGACCGCGATGACCTCGTGGTTGGAGAGGATCTCGAAGGTCTCCGGGCTTGCCTTGCGCAGATCGGAACCGATGAGCAGCGGCGCAGCCATCACGGACCACATGGAGAAGTGGGTGCGGTACTCCGTGTCCGTCATGCCGCCGTTTCCGACCTCCAGCATGTCGGGGTCGTTCCAGTGCCCCGGTCCCGCTGCGGAGGCGAGGGGCAGATTCTGCTTCATGATCGACAGCATGCTGCCCCAGCTGTCGTTGATGTCGCCGGTCGTGCGCCAGAGGTTGCCGATTTCACCGGCCCACTCCCAGGGCTTGTTCTCGCCCCATTCGCAGATGCTGTAGACGATGGGGCGGCCGGTCGCCGCCAGCGCGTCCCGCATCGTCGTATAGCGCTGTTTCGCGTCGACGCCCTGGTTGTTGCAGTTGTCGTACTTGAGGTAGTCGACGCCCCAGTCCGCAAACTGCTGCGCATCGCTGTACTCATGGCCGAGCGCGCCCGGAAGTCCCACGCTGTCGCAGGTCTTGGTGCCGGCGCTGGTGTAGATGCCGATTTTCAGGCCCTTGGAGTGGACATAGTCCGCGACGGCCTTGATGCCGTTCGGGAAGCGCTGCGGATCGGCCTCCAGCTTTCCGTCCGCATTGCGCTGTGGCTTCGCCCAGCAGTCATCGAGATTGACGTACTGATAGCCGGCGTCCTTGAGGCCCTTCTCGACAAAGATGTCGGCGATGCCCTTGACCATGGACTCGTTGAACTCGGCACGACAGTGGGTCGAGTTCCAATTGTTGAACCCCATCGGAGGGGTGAGCGCAAGGCCGTTGCCGGCCTGCGGAGCGGGCGCGGGCGAGTCTGCGACGGCGGGAACGGTTGTCCCCGCAGCGCAGAGCAGCCCGGCCAGCAGCGCTCCGATGACTCCGCGGTGGCTGGTTCGGGTTGTACGGGTTGGAAGATGACGCATCGTTACGTTCCTCCATACTCGTGCCGCATCGGTGACGGCATGTGCACGCCAAGACGTGCGATTACGTTAGGGCGTGTTGAAGTCTGTTGGAAGAGGAGCGGCATCGGTTGTTCAGTATCTCGTCAAAACCCTTGACGGCACCATCGCTTGGGGGTGAGATCCAATCGCACGTTCGGTTGTGTTGGGTTGCACCCCAAAGGAGTTGGGCATGACGCAGTCTGATTACGACAGGTCAGGTGTGCCGGGCAGCGTCGCAGGACATCGGATGTCCCGGCGAAGTCTGCTGCGTGGTGCGGCAGTCGGCGCGGGAGCCGTGACACTTCCCTCCTTGCTCACCGCCTGCGAGAGCGGCCCCGGTGGTGACGGAAAAACGATCACCCTGGGTTCGAACTCGTCCGACCCCGTTCCGAAGAAGGCCTTCGCCGACGCTTTCGCGGCGTACGAGGCGCAGTCGGGCGGGCGGAAGGTGAAGGTCAACACCGTCGACCACAACACCTTTCAGGAAAACATCAGCCGGTATTTGCAGGGCAAGCCGGACGATGTCTTCATGTGGTTCGCCGGCAACCGGATGCAGTTCTTCGCCGAGAAAGGCCTGCTGCACGACATCAGTGACAACTGGCAGGACTACAAGGGCTTCTCGGCCGCACTGAAAGCCCAGTCCACCGGCGCGGACGGCAAGCAGTACCTCACGCCGTACTACTACTATCCGTGGGCCGTCTTCCACCGTAAGAGCCTGTTCACCGACCGCGGCTATCAGGCACCGAAGACACTCGACGAGTACGTGGCTCTCGCCAAGCAGATGAAGAAGGACAAGCTGGACCCCATCGCCTTCTGCGACAAGGACGGCTGGCCCGCCATGGGCACCTTCGACTACATCAACATGCGGACCAACGGCTATGAGTTCCACAAGAGCCTGATGGCGGGTGAAGTCGCCTGGACCGACAAGCGGGTCAGGGAAGTCTTCGACACCTGGCGCCGGCTGCTCCCGTACTGCCAGCAGGGCGCCAACGGCCGTACCTGGCAGGAGGCCGCCACCAGCCTCCAGAAGAAGGAGGCCGGCATGGCCGTGTTCGGCCTGCCGCACCCCGGCGCACAGTTCCCCAAGGGCGAACAGGACGACATCGATTTCTTCCCCTTCCCCGTCATCAACCCGGAGCACGGGCAGGACGCGGTCGAGGCACCCATCGACGGGTTCCTGCTGGCGAAGAAGTCGAAGAACCTCAAGAACAAGAAGAACCTGGAGAGCGCCAAGGACCTGCTCAAGTGGCTGGCCACCGGGAAGGGCGAGGACATCTACCTGAAGAGCGACCCGAACAACATCGCGGTCAGCGACCAGGCGGACATCTCCGCGTACTCACCGCTCCAGAAGAAGGCCGTGGAACTGGTCTCCGGGGCGAAGCAGATCTCCCAGTTCCTGGACCGCGACACCCGGCCGGACTTCTCCTCCACAGTCATGATCCCGGCGATCCAGAAGTTCATCAGCAGCCCGAACGACGTGGACGGCCTGGTCAACGACATCGAACGGCAGAAGAAGACCATCTTCGCCGCCGACTGACCCCGGACGACCCCGATGGAATCCGACTGAACCTGGAGTACCGACCGTGTCGTTCATCTCGGCGCGGCGCACCCGACGGAGGGTCTCGCGGCGGTTCACCGGCCGCGACCTCGCCGTACTCGGTGTGCTGCTCGGCATACCCGTCCTGCTCGACATCGCCGTCGTGTGGGGACCCACCCTCGCCTCCGTCGTGCTCTCCTTCACCAGCTGGGACGGCATCGGTGACATCAAATGGGTCGGTACGCAGAACTACGAGAACCTCTTCACGAACTACCCGCAGTTCTGGCCCGCCGCCCGGCACAATCTGCTCTGGCTGGCCTTCCTGGGCCTGGTCGCCGCACCGTTCGGGCTGCTGCTCGCCGTACTCATCGACAGGGGCGTGCGCTTCAGCCGCTTCTACCAGTCGACGCTGTACATGCCCGTCGTGCTGTCGCTCGCCGTGGTCGGCTTCATCGCCCAGCTGATCTTCTCCCGCGACCAGGGCGCCCTCAACGCGGTCATCGGGGACACGAATTCGCCGACCGACTGGCTCGGCGATCCGAACCTCAACATCTGGATGGTCCTGCTGGCCGCGGCCTGGCGGCACACCGGCTACGTGATGATCCTCTACCTCGCCGGGCTCAAGGCCGTGGACCCCTCGCTGAAAGAGGCCGCGGCGATCGACGGGGCGGGCGAGGCCCAGACCTTCTTCCGCATCGTCTTCCCCACGCTGCGGCCGGTCAATGTCATTGTCGGCGTCATCACCGTCATCGAGTCCCTGCGCGCCTTCGACATCGTGTACGCCGTCAACCACGGCCGCAACGGACTCGAACTCCTCTCGGTGCTCGTCACCGACAACATCATCGGTGAGGCCAGCCGCATCGGATTCGGCTCCGCCATCGCCGTCGTCCTGCTGGCCGTCTCCCTGGGATTCGTCGTGACGTACCTGGTCCAGGAGCTCCGAGGGGAGAAGAACCGTTGACCGTCCACATCGCCCCCGCCCGCCCCACCGCACCGCCGGCGCCGCCGGCCCCCGCCGCCCGGCGCCGGATCCGCCCCGGCAGGATCGGCGTCCACGCCTTCCTGATGACGGTCTCCCTCGCCTTCCTCGCTCCGCTGCTGCTCGCGGTGTACGCCTCGCTGCGGCCGTACGACGAGACCTCGGCACACGGCTACTTCTCGCTGCCGCGCCACCTCTCCCTGGACTACTACCGCCAGGCGTTCTCCGATTCCGGCATGACGAAGTACTTCGTCAACACCATGATCATCGCGGTCCCGGGGGTACTCATCACCCTCTTCCTCGCCTCCTTCGTGGCCTTCGCGCTGGCCCGGCTGAAGATGCGCGGCGGGCTCGTCCTGCTCATGCTCTTCACCGCAGGGAACCTGCTGCCGCAACAGGTGATCGTCACACCCCTGTACGTCGTCTTCAACCGCATCCCGCTGCCCTACTGGATGTCCGACTCGATGACGATGTTCGACTCGTACTGGGCCGTCATCACCGTCCAGATCGGCTTCCAGCTCGGCTTCTGCGTCTTCGTCCTGGCCAACTTCATGCGCACTCTGCCGCAGGAGATCCTGGAGGCCGCCATTGTCGACGGCGCGGGCGTCTGGACCCAGTACTGGCGGATCACCCTGCCCCTGTGCCGCCCGGCCCTGGCCGCGCTCGGCACGCTCCAGTTCACCTGGATGTACAACGACTTCCTGTGGGCACTGGTCTTCATCTCCGACGGCGACAAGCTCCCCATCACCTCGGCGCTGAACAATCTCCGGGGCCAGTTCTTCACGGACTACAACCTGCTCGCCGCAGGCTCGGTGATCGTCGCTCTGCCGACACTCGTGGTCTTCCTGCTGCTCCAGCGCCACTTCATCGCGGGCCTCACCCTGGGCTCCAGCAAGGGGTAGTTGCCGGCCTGCGAAAGCAACTTCACGAGCCAACTCCGACGAGCCTCCCCGCGTTGCCGGATTCGTGACGGGCAAGCTGGGCGGGAAGGCCAGCCGCCGGGCCTGGTTCGAGTCCCAACTGATCCCGGGGATCGACCTGTTCGCTCTGTAGGGGCTGCTGTTCGCGATCGTTGTGCTGTTCGCCCTCCAAGGCGACGCGATCACCTCCCAGCCGCTGGACGTGGCGCGGATCGCGCTGCCCCTGCTGGCGTGGACGTTCACGGAAGTCGACACTCACATCGCCGAGGCGAAGCGCTGCGCAGAGCAGACCGGGGATGCCTCCGAAATCCACTGGCTCAGCTTCGGTCCGACGAACGTGGCACTTCACAAGATGTCGGCGGCCGTCGAGATGCGCCAGTACGAGGAAGCCCTCACCCAGGCCCGGCAGATCACCCTGCCCACGGCCCTGGCCACATCCCGGGACGCCCACTTCCTCATCGACAAGGCCCGCTCGGAGATGGAAACCGGCCGGACCGAGGCCGCGCTCAGCAGCATCATCGACGCCCGGCACGCCGCCCCGGAGCAGACGCGCTACCACCCGGGAGCCCGCGAGACCGTCAAGGGCCTGGTGCACATCTTGCGCCGCACCCGGACACCCTCGGGCACATGGCCTCCTGGATCGGACGGTAACCACGCTCACGCCCCGGTGGCCCGGGTCTCAGTGGCCCCGGTCCGTCGACTGCTGGGGCACGACCACCAGGAACGCGTCCTGCTCCAGATCCATTACCACCTCGGCCGCCACGCCCTCGCAGCGGCGGGCGGCCGCGAACTCCTCCGCGGGCCAGCTGCCTCGCGGCCCTCCCGCAGGAAACCGCTCAAGTACTGTGCGACGCACGGTGCACCCCCTGGTCGTCGGTCCGGCCTGCCCGCTCCAACGACCTTGCGCCGCCCCCGTTACGGCTGTGCGGACGGCCGGACTCGTACAGTGGGACGCCTTCCACGGGCATCCGATGATTCCTTTCGGGTAACAGCATCGCCACAGCCGGGTTTTCGCGGCAGGGTGTTGCGGGCAAGCCACAGGGGGCTACGGAAGAGGGGGAACCGTGATCGTCTGGATCAACGGTGCGTTCAGCGCGGGCAAGACGAGCGCCGCGCGCGAGCTGGTCGATCTGATCCCGAACAGCACGTTCTACGACCCTGAGCTGATCGGCGTGGGGCTGCGGTATCTGCTGCCCCAGAAGAGACTTGCCGAGGTGACGGACTTCCAGGACCTGCCGATCTGGCGGCGTCTGGTGGTGGACACCGCCGCGGCTCTGCTCGCCGAGGTGTCCGGCGTGCTGGTGGTGCCGATGACACTGCTGCGACAGGAATACCGCGACGAGATCTTCGGAGGGCTCGCCTCCCGGCGCATTCCGGTGCGCCATGTCCTGCTCTCACCTGAGGAAACGATCCTGCGCAAACGGATCGCCGACCGGGTGGAGTTCGCCGACGACCCGGAGCACAGTGAACGGATCCGGCAGTGGGCCTACCAGCACATCGAGCCCTACCGGGCGGCGCTCGGCTGGCTCTCCCGGGACGCCCACACCATCAACACCAGCACGCTCACTCCGTACGAGACGGCCGAGCGGATAGCCGAGGCGGTCCGCACCGGGGCGGCCACCGCATGCGAGATCGTGCAGACGCCCGAGCCGACCGCGGAGACCGTCGCGGCCGGCGTGCTCCTCTTCGACGAACACGACCGGGTGCTGCTCGTCGACCCGACGTACAAGCCCGGCTGGGAGTTCCCCGGTGGAGTGGTCGAGGCCGGCGAGGCACCGGCACAGGCCGGAATCCGTGAAGTGGCCGAGGAGATAGGCATCCATCTCGACCGGGTGCCGAAGCTGCTCGTCATCGACTGGGAGGCGCCCGAACCACCCGGCTACGGAGGGCTGCGGATGCTCTTCGACGGCGGCCTGCTGCCCGGGGCGGACGCCGAACGGCTGCTGCTGCCCGGCTCCGAACTGCGCGGCTGGCGGTTCGTCACCGAGGAGGAGGCGGCCACCATGCTGCCTCCCACCCGGTACGAACGGCTGCGCTGGGCGCTGCGCGCCCGGGAGCGGTCAACCGTGCTCAACCTGGAGGCCGGAGTCCCGGTCGGCTGAGGCACGCAGCACCGCCGCGGCGTCGACGGTGAGCGGATCGCCGTGCCCGAAGCAGACCGTGGCCGGTTCCAGCGCGGCCAGCCGTCGGAACGAGGCCACGGCCTGCGCCCGGTCGATGTTGAAGACGCCCAGAATCACCCGATCGACCGCGGCCACGCAGTCGCCGGTGAACAGCACACCGTGGTGCGGCAGATGGATACCGATGGACCCGGGGGTGTGGCCGGGGGAGTGGACCACCCGGGCCCCCGAGCCGAACCCGATCTCGTCGCCGTCGGCCAGCTCGCGGTCGACACGGGTCGGCGGAGCCGGAGGAACAGCCAGCCCGTGCTCGTACAACGGGCGTTCCCAGTCCAGCAGGACGGGGCCGGCGATCTCCTCCTCGCCACGGATCACCGGGGCGTCCAGCCGATGCGCCAGGATCTCGGCGCCGTGCCGGTCGGCGAGCTCCTGGGCGGCGCCGTAGTGGTCGCGATGGCCGTGAGTGACGACGATGCGGCTGATGCGGCCCGGGTCCAGGCCGAGGCCGTGCACCGCGTCCTCGATCGCGGGCGCCGCATTGATGTCGCCCGCGTCGATGAGAGTCAGGTCCGCGCCGTCGCGCCACAGATACGCCTGGCCGATGGGGAAGCGGAACATGTGCAATCGGGGAAGCACCTCGACGAGATCCATACAGCGAACATACGCTGACGTGCCCGCCCGCCGCCCGCCGCCCGCCGCCCGCCGCCCGGATCCAGGCTCTGGGCGAGCTTCGCTCAACGCGTAGCCCGGCGGCACGGACGGCCCGGAACCCTGGGGCCGGGCGTGAACGGAGTCAGCGCCATGGGATGTTCCGCCACGGGCTGCCCTCGTTCTCCGTCAGGAGACGGTGAGCCACGACGTTCTGCTCGTAGAACGTGCCGTACTGCTCGTCGTCGAAACGCAGCACCCTGCCCAGCGCGTACGCCGCGGAGAACGACTCCCACGAGTCATAGGCCGACTTGCTCAGCGCCCCCGCGTGCACGATCGCCTGCTCGGCCTCGTGCGGATGGCAGAAGCGGGCCGACAGCCCCCAGCGAGCCAGGTTCACGGCACGCCCGTAGTCGTAGGCGACCGTGGTGGTGACCATGCCGTCCGGCGGCAGCAGCCCGTCGGCGCGGAACCGGGCCTCGTACCGGACGATGCGCCGCACCAGCTCCTCGATGTGCGTGACCGTGTCCTGGCCCAGCCCGATGTCCTGGGCGTGCCCGGCAGCGGTCTCGCGCCACAGGTCGGCGGGCGGCGGCCCGCCGAGAGCGGCCCGCAACTGCTCCCGCACCCGGAGTGTGAAATCGGGCTCCGGCGGGCTGTTGCGACCCTCCAGGAGGACTGTCAACTGCCGTTGCCAGCCACTGCGTTCGGTGACTCCCCACATGTCGCGGAGCAGTTCGAGCTCCTCGGTGTATCCGTGGTACGCCGTGCCGACCTCGTTCCACGGCACACCGTTCCCGATCGCCAGATGCGCGCCGCAGGCCAGACCGTGGGCGAGGGGCCCGTGCAACGCGCCGTGCCGCAGCGCGGTCAGCCGGTCCCCGCGCGAACGGTCGTTCTCCGCGTAGTACCGGAGCCACATCGCGCGGTGCTGCGGCGTGGTGGGAAGAAGGATCTGCGCCGGGCTGCCGGTGTTGACCGACAGCAACTGCTGCGGGTCGCGCCAGCCGAACTCGGCGATCCACTTGAGGGAGACCCGGTGGAACACCCACTCCGGATGCCAGGGCGGCAGCATCCCCTGAGTGAGCACCTGGCGCCCGTAGCGCCCCGTCTCGTCCCGGTGCGAGCGCCAGACAATCATGTCGGGATCCGCGTCGACCTCCGCCTTCAGCGCCCAGATGTAGAGCTCCGCACCGGCCAGTACCCGCAGCTGCGCCTCCACGTCGCCACGCATCCCGGCCTCGTACAGCAGATGCTCGGTCGCGGTGGGAGAGGCCCAAGGAGCCCCGTACGCAGGGTTGCCGGGGAAGCGGGGGAGTGGGCGTGGGTTCATGACCACGGGATGTTCCTGTATGGGCTCGTCGGATCCTGTGTGAGGACGCGGTGCTGGGTGAGCGACTCCGCGTACTTCGCCTCGGCATGGTCCTCGCCGTCGAAAAGGATCATCCGGGTCAGCGCGTAGCCGAGGGAGAACTCCTCCCAGGAACCGTACGTCCGCCGCGCCAGTTCGCCGATCCGCAGTACGGCCTGCTCGGCCTCCTGCGGGTCGCAGTAGCGCGCACCCAGCGCCATCCGTACGACATTGACGGCACGGCCGTGGTCGAAGGCGGACAGTGTGTCGATCCGGCGGTCCGGAGGGAGGACGCCGTCGGCGCGGAACCGGCCCTCGTACCACGAGATGCGCCGAAGCGCCTCGTCCGCCTCCGCCAGGTCCGCGGCGGACGTGCGGCGCCGGCTCAACGTCATGGTGACGCTCTCGGACCACTCCTGGTGGGACGGCGTCCGCTCCAGGCGACCGGCCAGGGCGCGCCGGATCCGGAGCACCGACTCATGGGTGCGGCCGATGAGGCGGGTGGCCATCAGTGCGTCGAGCGTCCGCCGGTGGTCGGCACGGTTTTCGATGCCCCATGGACTGCGCAGCCGTGCGATGTCCGTCTCGTAATCCGCGTAGGCGGCGCCGAGTTGGTTCCAGACGAGGCCGTTGTGCACGGCGAGATGCGCGCCGATGGCCAGTCCGTACGCGAGCGGGCCGTGCAACTGACCGCCCCTGTGGGTGAGCAGCCGGCCCGCCGGCGGTCCGCCGGACCGCGCGTCGGCGGACAGCCACGCCCTGCGGTGTTTCGGGCGGGCCTCGACGGTGATCGCGCACGGCGTCGCGAGGTTCACGCCGAGCCACCACTTGTTGTCGGGCCAGCGGCCGGCGAGTTCGGTGAGCGTCGTCCGACGGAAGACCCAGTCAGGATGCCAGGGCGGCAGCATGCCGGACGTCAGCACGGGGACGCACGTCCGGCCGGTCGCGGGGTCGTACTGCGAGGGGAGCGGCGCGGTGAAACCGGGGGTGTCGGCGTGCAGTCGGGCGACCATCACATGAAGCCGGCAGCGGGAGAGTGTGTCGAGCACCGCTTCCGTGCTGCCGCTCGCCCCGGACTCCTGCAGCAGCCGTTCGGTCTCCGTCGGCGGCGCCCAGCCGATCCCCGTCCCCGTTGTCACGGACCGATCCTATGAAACCGGGCCCGGACCCGCCCATGGCGGGTGGCCCGGACCCGAGGAGCAGGTGCGGACCCGGTCCGCCGTGGACAGGGTCCGGACCGGTCGAGCCCTGCGGACAAGAGATCCGCAGGCACACGGCGGAGCCAGTGACGCGAAGTCAGGCCCGCTTGGACTCCGCGTAGTTCCGCAGGAACAGGGCCTCGGCGAGCGACAGCCGCTCCAGCTCCTCGGGTGACACGCTCTCGTTCACCGCGTGGATCTGTGCCTCCGGCTCGCTCAGGCCGATCAAGAGGATCTCGGCCTCCGGGTAGAGGGCGGCGAGGGTGTTGCAGAGCGGGATCGAGCCGCCCATCCCGGCCGTCTGCATCTTCTCGCCGGGGTACGCGGCCTCCATCGCCTGCGCCATGGACGTGTACGCCGGGCTGGAGGTGTCCGCGCGGAACGGCTGGCCCTGGCCGACCTGTTCCACCGACACCCTGGCCCCCCACGGGGCGTGTGCCTTGAGGTGGGCGGTCAGCAGCTCGGTCGCCCTGGCGGCGTCCTGGCCCGGCGGCACCCGCAGGCTGACCTGCGCCCGCGCGCTCGCCTGCAGCGACGGTGTCGCGCCGACCACCGGCGGGCAGTCGATACCGATGACGGTGACGGCGGGCCGCGCCCAGAGCCGGTCGGCGACCGTACCCGTGCCGATCAGTCCGACGCCGTCGAGGACCTTCGCGTCCTTGCGGAACTCGGCCTCCGCGTACTGCAGTCCGTCCCATTCGGCATCCGGGGCGAGTCCGTCGACGGTCGTGGTGCCGTCCTCGGCGCGCAGCGACGCCAGCAGCTGGATCATCGCGGCCAGCGCGTCCGGGGCGGCGCCGCCGAACTGTCCGGAGTGCAGGTTTCCTTCGAGGGTGTCGAGCGTGACCCGCAGCATCGTCATGCCGCGCAGCGTCGCGGTGACCGTCGGCAGACCGACCCGGAAGTTGCCGGTGTCGCCGATGACGATCGTGTCGGCGGTCAGCAACTCGGGGTGCGCCTCGGCGTACCGCTCCAGACCGCCGGTGCCCTGCTCCTCGGAACCCTCGGCGATCACCTTGACGGAGACCGGGACACCGCCGTCGGCCTTGAGGGCGCGCAGGGCGAGGAGGTGCATGATGAAGCCGCCCTTGCAGTCGGCCGCGCCGCGGCCGAACCAGCGGCCGTCCCGCTCCGTCAGCTCGAACGGCGGGGAGAGCCAGGCGGACTCGTCGAGCGGCGGCTGCACGTCGTAGTGCGCGTAGAGCAGTACGGTCGGGGCGCCGGCCGGGCCGGGCAGGAAGCCGTACACCGACTGGGTGCCGTCGGGGGTGTCGAGCAGGGCGACATCCTGGAAGTCCTCGGCGCGCAGCGCGTCGGCGACCCAGTTGGCGGCCGCCTCGCACTCGCTCTTCGGGAACTGCGCGGGATCCGCCACCGACTGGAAGGCCACGAGCTCGGTCAGCTCCGCCTTGGCGCGGGGCATCAGCGAGGCAATGGTCTCGGAGATCGGACGGGCGGTCATGGGCACGCTCCTCGTGGGTGCGACGTTATGTGTACGAATCCGGGTACATGTACACCGAGTGTGCGGTGTCGCATGTAGGACGAACGCACGGTCGATCCTCCCACAGCGGGGGCCGGGCCGGGCGCGCCGTAGGATGCCGTGAGCAGCATGGGCCACTGGTGGGATCGGGAGCAGAAGCACATCGTGAGCAGCGAGAACGCAGACGCCGTACATGAGCACGAAGAGTCGTCCGTGTGGGACGTCGTCGTAGTCGGTGGCGGACCGGCCGGAGCCTCCGCGGCATACGCGGCTGCGGTCGCCGGCCGACGGGTACTGCTCCTCGAGAAGGCGGAACTGCCCCGCTACAAGACGTGTGGCGGCGGCATCATCGGGTTTTCGCGTGACTCGCTGCCGCCCGGATTCGAACTGCCGCTGCGGGACCGGATCCACGCGGTCACGTTCTCGCTCAACGGCAGGCTGGCGCGCACCCGCCGCTCCAAGCGGATGCTCTTCGGGCTCATCAACCGCCCGGAGTTCGACGCGGGGCTGGTCGAGGAGGCGCAGAAGGCGGGCGCTGAACTCCGTACCGGAGCGACGGTGACGAGGGTCGAGCAGCACGGCGCCGCGGTGCCGGACCGGCGCACGGTCGCCGTGGTGCTGTCCGGCGGCGAGACGGTCCTGGCCCGCGCGGTCGTCGGTGCGGATGGCAGTGCGGGGCGGATAGGGGCCCATGTCGGGGTGAAACTCGACCAGGTCGACCTCGGCCTGGAGGCGGAGATCCCGGTTCCGGAGACGGTCGCGGAGGACTGGGCGGGGCGGGTGCTGATCGACTGGGGCCCCATGCCCGGCAGTTACGGCTGGGTGTTCCCCAAGGGTGACACCCTCACCGTCGGCGTGATCTCGGCGCGGGGTGACGGGGCGGGGACCAAGCGGTACCTGGAGGACTTCATCGCCCGGCTCGGTCTCGCCGGCTTCGAGCCGAAGATCTCCTCCGGACATCTGACGCGCTGCCGCAGCGACGACTCGCCGCTGTCGCGCGGGCGGGTGCTGGTGTGTGGCGATGCGGCGGGGCTGCTGGAGCCGTGGACCCGCGAGGGCATCTCCTTCGCGCTGCGGTCGGGGCGGCTCGCCGGTGAGTGGGCGGTGCGGATCTCGGAGTCGCACGATGCGGTGGACGCCCGACGCCAGGCGCTCAACTACGCCTTCGCCATCAAGGCCGGCCTGGGTGTCGAGATGGGCGTCGGACGGCGCATGCTGAAGCTGTTCGAGCGTCGTCCGGGGGTGCTGCACGCGGTGCTGACGGGATTCCGCCCGGCCTGGAACGCGTTCGCCGGGATCACCCGGGGAACGACTTCACTGGCCGAGCTGGTCCGTACGCATCCGCTGGCACAGCGGGCCCTGTCGGCGATGGACCGCTGACACCTGGCATCTGACACCTGACATCTGACGCCGAGGGCGGGCCGGGCCGCACGGTCAGCCCTCCACGGTGATCCGGAAGACGGGGTGGTCCGGGCAGGCGGCCAGGAGTTCCGCGTCCGTGGACTTTGCGGTGATGCCCTGGAAGTACTGGTTGACCTCCCAGCCCCACCGCTTCAGGTAGGCGCGGACGATCAGCACCTTCTGCTCGTCGTCCGCGATCTCCACGGCCGTGAAGGTGCGGATCTTCCGGCCCACCCGCAGCTCCCCGCCGCCGGCGACCCGCATGTTGCGCACCCACTGGGAGTGGCCCCGCGCGGAGACCAGATACTGCGCGCCCTCGTAGGCGTGGGGGTTCACGGGGATGCGCTGCATCTGCCCGCTCTTGCGGCCGCGCACCGACATCTCGGCCGAGCCGAGAAGGCTGACGCCGTGTCGGGCGAGCCGGCCGATGATGCTGTTCATCCGGACGTTGAACGCGTTGCCCTGAAGGTAGTACGGCTGAGACATGGTGACTCCCCACTGGCTTGAGAGCAGTGCTCTCGCTTGAGATCAGTGTGCACGGAATTGCTGCTCAAAAGCAAGAGCAGTGCTCTCGTTATTGGTCGGTGCTCTTCACTCATGTCAGACTGGAGATCATGAGCACTGTCCGAGGAGCCAGGGAACGGGCCCGTATCGAGGTCACCGCCGCCATCAAGGACGAGGCGAGGAAGCAGCTCGCGGCCGAAGGTGCCGCGAAGCTCTCGCTGCGCGCCGTCGCTCGGGAACTCGGTATGGCGTCCTCCGCGCTCTACCGCTACTTCCCCAGCCGGGACGAACTGCTCACGGCCCTGATCGTCGATGCGTACGACTCCGTGGGCGAGACCGCCGAGGCCGCCCACCGGGCTGCCCGTGCCGACGCCGCCGCCCACCTCGCCCGCTGGACCGCCGTCGCCCACGCCGTACGCGACTGGGCCCTCGCCCACCCGCATGAGTACGCCCTGATCTACGGCTCGCCCGTGCCCGGTTACACCGCACCGCAGGCGACGATCGGCCCCGCCTCCCGCGTCGGGCTCGTCCTGATCTCCGTCGTCGGCGAGGCCTACCGCACGGACGGTCTCGCCGTGCCACCGCTCGCCGACGAACTGCGCGCCGAGGCCGAGCGGATGGTCGCCGAGTTCGCCCCCGGCCTTCCTGTGGAGGTCGCCACCCCACTGGTCGCCGCCTGGTCGCAGCTGTTCGGGCTGATCTCCTTCGAGATCTTCGGCCAGTTCAACCGCGTGGTGGAGGCCCGGGAGATCTTCTTCCGGGAAGCCGTCACCGAACTGGCCCGCACGGTCGGCCTGCTCGGCCGCCGAAGCAACTAGATCGGGGCCGGCGCTGTCCCGTCCCCGCCCCGTCCGACGTACTCCACAGGGAGTACGGGTGATCACCACGCCCGGCTGACGCCTTCGCCGCGGCCCGCGGTCTAGCGTGGCCGGCATGGAAGAGCAACGCTCACACTGGGTGCACGGCGAGCCGCCGCGCTGGCTGACGGGAACACCGGGGGGCTTCGCCTCCCGGCTGCCCTGGCCGTCGACGATCCTGCTCGGTGCCGTCGTCATGGTCGGTTCGACCATCGCGGCCCGGGGACAGATGGACGAGCGGGCGCCGCTGGACATCTTCGCGCGGCTGCTGCTTTTCCTGGCCGTCGCCGTGCTTCTGCTGCGCCACCGCCACCCCGTCGTGGCCGTCTTCGGCAGTTCGGCCGCGGCGATGATCTACCTGGCGGCCGGCTATCCGTACGGACCGGTCTTCCTGGCCGTTGCCGTGGGCTGCTTCAGCGCCGTCGTCTCCGGGCATCGGCGGGCCGCCTGGACGGCCGTCGGAATGGTGTGGCTGGGGCACGTCCTGGTGGCCCACTGGCTCTACCGGTGGCTGCCGCCCTCCGATGACCACGCCGCCGTCTGGGGGCAGGAACTGGGCGTTGCCGCTTGGGTGGTGGCCATCATCGCCGCCGCCGAGTTCGTACGCGTACGCCGTGAGCAGTGGGCGGACCAGCGAGCGGAGCGGGAGGCCGCGGAGCAGCGCCGGGCCGACGAGGAGCGGCTGCGGATGGCGCGCGAGCTCCATGACGTCCTGGCCCACAGCATCTCCGTCATCAACGTCCAGTCGAGTGTCGGTCTCGCGTTGCTGGACTCCGACCCCGAGCAGGCCCGTACCGCCCTCACCACCATCAAGGCCGCCAGCAAGGAGGCGCTGGGCGAGGTCCGTCAGGTCCTCGACACCCTGCGTACCCCCGGGGACGCCCCCAGGGCCCCGGTCCCCGGACTCGACCGGCTCCCCGAGCTCGTCGAGCAGGCGGCGAGCACCGGACTGACCGTCACGGTCGAGACCGATGGCGTACGCGGCGCGATCCCGCCCGGCGCGGATCTTGCCGCCTTCCGGATCGTGCAGGAGGCGCTGACGAATGTGGTCCGGCACTCCGGATCGCGCACCGCGCAGGTCCGTATCGGTTACGAGCGCGGCCGCATCCGGCTCCGTATCGACGACGAAGGACCCGCCACCGGCAACGACGCAGGGGGCAGCGGCAACGGGCTGGCAGGAATGCGGGAGCGGGCCGCCGCCCTGGGTGGCACGATCGAGGCGGGGACCCGGGCCGACGGCGGCTTCCGGGTGCGGGCCGAGCTTCCGCTGCCGTCCGATTCACCCGGTGCGGCAGCGCACCAGGAGGAGACACCGTGATCCGCGTACTGCTCGCCGACGACCAGCTGCTGGTCCGGGCCGGCTTCCGGGCCCTGCTGGACGCTCAGCCCGACATCGAGGTGGCGGGGGAGGCCGCCGACGGTGAGGAGGCCGTACGCATGGTGCGCGAACTGCGGCCGGACACCGTGCTGATGGACATCCGGATGCCGCATCTCGACGGCCTCGCCGCAACCCGTGCCATCACCGGGGACCCCGAACTGGGCGACGTCAAGGTGGTCATGCTCACCACCTTCGAGCTCGACGAGTACGTCTTCGAGGCGATCCGCTCCGGTGCCTCCGGCTTTCTCGTCAAGGACACGGAACCTGAGGAGCTGCTGCGGGCGGTACGCGCGGTGGTGGGCGGCGACGCCCTGCTCTCACCGGGGGTCACCCGCCGGCTGATCGCCGAGTTCGCGGCCCGTTCCAAGGAGCCCGCGGCGGCGACGGGGCTGAGCGAACTCACCGAGCGGGAAAGGGAGGTGATGGCACTTGTCGGCATAGGGCTCTCGAATGAGGAGATCGCCCGACGGCTGGTCGTCAGCCCGCTCACCGCCAAGACCCACGTCAGCCGCGCCATGGTGAAGCTCGGTGCCCGCGACCGCGCCCAACTCGTTGTGCTCGCCTACGAGTCGGGGCTCGTGCGCCCCGGCTGGCTCGGCTGACCTTCCGCCGTCCGAAGTGTCACAGGTGCGGTGGCCGACGGGCAGGAACTCCCCGTCGGCCACCGCACGTTCCCCCTCGCCGGGTGGTCAGTCCCGCGCGGATACCTTCTGCGCGGCGGATGCCTCGGCCGCGGCGGCCCGGTCCATTTCGGAGGAGGCGACGAGCACGGTGTGCTGCACGGGCCGGCTGCGCCGCAGCCCGGTCAGCGTGATCAGCAGCCCGGCGAAGGCGACCAAGGTCACTACCACCAGACCGGGCCGGTAGCTGTCCAGGACCGCCTGCCGGGATCCGTCACCGCTGCCGTGCGCCGTGATCACCGCGGTCACGATCGCCAGGAAGATGGCCCCGCCGACCTGGATCGAGGTGTTCAGCAGTCCCGACACCATGCCCTGCTCGTCGTCGTGGACCCCGTTGGTGGCCTGGATGTTGAGCGACGGGAAGGTCAGGGCGCAGGCCGCGCCCAGCAGCAGCATGGAAGGCAGGATCACGGCCGCGTACGACGGAGTGAGCGTGATCCGCAGGAAGAGCGCGTAGCCGATGACGAGGAACGTGAAGCCGCTCGCGATGACACGCGGTGTCCCGAACCGGTCCACCACATCACCGATCTTCGTCGAGGACAGGGCGACCAGCACGCCCGCGGGCAGGAAGGCCAGCGCGGTCTGCAGCGCGGACCAGCCGAGCAGCGACTGCATGTACTGGGTGACCAGGAACTGGAACCCCACGTAGCTGCCGAAGAACGCCGCGGCGCCCAGCTGCGCCCTGACCTGGCTGCCGGAGCGCAGCACTCCGAGCCGGATCAGCGGGTTCGTGGTGCGCCGCTCGATGGTCACGAAGACGGTCAGGAGTACGGCGACGGCGAGGAACGACAACAGTGTGCGGGCGGAGGCCCAGCCGGCCTCCGGAGCCTGTACGACCGTGAACACCAGCAGCAGCATGGAGGCCGTGCCGGTGACGGCGCCCGGCAGGTCGTAGCCGCGGTGGGTGTCCTCGCGCTCGCTGTGCGGAATCAGCTTCAGACCCGCGACCAGGGCGATCAGGGCGATGGGGGCGGGCAGCAGCATCGTCCACCGCCAGGACAGCTGGGTGAGGAGGCCCGAAAGGACCAGGCCCATGGAGAAGCCGGTGGCGGCGCAGGTGGTGTAGATGGAGAGGGCGCGGTTGCGCTGCGGGCCCTCCTTGAACGTCGTGGTGATGATGGAGAGTCCGGCCGGCGCGGTGAAGGCGGCGCTCAGTCCCTTGATGAAACGACTGGCGATCAGAAGCGGTCCGGAGTCGACGAATCCGCCGAGCAGCGAGGCGAGTGCGAAGACACCGAGCGCGATCAGGAAAACCTGGCGCCTGCCCAGCAGATCTGCCGCACGGCCGCCGAGGAGCAGCAGACCGCCGTAACCGAGGATGTAGCCGCTGACGATCCACTGGAGGGTCGAGGTGGTCAGCCCGAGATCGTCGGCGATGGACGGCAGCGCGACGCCGACCATGGAGACGTCGAGGGCGTCCAGGAACATCGCGGCGCAGAGCACGAGCAGGGTGCCCCACAGACGCGGGCTCCAACGCTCATGGGAATCAGGGACGTTGAGCGGAGAGGTCATGAGCAAGACGGTACATGCATATGCATTGAATGCAAGTGCATTTAATTACGATGCAACAAATGGCCTCACCTCTGCTAACGTGCGGTTATGGCAGCGAACAAGTCCGAGCGGGTGCTTGTCGACGAGTGGCGGGACATCCTCGCGCTGCACGCCAGGACGCTCTGTGAGCTCGACCGCGAGCTGCACCGGCACGGTCTCGGCGCCAGCGATTTCGAGGTGCTCGACGTCCTGGCGGAGGGCGCGGCGGAGGACGGCGGCTCCGCCTATCGTGTACAGGAGCTGGCTTCCCGGGTCCATCTCAGCCAGAGCGCGCTGTCCCGTCTGGTCGCGCGTCTGGAGAAGGACGACCTCGTATGCCGCGGGATGTGCAGCGAGGACCGGCGCGGCGTCCGGGTCGAGCTGACGGCGAAGGGCCGGGCACGCCACGCCGAGGTGAAGCCGTTGCAGAGATCGGTGCTCGCCCGCATGCTGAACGAGCCGAGGGACTGAGCGCCCCGTCGGGCGCCGCCTCGCCCCGGCCCGCTGTCAGGATCAGGTGACTCCGGAGTTCTCGCACCAGAGCCGGGCCGGCTCGGGGTCGCCCGTCAGTGTGATCGCCGTGAGCGGCAGCCGGTTCCAGAGCGTCAGATAGAGCTCCTCGGCCGTCGCGCTCAACTCGCAGTCCGCAGAACCCTCTTCGGGTGCCACTTCATTCCGTACGGCCTGCGGCGGTTCCGGTGAGAGCCGTACGGTCCAGGTGGCGTCCGTGTCCGTGGCCCGTACCCGCAGGGAACGCGGCGTGTCCGTACGCACTTTGCTCTTCGGGCGGGCATGGAACCCGCGCAGCAGCTCGTCGATTCCGTCCACCGCGTGATCGGCCGCCACCTGTGACAGCCGCCCACCGCGCGCCGACTCCGCGTCCACCCGGTGAATCGTGGTCTCGTGCGCCTGCCGCCGGGCCCAGAAGGCCAGTGGAGACGGCGCGGGCATGAAGGTCCAGCACTCCAGTCCGGCCGGCGCGGCCGCCAGCGCGTCGACCAGGAGGCCGTGGCCCTCGCGGAACCAGTCGAGCAGCTCGGGCCCGGCCAGATCGGGTTCCCCGCCGTCCGGGTGGTACGAGGTGTGGCCCTCGACGACGAACGCGGTCGCCCAGCGGTGAACCATCCCGGTGTGCCGGAGCAGATCGCGCACCTGCCAGCCCGGGCAGGTCGGCACCGGTGCCCCCGTCCCCGCCTCCTGTGCCGCGGTCGCCAGCAGCTGTCCCTCGACGGTCAGGGACTTGACGTGGTCCGTGATCTCCATGGCCTCGATTGTGCCAGCGGTTCAGGCTCCCTGGGGGTGGGCGGTGCGATTCCGGTTGCCGCCGCGCACCAGCCGTACGAACCAGCCGAGGGCGAGTGACTGCAGCAGTACGGACACGGCCAGGGCGAGGTAGACGAACCAGGCGGGTCCGGCCGCATCCGCGCCCCACAGCGCGCTGCCGATGAAGAAGACGAACACAGTGGGCGCTGCAAGGAGAAACAGCCAGACCCCGGCGAACGAGGCGTCCTCGTGGGCGACGAACAGGGTGTCCGCAGTGACGAACACCACGGCCGCCAGGACGAGACCGAGGTAGATCAGCGAGGCGGGATTGCCGAAGGTCAGCCGCGCGAGTGCGCGGAGGTGTTGCTTGTCGATGACCGGCTTGTTCATGGCCTGCTCCCCGTAGATGGATGACGCTTCCATCGTGTCTCCGGGGAGCTGTTCCTGCCTGAGTAGGGCTACTCAATCGCTCATGCGTGCGCCGCGTTGCGTGCTCCGTACCCCAGCACCGCGGCCGCGGTGGCCAGCAGCGCCACCGTGGTGAGGGCCGCCGGGAGGGAGAACCAGTCGGCCAGGAAGCCGATCGCGGGTGGTCCGAGCAGCATCCCGCCGTAGCCGAGCGTGGACGCGGCGGCCACTCCGCCGGGCCCGGCCAGCTCACCGGCCCGGCCGACCGCGACGGGGAAGATATTGGCCAGACCGAGACCGGTGACGGCGAAGCCGAGGAGCGCAAGCCAGGTGGTCGGGGCGAGCGAGCCGAGCAGCATCCCGGCGGCGGCCGTCGCACCGCCCGCGACGAGGGTCCGGGTCTGGCCGAGCCGTTCGAGCAGTGCCGTGCCGCTGAGCCGGCCGGCCGTCATGGCCAGTGCGAACAGGGAGTATCCGGCGGCGGCGACGCCCGGGTGGGCATGCAGGTCCTGTTCCAGGTGGAGGGCGCCCCAGTCGGCCAGCGCGCCTTCGCCGTACGCGGTGCAGAGCGCGATCACGCCGAAGAGGAGCACCATCCGGCGGGCCCGCCCGTCCAGTCGCCGCGGCTTCTCGGTGTCCTCGGCCGTGGACGCGGTCTTCGGCGCCGGGTGGCGCAGCAGCTCCGGTCCTACCGCCGCGGTGACCAGGAGTCCGACCCCGGTCAGGACGAAGAGATGCGTGGCGGGGGAGAGGCCGCCCGCGACCAGCCCGCCGAGCCCGGCACCGACCATTCCGCCGAGGCTGAAAGCGGCGTGGAAGCTGGGCATCACGGGGCGCCGCAGGGCGGCGACCAGATCGACTGCCGCGCTGTTCATCGCCACGTTCAGCCCGCCGTACGCGGCACCGAAGACCAGCAGCACCAGTCCGAGCGCGAGCGCTGAATGCGTCTGCGCGGGCAGGGCGATGCTGAGGGAGAGCAGAACGCTGCAGACCACGGTCAACGGATGGCTGCCGAAGCGCCGGCACAGCCTGCCGGTGAGCATCATGGTCACCACGGCCCCGGCGGATACGCCGAGCAGAGCGAGGCCCAGGGTGGAGGCCGAGGCTCCGGTCTGGTGCTTGATGGCCGGGATGCGGACCACCCAGCCGGCGAAGAGGAAGCCGTCGAGGGCGAAGAACACGGTCAGCGCGGTACGGAGGCGGGCCGACGAAGGTGGGGCGGTGTTTCCGCCCGGTCCCCCCGGCAAAGCCGTCCGCAGTTTGTTTAGTGGCGGCACAAACTCAGCATAGGGGCGCCCGGACGACGGACGCAAGATGGCCGCCCGCCGCGGGCGCAAGGGGCACATGTGTGCCACCGGGGCGTCGGCAGCACCCGCGGATCATGGGAGACTCGCCCCCATGAACGGCAAGGTGACCACCACCCGGACAAAGTTGGAGAGGGGCCGCAGCGCGCTCGGACCCGCGCTGGAACTGGTCCACACCGGACGCGCGCCCACCCGCGCCGTCCTCACCTCCGAGCTCGGCGTCACCCGGGCCACGGCCGGTGCGGTCGCCGCGGAACTGGAGGCGCTCGGCCTGATCCGGGTCGACTCCCGGCCGGGCTCCGCCGCCGGCTCGCAGGGTCGCCCCTCGCACCGGCTGGCCATCCGGGAGTCCGGGCCCGTCGCCATCGCCGCTCAGGTGCACGCCGACGGCTTCCGGGCCGCGCTCGTCGGGCTCGGCGGACGGCTCGTCGCCACCGCCCCCGGTTGTGTCACCGTCACGGCCGACCCGGCACAGGTCATCGGCGAAGTGGTCGATGACTGCGCCCGGTTGCTGCGGGACACCGGACTGCGCTGTGTCGGTGCGGGCCTCGCGGTGCCGTCCGCGGTCGCCGAACCGGAGGGCACCGCGCTCAACCCGCTGCACATCGCCTGGCCGGCGGGTGCCCCGGTGCGCGAGATCTTCGCCACCTGCGTACGGGAAGCGGGCATCCCCGGACCCGCGTTCACCGGGAACGACGTCAACCTCGCCGCGCTCGCCGAACACCGGCACGGTGCCGGACGCGGCGCCCAGCATCTGCTCTGTGTGGCCACGGGTCACCGGGGCGTGGGCGGTGCCCTGGTCCTCGACGGCCGTCTGCACACCGGGAGTTCGGGGCTCGCGCTGGAGGTCGGCCATCTCACGGTGAACCCCGAGGGCCGCCCGTGCCACTGCGGCGGTCGCGGCTGCCTGGACGTCGAGACCGACCCGCTGGCCTTCCTCACCGCAGCCCGTCGCGAGCCCGGTCCGGAGGAGTCGCTGCTGAAGCAGGCCGGCGATCTGCTGCGTACGGAGTACGAGGACGCGGCGGTACGGGGCGCGGCCGAGGAGCTGATCGACCGGCTCGGCCTCGGGCTCGCCGGACTGGTCAACATCCTCAATCCGGATCGCATCATCCTCGGTGGACTGCACCGCGCACTGCTCGACGCGGACCCGGAGCGGCTGCGTGCGGTGGTGGCCGACCGCAGCCTGTGGGGGCGCAGCGGCAGTGTGCCGATCCTGCCGTGCACGCTCGACCACAACAGCCTGGTGGGCGCGGCGGAGCTGGCCTGGCAGCCGGTGCTGGACGATCCGCTGGCCGCGCTTGCGTGAGTGGCGAGGCCTCGGGTGGCTGTACCGTCCTCAGCCGGCGGACAGACTCGAAGATGTCCTCAGCCGTCAAGACGCCCTCCACGCGAACGCCCGTGCCGCGTTGCCCACCAGGATTCCGTCCAACGCCTCCTTCCCCAGGGTCTGTTCGAGGCGCGGGCGCAACTGTCGCAGCAGATACGGCATGCCCGGGGTCTCGGGCACGGTCGTGTCGCCGCCCAGGAGCAGCTGTCCGCCGTAGCCGGCCCCGGCGAGGGCGGTCAGCTGCTCGGGCAGTCGCCAGTCCGTCGCATGATTGGCCCGCGACGGACCGTCGAACGCCAGGAACGCCCCCGCCCGTGCCGCCTCACGTTGTACGACCGCGTCCGGTGACCGGCCGAGATGGCCGAGGATCACCCGCTGCGGCGCGACCTCCAACTCCCCGCAGAGCAGGTCCAGTACGTCGAGAGCCGCAGTACCCAGCTCCAGGTGGACGGCGATCGGCGCACCGGTGCGGTGATGGGCCTGTGCTGCCGCCGTCATCGTGAGCCGGGCATGGGCGTCGATGCCGTGAAAGGCGCCGGCGACCTTGATCAGACCCGCGCGTACGCCCGTGGAGCCGATGCCCTCGGTCAGTTCCGAGACGAAGAGTTCGCCGAGGCGGTCCCGGAGCCGGCCGAGCAACTCCGCCGGATAGTGCGCCGCTTGATGCAGCCCCGTCGCCGCCACCACATGCGCGCCCGTCGAACGGGCCAGCGCCGCCAGGGCCTCGGGCTCACGTCCCATCCCGTACGGAGTCCACTGCGCCACTGCTCGGCCGCCCAGTTCGCGGAAGGCGCGCAGCCGGTCGGCCGCCCGCCCTGCGTCGTTCAGCTCCTGGCCCGGGAGGAGGGGGCTGCGCAGGAAGAGGTGGTCATGTGCGTCGCAGACGCCCAACTCCGCTGCGGGGATGTCGCCGAGGACCGTGCGGACGATCGCTACCATTGCCGTCCCTCCCCGAGCCGGTCCCGCTCCGGAGCGCTCAGGTGCAGCACCTCGTACCGGTCGCCCGGCGCCTCGGAGGCATCGTGCTCCCAGAGGGTGAAGTGGAGCAGTTCCCAGTGGCGTGGATCGACCGCCAGTGCCGTGGCGACCGCTCCAGGGGTCCTCGCCAGCCTCCGGCTCTCATCGAGAGCGGCCTCGACCGCGTCCGCGGGCGCGACGGAGGCTGCGACGGCTGCCCGATGGCGGGTGGCCGTGCGGGGGAGCGCTGCCGACGCGGGCCCTTCCTCGTACGCCAGTCCGGCCCAGTGCTGTACCTCGGGGCGCCCGAAGTCCTGGACGATGCCCTGGAATCCGGGGCCCCAGAGGAAGGAGTTCATGCCTTCCGGTGTCGCCCACAGATAGAAGGGTGCGTACTGGTTCACCGGCGAGTGCTCGCCCCGTTCGCGGATCAGGTATGCCTTGATGCCGAGGCCCGGAAAGGTGTCCAGGAAGTGGCCCTTCGTCGCGACGCGGTTGCGGATGATCCCCATGTCGTAGTCGGCGGGAAGGGTGATCTCGTACTGCGTGGCATGCATCGCGTACTCCTCAGACCGGGTATTCGTCGACGTCGACCTGCGGGTGCCAGTGGGTCGTGGTGCCGTCCTCGGCCGCCTCGACGACGGCGAGATGTGTCATGAACGTGCGCGGTGCGGCACCGTGCCAGTGCCATTCGTCCGGCTCGATCCAGACGGTGTCGCCCGCCCGGATCGTCTCCACCGGACCGCCTCTGCGCTGCACGAGGCCCTCGCCCTCGGTGACATGGAGGACCTGACCGTGCGGGTGCCGGTGCCAGGACGTGTGGCCGCCGGGGGCGAAGTGGACGCTGAACATCCGTAGCCTGGACGGAGCTTCGGGTGCCGCGATCTCGTCGAGCCAGACGGTGCCGTTGAAATGCTCGGCCGGTCCGGCGGAGGTGTCGGGGTGGTTCCTCGTGATGTGCATGTGCGTGGTGATCCTCGGGTGTCAGGCGGCGGTGTCACTGGGGGCGAGGAGCGAGAGCAGTCCACGGGCGCCCGCGTCGAAGGCGTCCGTCGAACCGGAGGCGCGGGCCAGCACATAGCCGCCCTGCACCGTCGCGACGATCGTCGCCGCCACGTCCTCGGGTACCAGGGAACGGGTGAACTCGCCCTGGTCCAGGCCCTCCTGGACGATCTCGGCGAGCCGGCCGCGCAGCCAGCCGATCGTCTCGTCGACCGGTGCGCGCAACTCGTCACTGGCGATGACATCCGGATCCATCGTCAGCCGCCCGACCGGGCAGCCGCGCAGCACATCGCGCTCGCGCAGGAGGTACGCCGAGATCCGCTCGTACGCCGTTCCCGGACCGTCGAGCAGTTGCCCGGCCGTCTCGCGCATCTGTGAGGCCGTGCGGCGGATGGCCGTGAGCGCCAGTTCGGGTTTGCCCGCGAAGTGGTGGTACATGCTGCCCTGACCCGCGCCCGCCTGCTGCTGGATGGCCTTGGGGCTGGTGCCCACATAGCCGCGCTCCCACAGGAGCTCCTGGGTGGCTGCGATCAGACGTTCCGGAGTGCTCATGACTCGACTGTACATACTAGTAGGTACAGAATCCAGTGATCTTGGCCGGCCAACGGGAGCAGCCGCAGATCCGCCACGTACTCCCGAGGGGGTACGCGCACGGCCGCTGGCCGTACGACGACTCGGACCCCCTCCCGGGGCCAGGCTCGAAATCGTCAGGAAAACCTGAACGCGAACCCTGAACCGAGGGAGCTGACCGAGATGAACACCCTGGCGTACAGCGGTGGACCCGGACCCTGGATCCTCCTCTTCCCACTCTTCTGGGCGGCCGTCGTCATCGGCGGTGTCACCCTGCTGCGCCGTACCGCTCGGCGTGGCCGGCGAGGCCCCTGGCTGGCCCGTACCACCCAGGAAGCCCCCGCCGAACCGTCACCGATCACCCTGCTCGGCCGCCGCTTCGCGGCCGGCGAGATCGAGGAGGACGAGTACTGGCGCCGGATCTCCGTCCTCGACGAGCAGTTCGGCCGCGGCAGCAAGGGAGGAGTGGCATGACAACCACCGTCCCCACCTCCGAGCCCACCCCCACGTCCGCTTCCACCGCCACCGCCGCCCGGGTCGTCAACGCCGTGAAGCTCTACGGCACCGGAGACACCCGGGTCAGGGCCCTGGACGGAGTGAGCGTCGACTTCCCGGCCGGCCGCTTCACCGCGATCATGGGGCCCTCCGGCTCCGGCAAATCCACCCTGATGCACTGCGCGGCCGGACTCGACACCCTCACCTCCGGTTCCGCCTTCATCGGCGACACCGACATCAGCACCCTCGACGACCGCAGGCTCACCCTGCTGCGCCGGCAGCGCATCGGCTTCGTCTTCCAGTCCTTCAACCTCCTGCCGACGCTCACCGTCGCCGAGAACATCACCCTTCCGCTGGACCTCGCGGGGGAGCGACCCGACCCGGAGTGGCTCGACGCACTCATCGACACCGTCGGACTGCGCGACCGGCTGCACCACCGGCCCGGCGAACTGTCTGGCGGACAGCAGCAGCGCGTGGCGGTGGCCCGGGCCTTCGCCGGCAGTCCCGATGTCGTCTTCGCCGACGAACCGACCGGCAACCTCGACTCCCGCTCCGGCCAGGAGGTGCTCTGGCTGCTCGGCCGAACCGTCCGGCAGACCGCCCGTACGGTCGTCATGGTCACCCATGACCCGGTCGCCGCCGCCCACGCCGACGAGGTCGTCTTCCTCGCCGACGGCCGGCTCGTCGACCGGATGCCCGACCCCACGGCGGAGCGCGTGCTCGACCGCTTCAAGTCCTTCGCCCCCCACCCCTCGCGCAGGCGGTGACGACATGACCAGCACCCGGGCCTCCGTGCGCCTGAGCATCTCCTCGCTCCGCGCCCACAAGCGCCGCTTCGCCGGCACATTCGTCGCCGTCCTGCTCGGCGTCGCGTTCCTCACCGGGACGCTCGTCATGGGCGATACGCTGCGCGCGAGCTTCGACACCATGTTCGGCAACGCCACCGCCGGTACCGACGCCGTCGTGCGCAGCTCCAATGTGGTCACGGTCGCCGGTGAGTCCCAGGGCACCCGGCAGCCGGTGAGCACCGCACTCGTGAAGAGGATCGAGCAGACCCCCGGCGTCGCCGCGGCGGCCCCCGGCATCCAGGGAGCCGGCCAGCTCATCGGCTCCGACGGCAAACCCATCGGCGGTCAGGGGCCGCCCACCCTCGCCGGCAACTGGATCGACGACCCGAAGCTCAACCCGTACCGGCTCGCCGCAGGACGCGCCCCCTCCGCACCCGGTGAGGTCGTCATCAACCGCGGCACCGCCGACCGGGGCGGGCTCGGGATCGGCGACACGACCGTGCTGCGCACCCCCGACCCCGTACCCGTCACGATCGTCGGACTGGCCACCTTCGGCGGCCAGGACGGCATGGGCCAGGTCACCTACACGGCGATGACGCAGGCCGACGCCGAGAAGTACCTCACGCCGAAGCCCGGCGAGGCAGCGACCATCCAGGTGCGCGCAGGCCCGGGCACCAGCCAGCAGGAACTCGTCGACGCACTGCGCCCCGTACTGCCCAAGGGCGTCGAGGCCATCACCGGACAGGCATCGGCCGCCGAGAACCGGGACATGATCTCCGGTGCCTTCCTCAGCGTGTTCACCACGCTGCTGCTGGTGTTCTCCGGGATCGTGCTGCTGGTCGCCACCTTCTCCATCCACAACACCTTCGCGATCGTCGTCGCCCAGCGGACCCGCGAGAACGCCCTGCTGCGCGCCCTCGGTGCCTCCCGCCGTCAAGTCGTCGGCTCGACCCTCGTCGAGGCGACCCTGGTCGGCGTGATCGCCTCCGCCGCCGGTCTGGCCGGTGGCATCGGCATCGCCGCCGGACTGCAGGCGCTCTTCCCCGCCGTCGGATTCCCGTTCCCCGAGGGCGCGCTGGTGATCGGCGCCGTCTCCCTGCTGCTGCCGCTCGCCGTCGGCGTCCTCGTCTGCCTCGGCTCCGCCCTCCTGCCCGCCGTCCGGGCCGGACGCACCGCGCCGCTCGCCGCCCTGCGCGAGAGCGCCGTCGACGACTCCGCGGCATCCCGGACCCGTGCCCTTGCCGGGCTCGTGCTGCTGGTGGCCTCCGTCGGCGTCATCCTGACCGGCGCACTGGCCGATGTGTCCGTCTGGCTGTCGGCCGCCGGTGCGGTGTCGGCACTCGCCGCGTTCGTGGTGCTCGGACCGGTCGCCTCCTCGTATGCCGTACGGTTCCTCGGCGCTCCGCTCGACCGGCTGCGCGGCGTCACGGGCCGACTGGCCCGGCGTAACGCCCTGCGCAGCCCCCGGCGGACCGCATCCACCGCGACCGCACTGATGATCGGTGTCGCCGTGGTCTGCCTCTTCACCGTCTTCGGCGCCTCGCTGAAGGCGACCATGAACCAGACGGTCGACCGCTCCTTCGCGGGCGATGTCGCCATCAGCGCCCCCGCCTTCGGGGCGGGCGGCAGCGGCCTCAGCCCCCGGCTCGCCCCGGCCGTCGACCGGCTGCCGGAGGTCGCGACCGCCGTCGGCCTCGGCAAGGGGGTCGCGGAGGTCGACGGTGCGGGACGCGCCCTGACCGTCACCGACCCGGCCGCGCTCGGCAAAGTCTTCGACCTCGGCCGGGTCGACGGGTCGCTGAACGGGCTGGGTGCGAACGGGATCGCCGTGTCCGACACCGAGGCCGGCAAGCGCGGACTGCACAGCGGCTCCACCGCACGGCTCACCTTCACCGACGGCACGCAGCAGAACTTCACGGTCCGCGCCGTCTACGGCCGGTCGGAACTGGCGGGCGACTACGTCATCACCCGCCAGGCCTGGGCTCCGCACCGCGCACAGGACTCCGACTCGCTGATCGCCGTCTCCTTCAAGCCCGGCGTGTCCACCGCCGACGGCAAGGCGGCGGTCGCGAAGACCGCGGAGGCGTACGGCAACCCGGACGTACAGAGCCGCAGCGAGTACGCACAGTCCTCGGCCGGAGCCATCGACATGATGCTCACACTGGTCTACGCCCTGCTCGCACTCGCCGTGCTGATCGCCCTGCTGGGCATCGCCAACACGCTGACCCTGGCCCTCCACGAACGCACCAGGGAACTGGGCCTGTTGCGGGCCGTCGGACAGACCAGGAGCCAGCTGCGGTCCATGGTCCGCTGGGAATCCGTCCTGGTCGCCGCGTTCGGCACGGCGGGTGGCCTGTTGCTCGGCGGCTTCCTCGGCTGGGTGCTGGTCAAGGTGTCCGCAGGCGCGGGCGACACCGCCTTCGCCTTCGCGCTGCCGCCGCTGCGGCTCCTGGTGGTCGCCGTCGTGGGGATCACCGCCGGGGCGCTGGCGGGCTGGCGGCCTGCCCGTCGGGCTGCACGGCTGGACGTGCTCCGCGCGATCGCCGCCGAATAGCGCGACGGCAGAGAGTGGAGCGGGGGGGCCGCCGGCGCCCCCCGCCCCCCAAAGGCCGCGCGGAGTCCCCGCCCCCCCCGGCCCGGGGACCGGGGGGGTAGGTCGGGCGAAATAGCGGGCGGCGGGGGCCGGGCCGGGGGGGGTCCCGGGGTGCCGGTCCCCCGGCGTAGCCCCCCATAAACGCCCCCGGCAGTTTGGGGCCGGGGCGCCCCGCCCGCCCCCCCGCTCCACTCTCTGCCGGCTCTGCTAGCCGACCACCGACGACCGTGCGACGGAGGGTGTCCTGCTCTCCAGGTACGTGACGGCGTCAGGCTCGAACGGTCCGTCAGTGGTTGCCCCGTACACCGAGTGCAGCGGCTGTGCGGCGAACAGGGAAGGTGCCGGAAGAGTGAACCAGACAATCTTCCCGGCCCCGCCCCTCGGGCAGACCCCCCAGCTCTCGCTGACCGCGGCGATCAGCGCGAGCCCGCGCCCCGACGTACTGGACGCGGTGGCCTCGCGCACGGTCGGCAGTCGTGGGTCGTGGTCGTGGACGGACACCGTCAGCCGTTCGAGCAGCAGCTCGATCTCGACGGTGCATGACTTGTCCGGCTGGGCATGCCGGTGGACATTGGTCAGCAGTTCGGTGACGCCGAGCGCCGCAGGGTCGATCAGAGGATCGAGATGCCAGTAGCGCAACTGCGCCGAAACGATTCTGCGGACCTGACCGATCCGCGACGGCAGGGCCTGGAGCTCCACCGTGCAGTGCCTGCTCGGCTCGCTGATCACGGCTGCGACTCCCCGAAATAGGTCCGGAAGAAGACGAAGGAACGATCCAGCAGATGACTGGCTGCTGATTCAGGTCCGGCGGTGCGGATCACAGTGTCACCGCCGGTAAACCATGAGTGACGTGTGACCAATGTCGCTCAGGGGGAACGGCTCCGCAACTCGCGGTGTACCGGCGGCGCCCCGTCAGATCATCCGGCCGCCCGCACTGCGCAGCGTCTCAAGAAATCTGTGGGCAGGCCCGGCCTTGTCCGGACCGTGGTTGCGCTGCCCCATCGTCAGCCGGTACCGCGTCCCGTTGAGCCGCGCCACGGCCGCACCGGCTCCGGCGAACCAGGGCCTGCCCGCGCTCACCGCCACCACAGGGGCGCTGTCGATCTCCCGGCCGTAACTGGTCAGCAGAGCCAGCCTGCCGTCCTTGACGATCACCTGCCCCGCCCTCGTGAGCGAACGGGCCCACCGTTCGATCCGTACCCCCGTTGCACTGAACTCCGTTTCCGGCATGACTGCTTCGCCCCCTTCGTAACGCTTCTGATGGGCAGTCTGCACAAGCCGGGACCGGCGCGCCAGGCCGCGTCCCGGCTCGATGCCACAGCTGCCCTGCCCGTCAACGCCAAGGCAGGGCTATGGAGCATCAAAGTGAACGTTTGTGCAGGTAGGGGGAATATCGTTGACGGTGGAGAGTGACGGCGACACGAGGAGGAACGCGCTGATGGGCACCGTAAAGCACAGACATGACGGCCGGGCCGCGGCGACGATCGACATCGACCGCTCCGATGCCGAGTACCGGGCCTGGCTCAAGGAAGCCGTACGCAAGGTCCAGGCCGACGCCAACCGCTCCGCCGACACCCATCTGCTGCGTTTCCCGCTGCCCGAGGCATGGGGCATCGACCTCTATCTCAAGGACGAGTCGACGCACCCCACCGGCAGCCTCAAGCACCGGCTGGCCCGCTCGCTCTTCCTCTACGGGCTCTGCAACGGCTGGATCCGGCCGGGCAAGCCGGTGATCGAGGCGTCCAGTGGTTCGACGGCTGTCTCGGAGGCGTACTTCGCCAAGCTGATCGGTGTGCCGTTCATCGCCGTGATGCCCCGCACCACCAGCCCCGAGAAGTGCCGGCTGATCGAATTCCACGGCGGTCGCTGCCACTTCGTCGACGATTCACGGAAGCTGTACGAGGAGTCCGCCACGCTCGCCGCCGACACCGGCGGCCACTACATGGACCAGTTCACCTATGCGGAACGGGCCACCGACTGGCGCGGGAACAACAACATCGCCGAGTCGATCTACCAGCAGCTGAGACTGGAGCGCTACCCGGAGCCGACGTGGATCGTCGCCACGGCCGGAACCGGCGGCACCTCGGCGACCATCGCCCGCTACGTGCACTACATGCAGTTCGACACCCGGATCTGTGTGCCGGACCCGGAGAACTCCTGTTTCTTCGACGGCTGGACCCACCACAACCCCCTGGCCACCAGCGACTGCGGCTCCCGGATCGAGGGGATCGGCAGGCCCAGGATGGAACCGAGCTTTGTGCCCGGGGCCATCGACCGGATGATGAAGGTGCCGGACGCGGCCAGTATCGCGGCCGTGCGCGCCCTGGAGAAGGCCATAGGCCGGAAGGCGGGCGGTTCGACCGGCACCGGGCTGTGGAGCGCGTTCAAGCTGGTCGCCGAAATGGTCGACCAGGGCAGCACCGGCAGCATCGTCACCCTGATCTGCGACCCGGGTGACCGCTACCTCGACAAGTACTACTCCGACAGCTGGCTCGCCGAACAGGGCCTGGACATCGCCCCGTACACGGAAACCATCGACACCTTCCTGGCCGACGGCAACTGGCCGGGATAGCCCGGACGGGTTGGGTGCACGCGGTCCGCGGCCGTTCTCAGGCCGCGGACCCGGTCAGCCGCCTGTCGAGATTGCGTACCGCGTCCCGGAACGCCCGGCCCACCCCCGACCGGCCCAGCCGCAGGGCGAACCGGAAGGGCGCGGAACCCTCCGCGGCGAACGTCCACTGCACCCGAGTCCCGGTCCCGGCCGGGGTGAGCCGCCACTCCTCCAGCAGGGCCTGCAGGCCAGGGGCGTTGGACTCGTCGACCCGGTAGGCGTACCGCTCGCCGGGCGCCGCCGCGATGATCGTCTCGCGCAACACCGTGCCGCCTTTGAGCCGGACCTCGCGACCCGTACCGTCCTCGGTGGGCCGGGCCGCCGTCACCGAGGTGAACCAGCTCGGCCAGCCCGCCACATCATCGGCGAGCGCGCGGTAGACCACCTCGGGAGGCGCTGACACCTCGGCGGCGAAGACCAGTCGCAGTGGGGCGGACTCGACGAAGTCGAGTTCCACGGAACGGAGTCGGCGTGACAAGGAACGCACCTCCCGTGCGGTCGGCGGCGGACGGGGTCGCGGCACACCATAGCTGGCGCCCCGTCAGATGTCCCTGTCTGTAAGGACATCATTCGGCTGTGTGCTGCGGGACCGCCCGTGCGGCCGCGGTGATATTGCGGGCCATACCACCGAACACCACCGAGTGGAACGGCCACACGCTCCACCAGTAGGCGTGGCCGAGCAGTCCGTGCGGATGGAACAGCGCCCGCTGTCGATAGACCGTCCGCCCCTGTTCGTTCCGGTCCACCGACAGTTCGAGCCAGGCCGGACCGGGCAGCCGCATCTCCGCGCGCAGCCGCAGCAGCTCACCCGGAACAATTTCCTCCACACGCCAGAAGTCCAAGGAGTCGCCCACCCGCAGCCGCTGCGCGTCCCGCCGTCCGCGCCGCAGCCCGACGCCACCGACGATCCGGTCGAGCCGGCCCCTCACGGCCCAGGCGAGCGGGAAGGAGTACCAGCCGTTCTCGCCACCGACGCCCTCGATCACCCGCCAGAGCGCGTCCGGCGTCACCGGCACCGTCAGTTCACGTTCGTCGCGGTAGAGACTGCCGCCGGACCAGTCGGGGTCGGTGGGCAACGGGTCACTTGGTGCACCGGGGACCGCCGCGGACGACCAGCGGGTGTCGACCCGGGCGTCCCTGATCCGCTGGAGCGCCAGCCGCAGCGCCTGCTCGCAGCCGATGGTGCCGCCCGGAGGATCGGGCACGTACCGGGCGATGTCGCGCTCGTGACAGATCACCTCGTGGCGCAGTGATTCCGCCAGCGGCCGGGCGATGGAGGGCGGCACCGGTGTCACCAGGCCGATCCAGAGACTGGAGAGTCGCGGGGTGAGCACCGGTACGGGGAGGATCACCCGGTGCGGCAGTCCGGCGACCTCGGCGTACCGCCGCATCATGTCCCGGTACGTCATGACGTCCGGGCCGCCGATGTCGAACGTACGGTTCACCTCGGCCGGCAGGCGGGCGCAGCCGACGAGATACCGCACCACGTCCCGTACCGCGATCGGCTGGATCGACGTACGCACCCAGCTCGGGGTGATCATCACCGGCAGCCGTTCGGTGAGATGACGCAGAATCTCGAACGAGGCCGAGCCCGATCCGATGACGACCGCGGCCCGCAGTACGGCCGTCGGCACTCCGGAATCCAGCAGAATGCGCCCCACCTCGGCTCGCGACCGCAGATGCGGTGACAGTTCCCGCTCAGGAACCCCGGCCGGGGTGAGCCCGCCGAGGTACACGATCCGGCCGATCTCTGCCGCCTGCGCCTGCTCACCGAAGATCCGGGCCGCCTCGCGATCCTTCTCCTCGAATCCGGGTCCGGAGCCGAGCGCGTGCACCAGGTAGTACGCCACATCCATGTCCCGCATCGCCGCCCGCACCGAAGCGGCGTCGGAGACATCGCCCTCGACCACCTCGACCCGGTCCGCCCACGGGTGGTCACGCAGATTCTGCGGGGTCCTGGCCAGCGCGCGCACCCGGTGGCCGGCGTCGAGGAGTGCGGGCACCAGTCTGCCGCCGATGTACCCGGAGGCACCGGTCACGAGACAACGCAGCTGCGTATCACCGGAGGATTCGGTCACCCGCCCGAGTCTTCCACCGGACCGCCGTACGGGGCCCGGTGGAGGACTCCGAACGGCCGCACACGGCACCCCGCCTCACCGCACCGCCGCCGGCCCCGCGCACCGCTCAGCCGAACCGCACTACGGATGCGGCCGCGCCGGGCGGTCAAGCATGCCGTCGAGCACCCGGCCGAAGACCCGGCGGCCCGCTCCGGCGATCAATGGATCGGCCCACCGGGGCAGCAGCCGGACACTCAGCTCCTCCACCCACACCACATGGGATCCGCAATCGGTCGGATACACATCGATCGACGCCCGGCCCAGCACCAGCGAACCGCGCTTCTCCAGCCGGCACAGCCCCGCGCGCCCGGCTGCGGGCGGCGTCCACCGCACCACTTCCATCGGATCGTCGAACCCCAGTGGACCCACGCCCGTGCGTGCCACAAAAACGGTCCCGATCCCGGTCGGCAGCCCCGTGGGGACGGTGATCGTGGTCAGCGGTACATGCGCGGCATGCCGCTCCCAGTCCGTCACCCGGCGCCATGACTCGGCTGCGGGCAGGGGCGTGAAGCGCTCGATCCGGAAGACGGCCACAGCGCGATCCTAGGCCGTGTACCGCCCATTGCGAGCCTGGCCGGAAGCCACGTATCGCCCGACGGCTCAGGAGTCGCCGTCCGCGAGGCGGCCCGCCACCAGCAGGCCCGGCAGATGCTCCTCGATCTCCTCGCGGGCGGTGGCCGACAGACCCGCGTCCGTCACGAACGTGTCCACCTGCTCCAGAGCCGCGAACGAACTCAGGCCCACCTTGCCCCACTTGGTGTGGTCGGCGACCACCACCACACGCCGCGCCGACTGGACGAAGCGGCGGTTGGTTTCGGCCTCCGCCAGATTCGGCGTCGAAAGACCGGCCTCCACCGAGATCCCGTGCACCCCGAGGAACAGCACATCGAAGTGGAGCGAGGCGATCGCCTGATCGGCGACCGGGCCGACCAGCGAGTCCGACGGAGTCCGAACCCCACCGGTGAGCACCACCGTGGCGGCCCCGGTACGCGCCCCGCCCGCAGCCCCCGACCGCTGCGCGGAGTGGAACACATCGGCGACCCGCACCGAGTTGGTCACCACCGTCAGATCCGGTACGTCCAGCAGCTGTTGGGCGAGTGCGTACGTTGTCGTGCCGCCGGAGAGCGCGATGGCGCTGCCGGGCACCGCCATCGCCGCGGCTGCCCGCGCGATGTCCTCCTTGGCGGTCAGCTCCAGAGCCGACTTGGCCTCGAAACCGGGCTCGTGCGTGCTGGCCTCGACCACCGGAACGGCCCCGCCGTGCACCTTCTCGATCACACCCTGGCGGGCCAGCGCGTCCAGATCCCGGCGGACGGTCATGTCGGAGACGCTCAGCTTGCGGGTCAGCTCATTGACCCGGACCCCGCCGCGCCTGCGCACCTCGTCGAGGATCAGGGCGCGCCGCTGCTCCGCGAGCAGGTTCTGATTCTCGCTCAACGCCGGTCCGGTCCTTCCCTCTGGCCGTACAACAGTCTGTTCGGACGGGGGTCATCCTGCCACGCGGTGTCGTCGGCCGTCGCACTGGGGAGATTCCGTGAGAGCGGTGCGTACACCGGAGTTCTTCCATGATCCTGGTGACCGTGCATCAGCACTCCCCCCACGACCGAGAGAGCGAGTCACTCCAGTGCCACCTGTCACCCAGGCCCCGCAGAGTCCGGGGCCCGCGCTGGAACTGCTGGTCCATGGCGTGGGCGGCGCCACTCCGCAGGAGATGCTCGACGATCCGCGCCCGGTCCGGGTCACCGGCGACGCGACTGCCGCCATCTACCGGCGCGCCGGGGACATGGACGCCGAACAGCACCCGGAGCGGTACCGGGACCGGCCCATCGCCGAGGCCTACTGCTGGTCCAACCTCACCTCCGGCAACGGCTCCCGCGCCCTGTGGCTGCTGCTGCTCCCGTTCATGGTGGTCAACCTCGCCCACTGGATGCGCCCCACCGCCCGGGGCCGTACCCGCGCGGTGCGCCTGTACGGCGTCCTCGTCCGGCTCGTCGCGCTCAGCCTCACGGTCCTGCTGACCGCGGCGGCCTGCGAGGTCGCGCTCGATCTGACGGCCTGGCAGTGCGCGGGCGTGCCGGACTGCTCGAACCAGCGGTCCTGGCTCGGCTTCCTGTCGACGGCACAGGGCGGCTGGTGGTCCCAGCCGGGCCGAAGGCTCGCCCTCGCCGCTCTGGTGCCCACCGCCCTGGTGGGGCTGCTCTGGTTCCTGTCCAACCGGACATGGAGCGCGTACGAATCGCAGCGCCCGCTCACCGGATCCGAACCGGACGACGCCGACCCCGAGAGCGCGCACGACCTGAACACCCCCGGCACCGCGGCCGGTGGCCGCCCGGCCCTCGCCCGGCCCGGATTCTGGTACGGCCGCCGGCTGGTCGCCCGGCTGCGCGCCGCCCACACCGCCGCCGGATTCCTCACCGTCGCCGCGTCGGTCGCGGGCGCCGCGGCCCGCCACGACCGCGCAGTCACCGGCCCCGTGCCGGAGATCCTCGGCCGGCTGATCGAGGCGGCCCTGGTCCTGGGCGCGCTCGTCGTGCTCTGGGTCGTCTGCCGCCGAGGCCGCAGCGAACGGCGTCTCGACAACCGGCTCGACCACGCCCTCATCACCTGTCTGCCCGGCGCAGCCCTGGCCCTGCTCGTCCTCGCCGCCGTGTACGCGGCCTGGTCACGCCCCGCCTGGGTCTCGGCAGGCACCCTGCCCGGCGACGTCACCTTCAGCATCGTCACGCTCGGCCAGGGGGCGCTCGTCGTCGTCCTCGCCGTGGTGTCACTGGGCCTGTACCGCCGGACCCCCGAACCCCGCACCGTCATGTACGGACTCGGCGGACCGGTCGTCGCCATGCTCGCGTGCGCTCTCGGCGGCGTGATGACCGGCGGGGTCGCCCAGCGCGTCGCCGACTGGCTCGACGGCTCCGGAACCCCGGGCATGGGCAGGAGCGCCGTCATCGAGGGGCCGCCGGTGCTGCTCAGCTGGCAGGCCTCGGTCATCCCCGTGCTCCTGGTGCTGCTCGCGGTCCCCGGCATCCTGCTGCTCGTACGCACCTGGCTCGCCGCCCGCGCTCTGGAGCCCGAGGTCGACCGGGAGTACGGTCAGGAGCGGCCGGACCCCGCCCGGACCCGGCAGATCGCCCGGATCCGGGCCACGGCAGCCCTCACCGACTCCGCGCCCTGGATCCTCGGCCCGGTCTCCGGCGCCACGCTGCTGCTCGGTGCGGCGGCGGTCGGCGGGGCCTGGGCGAGCGGTGAGGTGCCCGGGCTGGCGATGGAGGGAAGCGGCCCGTTCGTCGAGTCCGTGGCCGAGGCGGCCCAGTCGACCGGATCCTGGATGATCGGACTCGGCTTCGTACTCTTCGTCACCTGGGGACGGCGTGCCTACCGCGACGTCTCCGCCCGGCGCACCATCGGCATCCTCTGGGACGTCGGTACGTTCTGGCCGCGCGCCGCCCACCCCTTCGCACCGCCCTGTTACGCCGAGCGGGCCGTCCCCGATCTGGCGTCACGGATGTCCGGCTGGACCGGACAGACCCGCGGCAGGCTCGTCATCTCCGGCCACTCACAGGGCAGCGTCCTCGCGGCGTCCGCGGTCTGGCAGCTGCCCGCCGAGACCCGGAGCCGGGTCGCCCTGCTCACCTACGGCTCGCCGGTCGAGCGACTGTACGCGCGCTGGTTCCCGGCCTACTTCGGCCCTGTACCGCTGCACGGACTGCACCGGTCCGTGCGCTGCTGGCGCAATCTGTGGCGGGCCACCGACCCGATCGGCGGCCGGGTCCGGCTCGATGAGGGACCGGGGCCCGAGGTGGACCGGGGGCCGCTGAAGGACCCCCTGGTCTACGGGCGCACCCCCGAACATCCGCTGCCCGAACCCGTTCTGGGGCACTCGGACTACCAGGCCGACCCGGTCTTCGCCCAGGAGCGGGCCGCATTGCTGGACCGGCTGGCACCGGTCCTGCCGCGCCAGGCCGACGGGGAGGGAGCCCAGGAGACCCCGCGGGATCAGGGGAGGTCCGGCAGATCCTCCGGGTAGAGCAGCGTGAGGTCGTCCGTGCTCGGCTCGGCGAGCTGGGCGACCCGGCCCGCATGCCGCTCCACCATCGACTCGAAGGTCTGCCGAGCCGTGCGCCCATTGCCGAAAGCCGGGCCCTTGGGAAGCTCCGTGAAGTACTTCAGCAGCGCTTCCCCGGTCCCGGAGGCCAGGCTGTACTCGTGCTCGTCGGCCTGCTGCTCCACGATCCGCAGCAGTTCGGCGGGCTCGTAGTCGCTGAAGGTGATGGTCCGTGAGAAACGGGAGGCCACACCGGGGTTGACGGTGAGGAACCGCTCCATCTCCTGGGTGTATCCGGCAACGATGACGACCACCGCGTCCCGGTGGTCCTCCATCAGCTTCACGAGCGTGTCTATCGCCTCCCGGCCGAAGTCCCGGCCGGAGTCCTCGGGTGACAGGGCGTATGCCTCGTCGACGAACAGCACTCCGCCGCGCGCCCGGTCGAAGGCCTCCTGGGTGCGGATGGCGGTGGAGCCGATGTGCTCGCCGACCAGATCGACGCGGGACACCTCGATCAGATGGCCTCGCTCCAGTACTCCGAGCGAGGCGAGGATCTCGCCGTACAGCCGGGCCACGGTGGTCTTGCCGGTGCCGGGGGAGCCGGTGAAGACGAGATGGCGCCGGACCGACGCGGCCTTGAGCCCGGCCTCCTGACGCCGGCGGCCGACCTCGATCATGTCGGTGAGGGCGCGCACCTCCCGCTTGACACTGTCCAGGCCCACCAGCGCGTCCAGTTCCCCGAGGACGGCGTCCGACGCGCGTACCGGCTCGGCGGCGGGCACCTCGGCCGGGGCGGGTTCGACAGCACGCTGCCCGGGGACCGCGCCGAGCAGCCCGGGAGCCGACTGGGTCGCCGTCAGCACGGTCGGGGCCGCGGGAGCGGGGGAGCGCAGCGCGCTCTCGTCGCTCGTGCAGTCCTCCACGACGGGCCCCGATCCCTTGCCGTCGCCGTGGGCGGCGCCGCCTTCAGCGAACTCGTATCCACCGCGGGCGCACCGCTCGGTACGGCAACGGGTTAGCGTCGTACGGCAGCCGTCCATCACATGGAAGCCGTAGCCATCGCTCCCGGTGACCCGGCAGCTGTGGAAGGTGCCGCGGCCCTCGGCGGAGACATAGAAACCGGCCTCGGCGGGGGAGGTGACCGTGCAGCGCTCGATCGTCGGGTCGGCGCCCTTGGTGACGATCACTCCGGTCTGTGCGGCGTCGATGGTGCAGTTGTTCAGCGTGCCGCCGCTGCCGTGGTCGCGGAACCATGCGCCGGTGGACGCCTCACGGATACGGCAGTCGTCGAGCTGGGCCGTCGCCCCGTCGCTCACCGACACCGCGGTATTGCGGATCTGGGACAGATCGCTGTCGACCACATCGGCGCGCGATCCCCGGTCGAGCACGAAGATGGCGTCCGGTACGTCGTGGACCCGGCAGGAGTCCAGTATCACGGTCGCCCCGTCGCTCACCCAGACCGCCGGGTAATCGCCCGTACTGTCATGTATTTCACACTGGTTGGCGTCGACACGGGTGCCGGGATCCCAGACCGAAAGGCCGTTGCGGCCGAACCGGCGCACCGTGGAGCGGGTCAGGGTGAGGACCGAACGGGAACGCAGATCCACTGCGTTCTCCGGGATGTCGTGGATGTCGCAGTCGGCGAGCGTCAGTACGGCGTCGGTGTCGAGCGTGACCCCGTCCGCCGAAGTGCGGTGCACCGTGCAGTCGGTGAGGTGGGCGGCCGCGCGAGCGGTCACCTGTATTCCGCTGCCCTTGATCTCGTACACCTCGCAGCCGACGGCCTCCAGGCCGCTGCCCTCGCCGGTGACGCTCAGCCCCGCGCCCGACGCATGGTGGATCCGGCAGCGCTCCAGCCGCGGATGCGCACCGTCACGTACCGAGACACCGGACTGGCCGGCCGAGACGACCTCGCACTGCTCGAACACCCCGCCCGCACCGTCGAGTACGGCGATGCCGACCCCGGCCGGGTTGTCGACCGTGCAGCGGCGCACGGTCGGCCGGGCCGCACCGCGCACCTCGATCCCGGCGGCCGAACGCGTGACGATCCGCAGATCCGCGAGCTCCGGCGCGCCGTCCTCGACGAGCAGCGCCGGGGCCGTCGAGTCCTGACCCTCCACATGCAGGTCCGAGACGACGGCGGAGGCGCGGACGGTCAGCGGTACGCCGTCGACCGGCGCGATCCGTACGGAACCGACCGAGCCCTCGGGGCCGCGCAGCGTCACCGCGCGGTGCAGGACCAGATTCTCCCGGTAGGTGCCCGGCGCGATGGTGAGGACATCGCCGTCCGCCGCGGCCTCCAGGGCTGCGGTGAGGGAGGCGTATTCGCCTGTGCGGCGCCGCCACCGCGATGTGCCGGTGTGCGTCACCTGGACCGTGCCCTGTGCCATGGCGCTGTTGTGCCCCCACCTCGTGCGTGTGTGATGCCCGTGTCACCGGCCTTCCGGCAGCGACGAACTCCGGGCCCGCCCACCGAGGAAGCGGGCGGGCCGGTCCACCGTAGCGCGCGCGGCGGGCGGGAGTTGACCCGATCGGCAGCTGATCAGCTGCCGGTCCCGGTCCTGCCCCAGTCGGGACCGGCCTTCGCCCAGGCTCGGTCGATCCGGATGTACCGCCCCCGCACCATGCGCCAGACGATCAGGCGTCGGCCGCCCTCGACCAGTCCGACGGCGAGCAGCATCGCCCCGAGCCCGGCCAGCGCCGCATGTGTATGAGCCGTCGGAGCGTCCATGGGCCGCAGCGCGGCGCGGCCGTCGAGGTCCGTCCAGATCTCCACCTCGGCCCCGGGATCCGTCCTGCGGGAGGAGGTGGTCACCGTACCGCGGCGGTTCGTGCCGTCCGGGGCCTTCCAGCGCGCCACCACCGAGGTCTGCGCGGAGCGTTCCGAGGACACCTCGGGATCGGTGGCGAAATGTGGTGCTCCCGGTGCCCGGCGCACCACGACCGCGGTCGTGGCATGACGCTGGGCCTGCTGGGCCCGCACCGATTTCTGCAGGGCGTTGTCCGTGAACGAACCGCATACCCAGCCCACCGACGGCGCCGCCAGCACCATGAGAAGCAGCGCGACAAGAGCCACCCATGCCTCGCGCCGGTCAGTGGCGCGGCGCAGGGGGTTGCGCCGCCAACGCCACACTCCCGCAACCGCTCGCACAGTCCTGCACCCCCTTCCGTATCCGTCTTAACCTGATACGGCATGCTTCGCTCGCTGGAGCAGCGAAGAGAGAGCAACCTCACCCTGGCCAACGCACGGACCGCCCCCGTGAGTTCCCCCGCCCCACAGGTCCGGGCTGACAGTTCCTCCGGGGCACGCGCGGCCGACGAGGGGGCTGTGCTGCCGGTGCGGGAACACCGAAGTCGCCGTCGAGTCCCCATGGCTCGACGACGACCTCGTGCGACTGTGTGCGATTCCCGGCTCAGTACCCCCGGCCCTGGTACGGGCGGTTGTACGGGTCCTCGTAAGGCGAGGGCGCCGGGGCGGGGCGCGGCGACGCCGGACGCATCGCCTCGTAACCGGTGCCCGGCGCCGGCCGCTGCTGTTGCTGCGGATAGGGCGCCTGGTACCCGCCGCGGGCCGCGGTCGGCTGCTGCGGGATGTACGGCGCCGGGGCGTGCTGCAGCTGTGCGGGCTGCATCGGCGCGTAACCCTGCTGGGCCGGCTGCTGGTAGCCGTACGACGGATTGGGCTGGGAAGGCGCCGCGGGAAGAGCCGGCAGCGCCGCCGGGAGCGCCGGCAGGTAGCTGTTGCCGGTGTCATAGGCGGCAGGCACTCGGATCGGAGCGATCTGAGGGGTGCCCCGCTCCGCGACCAGGGAGTCGTAGATCGGAGTGTCGGGGAACGACGGTGCGGCGTAGTAGCCGCCGCCGTAGGTGGAGCGGGGGGAGGTCATGACACCTAAGTTAAGCCCACGATGTGCTGGTTGGGGAGCCCCAATCTTGGGGTTATCCGTTTTACGCTGGTTCTGTCCGCCTGACCTGCCAAAACATCGTTAAAGCTTCCGTTAACAGCGGGGGCTTTTCCGTTGGAGGGCCCCATGGCTAACGAGAAGTGGCGGATGGGCTGCAAGGGGCGACCCCCGCGTGGCACTCGCCAGGACGGAGGGCTTCGACCCCGAGCGCCTGGAACCTTACGACTCTCAGGAGATCGCCGACGGCAACCGCGGCCTGCCGGTCGCCACCGCCGACAGCGCGCGCGGTGACTACTGGGCCTACCGGCTCGGCGGTGTCGCCGCCCACCGGTTTCGGGAGAACATCCACCCCCGCTACGCCGCCTGCGTCCGTCTCCACCTCATCCCCAACCGCGGCACCGAGAAGGACGCCCGACTCACGGTCAAGGACGTACGCAGGCGTTGTCACGTTGTTCGGTGTGTGGGTGTCTGACGGTGCGTCGGGGCATGGTGGTGCCGGGTTTTGGGGCTGTGTTCAGGCCGTGGTGGGCTGGCGGGCAGCGCCGCTGAT
>NZ_JBICXE010000049.1:0-43944 GCF_043200155.1 Streptomyces sp. NPDC048473
AAGCGGAAGTACAGCCACACACAGTGCGAGATCACCTCGACCGGGTACCGGTGCCCCCTGTACGACGGCGACGCACTCCCCACGGACGATCCCCCTCCAGCAGATCAACCCGAAGATCATCCCATCCGGTCAGCCAACGTGACAGCGCCCTTCAGTGTGCAGACGCTGCCGTCAGAGATTGCCGTCACCGCAGCTTGCAGAGGGCTTGCGGACCGGCAGGAGGCCAGGTCCAAGTGGTGCTGTCTCGCCGGAGGTTGGGTAGTGCGCGCTCGTGACGCTCTGCGCAAAGAGCTCCGGTGGATCTGTACGCGGGGCGATGCTCCATGACGTCAGGGCCACCATGCCCCGCCCATCTGGTCCGGCGCGCTCAGGTAATGCTTTCCGAGTGCCCGTCGGGGAAGGTGCACGTGGGGCCGCGGTAGGGGCCGCCCTGGTTGACCGTTCCGCCCTGGGCCGTGCACTCTTCGGCCGAGATCGCCGGATACGTCGTCGCTGCCCGAGCGGTGGCGGCGCCGACGGCACTCACGCCGGCGAGGGTTGCTGTGGCGAGGGCGAGGCCTAGGAGTCGTCGTATACGCATGACTTTCTCCCCTCTAGTGTTCCTGGTTCGGCGCTTCGGGATGACCGCGCTTATGTGATGACCGCGCTTATGTCAGGGGCGCCCTATTACTCAGAATGGGTGACGGCGAGCGGACCCGCGAGTCGTGGCAGGCAGACGCCGCAACCCCTCCGACGCTGGACGGGGCGAAGACAGAGGTACCGGCTGGCTGCGCCACGCTGCTGACGGCGGCCGGTGTCGCGCCGAGGGCCATCATGGAGACCCTCGGACACAGTCAGATCAGCATCACGATGGACCTCTATACGCACGTCGTCCACGACACCCAGCGGGAGGCGATCAGCCACATGGACCGCCTGCTCAAGCGTCGCCTTCCGGGCGCCTGGGAGGCGACTGCCGTCAAACGGTGCCGTCAAAAGGGCCCAAACCATGATCGGTCCGGGCCTTTTTGCCTGGTGCCCCCGGCAGGATTCGAACCTGCGACACCCGCTTTAGGGCCTGTCCGACGGGTCGCGTCACCGACCCCGCACCCGACAGTACTGTCACCCGAATGGCGCAACATGACGTGCCACCCGCACGGGTGAAGATCAAGCTGAATAGTGCCCCAACCGGGGCAATCCGTGAAAGGGGAACCGAATGCGCATTCGACGAATCCTCGCCGCCGTCATCGCCACGGCAGCCCTCGCCGGACTCGGCCTCACAGGCGCCGCCACCGCCACCGCCGCCACCGCACAGGGTGCCCCATCCTACGTCACCCCTTCTGAGTGCAAGCAGGGCGGCGGAACGCCCGCGATCAATGAGGCGGGCAACTACTGCAAGGGCGGTACGCACGACGGGGAGCAGATCGACTAAATCCCACAAGGCGCCCCGCAGCCACGCGCCGCGGGGCGCTCCCGCGCGAGCGTAGCCGGGAGAGTCGCAGGGACTGTGCCGACCCGCCGGGCACGCTAGGGCGTGTCTGATGGGTTGGTGGTGACCGCCCAGGTCGTAGGTCGTTCTCAGCCGCGTGGGGCGGGGTGACTTGAGTGAGGCGGAGTGGGCTCGGTTGGAACCGCACCAGCCGAAGAATTCCGGACGGGGCGGGCGGTGGAAGTGTCACCGCAGAGTGATCAACGGGATTCTGTTCCGGCTGCGCGCGGGAATTCCTCAGCCGGGCGTCTCCGAGGACCTGGCCATGGGCACTCCGGTTGCGCTGACGGGCCTGGTCGCCTCGGCGTGGGAGAACGAGTTCAACGGGCAAAAGCGGCACAAAACTGGCCGGCCCATCTCCCACCAGTCCGGTGCCGGCGCCGTCAGCTGGTACGACTTCGCGATTCAGTTCACAGACGCTCAACGGCGACGGACGTCCGCAACAACCGTAAGAACGTGGCCAAGGCGCTCATGACAACAACGATCGCACTGTTGCGCGCCCCGAGCCGGTTCGCGGCGATCGATGTCCGGACCCCCTGCGGGAGTTCGCCTTCAATACCAATCGCCGCAAGGAGGCCCCGCCCGAGGTGTCCACGATCCTGCGGTGGGTGGAGCGCAACACCGAATCCACGGCGGCCTGGGAGGACGCACAGAAGGTGGACGACGTGCTGCACGCGCTTGCCACCAAGCTCGATGGCTCGACCGCGGCGGCCTCCTCGATCAAGCGCAATCGCAGGATCTTGAACGTTGCCATGGAACACGCCGTGAAACACGGCACCTTGCGCTCGAACCCCCTGCCCAAAGGGCGAGGCACCACCCCCAAGACGTCGTCGGCGGCAGACAAACGGTCGCTGATCAACCCTGTCCACGCGGCAAACCTCCTGGGGTGGATCTGGCACCGTCCTCGCGGTGGTCGGCGATTGCACGCCTTCTTTGCGACGCTTTACTACACCGGGCCGCGTCCCGAGGAGGCCGTGGCCATGAGAGTTCTCGATGCACGGCTGCCTGCGGAGAACGAGGAGGACCAGTGGGGCGAGCTGGTGTTCCACACCGCACAGCCCAAGCCTGGTGATCTCCTCTTCCCGGGGGAGAACGGCGACACCTCTCCGGCTCGGTATTCCGGCGAGCTTGGCGTACGGCGGGGCCTGGAGATCCTGCCCCCGGAGGAATTCGCCTCGCCGCTCGGCAAGCGCGTGTACGACCTTCGGCACACCTGCCTCACGACGTGGCTAAACGCGGGCGTCCCGCCGGCACGAGTCGCTGAGTGGGCGGGCAACAGCGTTTTCGTCCTCCTCGCCACCTACGCCCGCTGCATTTCCGGTCAGCTCAAGGATCACCAGAAGCGGATTGAGGCTGGGGGAGATCTCCCCGGCATGGCGGCGAGCTCTGAGCCATGCGCGAAACTTCAAAGGGGGCTCAGCCCTGGTGAGGCGATCGGCCCGCCCCGCGGCTGATTGACCACGAAGATCCGCCTCCCCTGCGACGTACGCCGGCAGGGAGGCGGTCACGACGGCGGGTTGGCTGCCATCCGGCAGGCACCGTTCGCGGCGCCGCCCGGCACGCCGGCCCCGGTCAGGGCACTCACGCAACCTTGCAGGTCGGCGTGCACACCTTGGGTGCACGCCGTTCTGACGGTGTCCGAGACTTCGACGCCCGTCTGCTGGACCATGTTCGTGCAGGCTGGGATGTCCGCGTGGGCGGCGGGGGCGGCAAAAACGCCGCCCAGTGCGAGGGCCAGACCGGTGAGGACTCCGGCTGTACGGGCCGACGTGCGCATGGGAGCCACCTGCTCTCCAGGGTTGGTCGGGGATTTGCGGATTCAAGGCGCCGAGCAGTGGATGCGGCCGGTGTACGTGTGGTCCTGGGCCCCCGCTCCCGTCGGCTCGGCAGGACCGCCCCTTCTCCGTTCGACGCTAGAACAGTCCTCCACCGTGCGCACTCCGGCCCGGTGGCGGGACACCTCGACCCTGAGCCCACCGGGAAAACTTCGACACGTATTCGACAGAGCCACCCGCAGAAACCCGGTGCCAGCCGGACAGCGCCGGACCGTCCCTGCCGTGACCTGGGGTCGGTCCGGCGCTTACGCGTTCGTTACGTCGCCCTCGCTACCGTGCTGTGACCTGCAAAAAAGGCCCTCCCGAGGGAGGGCCTGATGTCGTGCGGACTGTGTGCCCCCGGCAGGACTCGAACCTGCGGCCAAGCGCTTAGAAGGCGCCTGCTCTATCCACTGAGCTACGGGGGCCGGGTGGTGGCCTCGGCCGTGACGGTCGAACTGGTGACACTCCACGCCGTGTTCCGCTCCTGAGCAGACACCTAGCGTCAGCTTGCCGTGCGGCCGATCAGGCGCTGGGCATGAGGGTTGCGGTGGGGCCGCCGGCCGTGAGTCGGCCGGTGTCCAGGAGGTGCACCGTGTCGGTGTAGGCGGCGATCAGGTGGAGTTCGTGGGAGACCATGACGATGGTCAGGCCGCGGTCGGTGCGCAGGCGGGCCAGGAGGTCCATGACGGTGGCCGCGGTCTCGGGGTCGAGGGCCGAGGTGATCTCGTCGCAGAGCAGGTACCCGGGATCGGTGGCGAGGGCTCGGGCGATGGAGACGCGCTGACGCTGGCCGCCCGAGAGCTCGCCGGGGTTCCGCACCCCACCCAATGAATGCCAAAGGCACGGATCTGATCGAGGACGGGAACCGGAGCGTCAGTTGCCGCGCCACTCATGTGCGCGCGTCTCGCCTCGCCGTCGCGATGGCGAACGGACCGCAGGAGGCCCTGTGCATCGTGGACACGCCGGCCGTCTCCGGGCGGCTGTTGGGTCGTACCTGCTCCCGACGGTGCGCGGCGAGCTGCTCGTCCGGCTCGGCCGAACCGCCGAGGCACGGGCCGAGCTGGAACTCACCGCCCGGCTGTGCCGCAACCTCCGCGAGCGGTCGGTCCTGCTGCGCAAGGCCGCCGGGCTGCCGGGCCGGCGTGACGGCCGGCGCTCACCGCTACCGCCCCGGCGTGCTGCCGCGCACGACCGGCTCCACGGGAAGCAGCAGCCCGCTCGCCGGGGCGGCGGGGTCCTCGACGGCGCTGATCAGCCGGTCGACGAGGACGTGGGCGATGGCGGCCAGGGGCAGGCGCACGCTGGTGAGGGCGGGCTGGAGCAGCGTGCAGAGCGGGATGTCGTTGAAGCCGGTGACGGCGACGTCGCCGCCGACGGTTAGGCCTGCGGCGCGTACGGCCTGGTAGGCGGTCAGGGCGAGCCAGTCGCTTGCGCAGACCAGGGCGGTCGGGCGGTCGGGGCCGGTGAGCAGGCGCTGGACGGCGTGGGAGAGCGCGGCCGGGTCGTCGTGAGGGACGCCGACCTCGAAGGCGCCGTCGGGGGCGGCGGCCGCGGCCTGCAGGAAGCCGGCCCTGCGGTCGGCGAGCCAGGGCAGGGACGCGGCGGAGTTGAGGTAGCAGATCCTGCGGTGGCCCTGGTCGAGCAGGAGTTTGACCAGTGCGGCAGTGACGGCGGTGGAGTCGATGTCCACCCAGTTCTGCGGGCGGCCGGGGGCGGTGCGGCCGAAGACGGCGAACGGGAAGCCGGCCTCGGTGAGCACGTCGACGCGGGGGTCGTCGTGGACGACGTCGGAGAGGACGAACCCGTCGACCTGGCGGGCCGCGATCACGCCGTTGAAGGACTTGGCGACCGCTCCGGCGCCCTGCTGGGGGTCGGAGCGGAACACCAGAATGCGGTGGCCGACGGCGTCGGCGGCGGTCACCAGTGCCTGGAGGAAGCCCCCCATCAGGGGGTTGGGGTCGGCGGGGTTGTCGGCGGGGGCGGGATAGCCGATGACCTTGCGGGTGCCGGTGCGCAGGCTGCGGGCGGACTGGTCGGGCTGGTAACCGAGTTCGCTGATGGCGGCGGTGACCCGGGCGAGGGTGGTGGCGCGCAGCCGGTGGGGTGCGTTGAGGGCGTTCGAGACGGTCTGGCGGGAGACTCCGGCCGCGCGTGCGACGTCCTCGATGGTCACCTGTCGGGCAGTCATCGTTCCTCTGTGGGCGGTGGTCGGTGGTCGGCGGGCGGTGGTCGGCGGGCTGGGGGGCGGCGGGTGGCTGCCCCCAACCCTGGTTGTCAGTGCTCCCGGGTCAGGGTGAGCAGGCCACCGGTCGGCACGGTCACCGGGTTCACCCCGGCGAGGAGGTCGAGCACGGTATCGGACAGGATCTCACCACGGCAGTCCTGGACGCGGGCGAGGGCCTGTTCAGGTCGGGTGGCGGTCAGGAGCACCACGGGGTCGCCGTCCGCGTTGGCGACGAGCATGGTCTGTGGGCCGTCCGCGGCGTGCCGGTCCGGGAGGGCGACGGGCAGCGGCGCGTAGCGTGCGACCACGGTGGTGTGGTGGTCGCGGGCGCGGACCATGGGGTAGCCGAGGTCCGGTCGCACGGGTTCCAGGACGCCGAGTTGGAGGACGTCGGCGTACCGGCGGAAGACGCCGAGCCAGAAGCGCAGGGTGGCGAGCTGGCCGGGGCTCTGGGCGGCGAGGTCGACGGAGATTTGCGGCACCGAGAACAGAGCGTTGACGAGGTGGACGGCGACGGACTCGGGCGTCTCGGCGGAGTTCCACATGATCATGTCGGCATGGACGGCGAGCGGGCCCGCGGTGAGCCGGCAGTCGACGGTGCGCTGGCGGTTCTCGGCGGGGCTGAGCGGGCAGTCGGTGGCGCGGACCATGGTGGCGTACGGCCACAGCCCGGGGCTGACGTACGGCTGGCGGAGCTCGACGATCACGTTCGGCCGGGTGCGGCGCAGGCGGGCGTCGAGGTCGGCGAGCAGCTGGAGCACGCCCTCGTGGACGGCGGTGCGGTCGGCGCCGGCCGGGGCGGGCGGGGGGTCGGTGACGGCGAAGCGGTCGATGAAGTCGAGCTTCAGACCGTCCATGTCCCACCGCTCGACGGCGTGGGAGACCTTCTCGACCAGGTAGGCGCGGACCTCGGGGTGGCGGGGGTCGAGCACAGCCGCGTCCAGGTGGGGCTCCTCGCGCAGGGTCATGCCCTTGAAGCGGTCCCAGGCGTCGTTGTGCCGGCCGATGAACGGCAGTGCGTACCACAGGAGGTAGGCGAGGCCGAGCCGGTGGACCTCGGCGACGTGGGCCTCAGGGTCGGGGAAGGCCGCCGGGTTGGGTTCCCAGTCGCCGCAGTGGCCGTAGCCGCGGGCGCGGTCGGTGGTCTGCCAGCCGTCGTCGACGATGATGCTCTCGCAGCCGACGGCCGCGGCCAGGGCAGCCTGGCGTTCGACGGCGTCGGTGTCGACGTTCTGGTGGAGGCTGTACCAGGTGGAGTAGGCGGGCATCCGGGCGGCGGGGGCGATGCCGGGGTGGTGCAGGCCCTCGCCCCACCAGGCGGTGACGGCTTGCAGGGTGGCGGCAAAGTGGCGGCCGCTGAGGTCGATCCGCAACCGCAGCGGCGGCCCGTCCGGGGTGAGGTCCTGTTCGACGGAGAAGGCGAACTCACCGCTCTCCTCCGCCACGCCGGCGCCGACGCGCACGGGTGCGGAGGTCTCGCCGGCGGCGGCGGTGCACAGGGCGCGGTCGTCGGTGCCGACCAGGCTGGCGACGGGGGCGCCCAGGGCGAGCGAGACGGTCCGGGGGGCAATCCAGGACGGCGGCAGCCAGCGGGAGGCGTTGGTGTCCGGGGTCCAGTAGGCGGTGGCCCCGACGCAGGGGACCCGCCATTCGGCGCGGACGGTGGCCGCGGCCGCCGCCGTGACCTCGATCAGGGCCACGCCGTCGCCGACCGGGCTGACGGCGGCCTCCAGCCGGTCGCAGCCGAGTCCGGTGAGGTGGACGGTGAACGGGGCGCCGGTGGAGTGGAGCAGGCCGGTGGCGAGCTGCCGGTGGCCGACGGCGTCGGGGGTGGCCCCGGCCGGCGGGTTCGGGCGCCGGGCCGGGGCGGGCAGCTGCGGGGCGGTGTCCGGCTCGGTTGGCGCCTGCGGGCTCTCGGCGCGCACGCCGACGGGACGTGGTTCGGTGGTCACGGTGGTCACTCCTTGGTGGCCCCGGCCAGCAGGCCGGAGATGAACTGGCGTTGCAGGACGAGGAAGAGGGCCATCACGGGGATGGCGGCGATGGCGCCGGCGAGAAGGACCTGCGCGTAGTCGGTGGTCGACAGCCCTTGCAGGGTGGCGGTGGCCACGGGCAGCGTGTACATCTCGGGGCTGCGCAGCGCGATCAGCGGCCAGACGAACTGGTTCCAGCCGCCGAGGAAGACGAACAGCGCGAGCGCCGCGATGACCGGCCGGTTGACCGGGATGACGATCCGCCACAGCACCCGCAGTTCGCCGGCGCCGTCGACACGGGCCGCGTCCAGGAGTTCGTCGGGCATGGAGCGCAGTGCCTGGCGCATCAGGAAGATGCCGAACGGGGTGACCAGGCCGGGCAGGATGACGGACTGGTAGGAGTCGATCAGGCCCAGTTCCATCATCATCTGGAAGATCGGGATCAGCATCACCGTGTCGGGGATGACCAGGGTGCTGAGCAGCAGGACGAAGAACAGGTTGCGCCCGCGGAAGTCGAACTTGGCGAAGGCGTAACCGGCCAGGACCGAGACGGCGACCGCGCCGACCGTCTGGACGCCCGCCACCAGCACGGTGTTGAGCAGGACGCGGGTGAGTCCGATGGACTCCTCGAGCCCGCGGAGGTTGTCCGTGAGGTGGCCGCCCGGCAGCAGCTTCGGCGGCCAGGAGAACACGTCCTTGTCGTCCTGGGTGGCGGCGATGGCGAGCCAGTAGAACGGGCCGACGCAGAGCCCGAAGGCGCCAGCGAGCAGCAGGGTGAGCAGGGGGCTGCGGGGCTTCACCGGCGCTCTCCCATCAGGCGGACCTGCAGGATGCCGAGCGCGGACACGATCAGCGCGAGCGCGTAGGCGATGGCCGAGGCGTAGCCGAAGTCGAAGTACTTGAAGCCGTTGTTGTAGAGGTACATGGTGACCGTCAAGGTGGCGTTGTCGGGGCCGCCGCCGGTGAGGACGTACGGCTCGTCGAAGAGCTGCAGGGTGCCGATGGTGGAGAGCACCACGGTGAGGAGCAGGATCGGCCGCAGCTGGGGAAGGGTGATGGAGGCGAAGCGGCGGATCGGGCCGGCGCCGTCGACCATCGCGGCCTCGTACAGCTCGGTGGGAATGCCCTGCAGGGCGGCGAGGTACATCACCGCGTTGTAGCCGGTGTAGTGCCAGGTGAGGACGAGGACGACGCCCACACGGGCCCAGAAGGGGCTGCCGAGCCAGTTCACCCGGTCGATGCCGAACAAGGAGAGGACCCAGTTCAGCAGTCCGGCGTCGCGGTTGAGGATCACGGAGAACATCACGCCGGCGGCGACCAGGCCGGTCAGCGAGGGGACGAAGACGCCGAGTCGCCAGAGCGGGCGCAGCCAGACCTTGGTGGAGTTGAGGCCGAGGGCGACGAGCAGGGCGAGGCCGAGCATCAGCGGTACCTGGACGACCAGGATCAGCGCGGTGTTCTTCAGCGCGGTCCAGAACAGCGGGTCGTCCAGCAGGCGCTGGTAGTTGGCGAGTCCGGTGAAGCGCCGGTCGTCGCCGTTGCCGGTGGTGAGGCTGATCCAGAGCGAGTCGGCGATGGGGTACGCCTTGAAGATCGCGAAGCCCAGGACGGCGGGCATGATCAGCAGGTAGGGGACGGAGTCGCGGGTCAGCAGCCGGCGTCGGCCCGGGCGGGTGAGACCGGTGCGCGTGGGGGTGCCGCGGCCGGCCGGGGTGGCGGTGGCGGGAGCGCGTTCGGGCGGGGCGAGGGACATGGTGGTCAGGCCGCCTGCTGCCGACCGGTCTGCTGGGCGAGCTGTTTGGCGGCGTCCTTGAGGGCGTCGGCCGGGTCGGCGTCCTTGAGCAGCACCTGGCTCTGGGCGTCGCTGGCGAGCTTGAGGGCGCGTGTGTAGTCGCCGGTGAAGTTGGTGGCGTCGGATCCGGAGCCGAGCGAGTCGACGAAGGACTTCAGCACACGCTGGCCGCCGTAGAAGGGGTGGGGTGCGCTGAACCTCGGATCGGTGTACGCCGCGCCGAGGGCGGGGAAGACGCCGCCGGAGGTGAACATCCTGTTGATCTCGGCGGGCCTGGTGAGCGCGTACTCGATGAATCGCCAGGCGGCCCGGCGGCGCTTGCTGGAGGCGGAGACGGCCAGGTAGGTGGAGTTGACGATGGTGCTGCGCCCGCCCCCGGGAACGGCGGCGGGCGGCTGCATGACGCGCCACTTGCCGCTCTGGCCGGGGAACTTGGTGGCCAGGTACTCGACTGCCCAGGCGGGGTACGGGACGGTGGCGAGCTTCCCCTCGCCGACCAGGCGCTTCCAGGTGCCCTGGCCGGCAGTGTCGGCGAGCAGGCCGCCGTCGTTGAGCCGCTTGATGACGGTGAGGGCCTGGACGGCGGCCGGGGAGGCGAGCGTGACCTTGCCATCGTGGTCGAAGTAGAAGGCGCCTTGGAGCTGCATCAGGTTCTGGAAGAAGTCCATGTCCTGGGTGGTGCCGGGCTTGTCGAGCCCGAGCAGTTGGGCGCCGGTCGCGGAGAGGATCTTCGGTCCGGCGGCGATCAGGTCGTCCCAGCTGCTGATGCCGGCGGGGTCGACACCGGCCTTCTCGAAGTAGTCCTGCCGGTAGAACAGCCCGAGCGGGTTGACCTCCCACGGGAGGGCGTGGGCGGCCTTGTCCTTGCCTATGACGGTCGGCCACAGGCCCTGGGCGAAGGCGTCCTTGTACTGGTCGGCGCCGAGCTTGGACAGGTCGGCGAGGCCGTAGGGGAACTTCTCCAGGTAGCCGGGCAGGTAGTCGACACCGATGTGCAGGACGTCGGCGAGGCCCTTGCCGCCCGAGGCGAGGCCGACGGTGATCTTGTCCCAGATGGCCGGGTTGCCAACGTCCTGGATGTCGACCTTGATGTCGGGGTTGTCCCGCTCGAAAGAGGGGACGACGCCGCGCAGGGCCTCGGCGGCGGTGGTCCAGCTCCAGACGGTGATCTGACCGCTGTCGCCGTCGCCCCCGGCGGCGACGCCGCCCGATCCGCTGCCGCCGCAGCCGGCCAGGCCGAGTCCGGCGGCGGAGGTGGTGACGAGCTGGAGCAGCCGGCGGCGGCTCAGTTGGTGGGACATGTCGACTCCTGGGGGTGGGGTGTGCGGTGAGTGAGGGTGTGTAGTGCCTCGGCGAGACGGTCCGCCGCGGCCCCCGGGGTGGAGGCGTGGGGCGACAGTCGGATCCACTCGTCGCGGCGGGTGGTGATCAGGCCGGCCGCTTCGAGGGTGCGGTGGACGGTGGCGGGGCTGTGCCCGGGCAGGCGGAAGGTGCCGATGCCGGCGCGCTCGTGGGGGCCGAGTCCGTCCAGCAGTACGTCGGCGCCGGCCCGCCGTGCGCGGTCGAGCAGGTCGGCGAGGGTGGCGCGGATACGGGCGCCGACGGCGGCTGGGCCGCCCTGGTCGAACAGATCGTCGATGGCTGCGCCGATGGCCGCGGCGGCCGGGAAGTCCGGGTTGGTGGCGAGGTGGGCAGCGGCCCCGGGCAGCGGCGGCGCCGGATGCCGCGGCGCGAAGGGCTCCGCGACGCCGGCCCAGCCGCCGAGCCCGGGAGTCAGGTGCTCGGCGCACCGGTCGCGGATCAGCAGCAGTGCGGCTCCCCAGCCGGCCCGTAGCCACTTCTGGCCGCCGCTGACGAGGATGTCGGCGGCGTCCGCTTCGAGTGGGACGGCGCCCAGGCCCTGGATGGCGTCGACGATCAACAGCCGGCCGGGCCCGAGGACCTCCTTGAGGGCGGCGAGCGGTGCCAGGTGGCCGGTGAGCGAGTCGACGGCGCTGACGGTGAGGGCGGTGACGTCGGGAGTGAGGTGACGGCGCAGGAGGTCGGGGGTGATGTGTCGCTGCCCGGCCGGGTCGACGAGGCGGACGGCGGGGCCGCCGCGGTCGGCGAAGCGGAGCCAGGGGTAGAGGTTGGCGGGGAACTCGCCGCAGGGCACCAGGACGGTACCGGGGCCGTGGAGTGCGGCGGCCACGGTAAACAGGCCATTACTGGTGGACGGGGCGAGGGCGATCTCGTGCGGACGGGCGTCGAGCAGCCGGGCCGCCGAGTTCCGGGCGGCGTCGCTGAGGGCGAACAGCCGGTCGAGATCGGCGGGGTCGACGCGAGTGGCGAGCGCGGTCGTGGCGGCGAGCGCGGCTGCGGCCGGGCGGGAGAGCGGGCCGACCCTGGCGTAGTCGAGGTAGCCCACCATCGGACCACGGGCGGGGGCCGGACCGGGGGCCGCGGGGGTGGCGGCTTCAGTTACCCGCGCACGAATTTGATCGTTCAAAATTTTCCCTAACGGAGCCAACTGTCATGCGTTTTCAGGGATTTGAAGGTTCACATTAGGGAGATCAGGCCGACCCGGCAAGAGGTTCGGCGTAACTGTTGTCCGGCGAGCCGGCTGGCTGGCCCCGGCGCGGGAGGGCGGCTCGCCGGCATGGGCTCCGCTTCGACGAGAGCCGAGCGCTGGCGTCCTGTGGCACTTCACTTCGAAGGCGCCGGGTCGTCAGCCCGGGCCGGAGAGAAGGCGTTTCGCCGTCCACACCGACATCGCGAGTTGCGGTTGGCGAGCCGGCCGACGGTCTGCGATCAGGAGGGAACCGCGTTGGCCGGTCAGCCAAGCGGGCTGGCCGCACCCTGCCGGGCTACGCGGACATCTGCCACCCTGCCTCAGCGCGAGCCAGTTCGGCGTCGTACGGGGCCACGTCGAAGTGAAACTCCGGCGGTCGGACCTCTGCGTTGCGGACCGGCCAGTGCGACCACTGCACCACGTCCCCGATCCGCTGCACGACCACCGACAGGAATCCGCAGTATCCGCCGGTGAAGCGCTCCGGGTCTGTTGGAGGGGCGAATCCCCGAGAGGATCGAGTCATGGCCCGTCCCCCCTACCCCGCCTGGCTTCGTGAGCGTGCGATGCGCATCGTCGCGGAGATCCGCCCCGACTACCCAACTGAGCGGGCCGCGTTGAAGGCGGTCGCCGAGAATCTGGGCATCGGCGCCGCCGAGACGATGCGGACGTGGGTCCGCAAGGCCCAGATCGACGCCGGCCGGCGGCGGGGCGTGGCCTCGGAGGAGGCCGCTGAGATCAAGCGGCTGAAGGCCGAGAACGCCGAGCTGCGACGGTCGGACGAGATCCTCAAGGCGACGTCGGCCTTCTTCGCGGCCGAGTTCGACCGGCCGTCGAAGCGCTCGTGGCATTCATCGACGAGCACCGGCAGGCGTTCGGAGTCGAGCCGATCTGCCGTGTCCTGACCAGTCACGGACTGAAGGTCGCGACGAGCACCTACTACGCCGCCGGGAAGCGGGGCCCCAAGCCTGCGGGCGGTCTGTGACGCGAAGCTGAAGACACAGATCAGCCGCGTCCACGCCGACACCTTCAGCGTCTACGAAAGTGCGGAAGGTCTGGCGGCAGCTGCACCGTGGGGCATACCGGTTGCCCGCTGCACCGTCGCCAGACTGATGCGAGCTCTCGGCCTCCAGGGCGCCCGACGCGGGAGGAAGATCCGCACCATGCGCGACGGCAATCATGAAAGGACTGCTGACCTGCTGCAACGCGACTTCACTACGTCCCGCCCGAACAAGCGATGGATGGCCGACTTCACCTACGTCGCCACCTGGTCCGGGATCGTCTGCATCGCGTTCGTCGTGGACGTGTTCTCCCGGACGATCGTCGGCTGGTCAGCAGCCACGAGCAAGCGGGCCGAGCTCGCCCTCGACGCCCTCGACATGGTCTTATGGCGCCGCGACCGCGCGGGCATCCTTCCCGGGACGGGGCTGGTGCATCACTCGGACGCGGGGGGTACACCCTTTCGCGTTCACCGCCCACCTCCTCGAGGCCGGCATCGACGCCTCGATCAGAACCGTCGGCGACGCCCCGGACAACGCACTCATGGAGTCCCGGATCGGCCTCTACGAAACGGAGTTGACCAAGCATCACCACCCTTGGTGCGGCCTCGCCGATGTCGAACCGGCGACCGCGGACTGGGTCGGCCGGTTCAACAACCAACGCCTCCATGCCGCGATCGGGGCCATCCTGCCCCACGAACACGAGGCCAGCTACTACGCTCAACACCAGCCCCAACCGGTGGCTGCAGCCACCGTATAGAGCCTCCACCGATCTCTGAGCGTTTCAGCGTCATCGTGTACGACTTCGGGGCCGGCCTGCATGCTGGGCAGCCCTTGATCTGTCTCGTCATGGTGCCCCTGGTGCAAGGCATCGATCCGGCAGCTTACGGACAGCGCCACCCCCTATCTGTTCCCTGTCCTCTGGAGGACACAGTGAGACGAACCCTGTTCTCGGCATTGCTGTCGGGGGCGTTGCTCCTCGGAGCGCTCGGAGCTGCAGCGGCGGCTGCTTCCACGGGCGCGCTGCCCACGACCCGGATACCGGCCGCGGACGACGCGGACAGCCCGGCCGATGCGTGGACCGCGCCCCTGAGCACCCGTGGCCGGTACGTCGTCGACGCCTCCGGCAACCGCTTCAAGCTCAAGTCCGCGAACTGGCATGGCGCACAAGGGTCCTGGAACGGGTCCGGAGACATCAACGACCCGGCGAATCATCATGACGGCGAGAAGGCCGACCAGATGCCGCTCGGACTGGATCGCGCGCCGATCCAGTCGATCCTCGCCGATTTCCGCGAGTTGGGCATCAACAGCATCCGTTTGCCGTTCTCGAACGAGATGCTGCACGATCAGAGGCCGGTCTCCGACGCCTCGGTCGCCGCCAATCCGCAGCTGCGGGGTAAGGCCCCGCTCCAGGTCTTCGACGCCGTCATCGCCGCCACGACGGCGGAGGGCTTCGCGGTGATCCTCAACAACCACACCAACACCTCGCGCTTCTGCTGCGGCCTGGACGGCAACGAGCGCTGGAACACGAGTCAGTCCACCGCGCAGTGGGAGAACGACTGGATCACCCTCGCCCGCCGCTACAAGGACAACAAGCGCGTCGTCGGAGCCGACCTCTACAACGAGGTCCGCCGTACCGTCACCGACGACGCCAACTGGAACTGGGGCGACGACCACGACTGGTGGACCGCTTCCCAACACCTCGGTGACCGGCTCCTGACCGAGGCCAACCCCGACCTTCTGGTGATCGTCGAAGGTATCAACTGGCAGGGCGTCCCCCTCGACGGGTTCTCTCATTGGCGCCCCACGCTGGAGCCGGTGCGTACCGTGTCGCACACCCTGGTGGCTTCGAACAAGCTGGTGTACTCGGCGCATTTCTACGGGTATACGGGTCCGAACCACACCGGCGCCACCGGGCTTGGCGAGACCCACGATCCGCGTTATCAGGAGTTGTCCCGCGAAGAACTGTTCGCGACGTTGGACCGCCAGGCGTTCTTCGTCGCCGGTGAGACCGGCCGTCACTTCACCGCGCCGGTGTGGATCAGCGAGTTCGGAATCGGCAGTGACGAGACGAATCCGCAGGCCCGCGCATGGTTCGGCAACTTCGTGGACTATTTGATCGACCGGGACGCCGACTTCGCCTACTGGCCACTGGTCGGATGGACCGGACACGGAACCTGGTCGATCCTGAACTACGACGCGCAGGGTCGCCGGTCGGGGATTCTCGACGGCAGTGACTGGCGCGCGGCCTACTGGAGCCGCCTCGTCGGCGCACCGCAGAAGAGCGGTCCGGTCGCGGTCGCTGATACGTGGGACATGCTCAACCTCGATCACGCAGACGCGGTCCAGTCACTCCGGACACGGGCCCGGGGAGACTGGGATGGGGGAGCCCGTAAGGGAGTGTGCCCCGACGGCCAGCGTCTCGCCGGTCTGGCCCACAGGGGTGGCCGGGGGCTGTGCACCGACGCCGGAGCTCCCCTGACCGTCCCTGCCGGGGCGCAGTCCACCGTGGTGCGCGACGAACGCAATGTCCAGCAGGGCGACTGGGCCGGCGGATACACCAAGTACCAGTGCGGAGCGGACCAGTTGATCTCCGGGTACAGCGTGCGGGGCCAGGAGGTGTCGGCGGTGCTATGCACTCCCGCAGGCCGCGCACTCGGGATGAGCGGTCGCACCGTCTGGTTCGACCGTGGAGACAACCGGCCTGCCGGGGAACCGGGCGGCGAATTCGCCCTGGGCAACTTCAAGGGCCAGTGTCGTACCGATGAGTATGTGGCGGGTATCGCCTTCACCGGCGCCGGGGCCAAGGGAAAGACCCCGGACGCCCTTCTCTGCCGGAACCTTGAGGGCTGACGTCCGCCAGGACTTGGGTGGCGCGTTCAGCTCCGGGTTTTCCGGTGAGTACCGGCTGCTGGACAAGGACCCCTACTGGGTGAGCTTCCCGCAGTTCGGGCACTGTGACGCCTCCAAGACGACGGTGGCCTGCACGGTCCCCAAGCCGTAAGGAGCCGGGTGGTCCGGCAGGACACTGCTCCTGCCGGACCACCCGGCGTTAACGAGGACCGTCCAGAAGGGTTCGGCCCTCGGGAGACCGAGGCTCCTCCCCAGGGGCCACCCACGTCAGCCCTCCGCACACGGTCAACGCGGGCCAGTTGTCCTCGTCGCGCCAGCCGTCGGGTTCGATGAGGCAGCGGCCCTGCTCCAGAGCGTCGGCGATCTCGGTGCGCCACGCCTGAAGCGGCCAGCCCGAGGTGGACTCCGGGATGAGATCCGGTTCGCGGTCGACCAGTGGCGCTCGACAGCGGCAGGCGGGCGGTGTAGACAAGGCCGTCAGGGCCCTCGACGGTGTGGTTGTTTTTCTTCACACCAAACTCAACTGCCGCCATGGGCACGCTGGTTACGCAGCTTTCGTGCCCATCTCGCGCGGCTACAGGCTGGCGGTGAACCTGCCGTCGGGTCGTTTGTGCAGCCAGCCGCGGTCGGCGAGTTTCGTCAACTTCGCGCGCAGCGGTTCCAGCTTGCCGCGCGCCGTCACCTCCAGGCCCAGCTCTTCGCCGACGCCCCTGGCCTGCCCCGGGCCGTCGGCAGCCCGGACGATCGCCAGGATCTTGCGGTAGTCGCCGGGCGGGGCGGCCTCGTCGGGAATCTTGCTGCGGTGCGGGATCAGCAGCACCGCCCGCCCCGCCACCCGGACGGGAGCCGGGGCGACGGCCGCGGCGGCCTCCGTCGCGGCCCGGTCCTGCTCAGCCAGCCGGTACAGGACCCGCTCGGCGATCACCAATTCCTCCCGCTCGGCCTGGACCTCCTGCAGCTGCTTGGCCACCTCCTCGGCGAACGCGTCCAGTTCACACCGGCGAGCCGTGATCCGCCCCAGCTCCTGCATCCCCGCATCCTCCCCGCGCTCTCCCGGCGTACCGGCCCGGTCACGGATCGCGAGAGCGGCACAACGGTCGGCGCAGCAGAACCCGACAACGGCTCCGGCCGACAGGTCGGACGATCTTCACCGTGGACACCGGCCGACAACCAGCGTGAGTATCCCGCCCGCCCCTCACACCAGACCCGCGACCTGCAAACTTCATGTTGCACAGTGCCCAGTGCGGCAGGATGGATGACCAACGAGGCCCCCGAGCAACGTGGTTGAGACGTCAGACATCTCGATCAACAGCCCGGGGGCCTCGCTCGTTGCGCTTTGTGGACCGTCCCCTGATCGGTGGCCAGCTCGAAGAAGCTCACTGAACCTTGATTGACGACCAAGGAGCTCGACGCCTCACCGCTAACCGTGCACGAGCTCGATAGGCCCCGTGCGGGCCGGATCACTATCTGCGTGACATCCCCACGAGCTGGAGGTGGACCCTGTTCAAGGTGTTCAAGCGGACCAAGGACGGCACCAAGACCCGACCGGCGGGGCGGCCGTCACGGCCTGTCCTCACGCATACGGCGCTCCAGATCCCGCAACGACGCGTCCGGGCTGTCCCCGAGCGCGTCGGCGAGGAGGCGTCTTGCGGCCGAGTACTGGTCGACTGCGTCGGCCTGCTGCTCGCTGCGGTGCAGGGCGAGCATGAGGAGCTTACGCCAGCGTCGGCGCTGTGGATCCTCGGCGGTCAGCTCGGTCAGTTCGGCGATGGCCTTCTCGGGCTCGCCCAGTTCGAGATCCAGCTCCAGGCGTGTTGCGAGGAGTTCCAGCCGCCATTCCCGGAGCTGTTCCCGTTCCTCCTCGGCGTCCGGGACTGGCAGTGCTTCCAGCGGGTCGCCGGTCCACAGGGCCAGTGCCTGGTTCAGGAACGCCCTTGCTTCTTCTGCCCGCCCGGCCGCGCGACTCTCCCCCGCTTGCTCTGCTAGCTCCCGCGCTCGATGGAGATCGAGAGACCCAGGCGCGAGGCGGAGCAGGTAACCCGGGGGTTTCCTGACCAGTACGTCAGGACCGAGTCGACGCCGGAGCCGCGCAACGTGGACGTGAAGAAGCGCGGTCGAAAGCGCCAGAGGACTGTCACCCCATACGGCGCGGATCAGCACGTCCGTGGGGACAACGCGCCCTTCGTGCAGCAACAACGTGGCAAGCAGGAGGCGTTCGCGCAGTGACCCGATAGTCACGGTCAGACCGTCGCGCCAAACGCCGACCGGACCGAGCACGCTGAAGGTCAGCGTCGAGACATCAACTGCCTCATCGGGCTGCGGTTGTGGCACCTGGGCCTCACGAGGGGCGGCCTCATCGGGCTGCGGTTGTGGCACCTGGGCCTCACGAGGGGCGGCCTCATCGGGCTGCGGTTGTGGCACCTGGGCCTCACGAGGGGCGGCCTCATCGGGCTGCGGTTGTGGCAGCTGGGCCTCACGAGGGGCGGCCTCATCGGGCTGCGGTTGTGGCAGCTGGGCCTCACGAGGGGCGGTGGGCCGGCGCAGCCCCCTGTTTTCGGCGGCGGCCCTGGAACGCTCCTGTGCCGTGTTCGTCAGGGCCTCTGCCCGCGAGAGACGCTGGCTGTCTCCCGAATCCAGGGCGACGAGGCCCTCTGCCGCGGCAAGACTCGACAATGCGGTCACCGTCAGCGGATGACGGCCTCCCGCGGACGCCGCTGCCTTCTGTGCCGCTATGAGCAGTACGTCGACGGCGCGTTCCGATCGGTCGCGATCCCCGGACGCCGTCGCGGACTCACACTCGGCAAGAGCCAGTGTCACCAGCGCGGACAGTGACTTCGGGTGCTCTCCGCCGAGCAGCCCCACCAGGCTGCGGGCGATCTCCGCGATCTCGTCGAGTCGGGCCTCCACAGCGGCATGCTTATTCCGAGCGCGCGCTGTCGTCGCCTTAAGCGAGGCTACGCGCAGCCGCAGTTCGAGTTGTGCTACGGGTCGGCCGTCCGACTGTGTAGAGGCGGGGGCCATGCGAATGAACTGCGCGGCCCGGTCAGCGGACCTGCCCGCTGCGTCGACGTCGTTCAGCCCGAGTTCGACCGCCGCGAGATTGGCGGAGGTGATAGCCAGGGCCGTGTAGTCGCTGTCAGACCGCCGCCACGGCGTTTTGATTGCCGCAGACAACACCTGTTCCGCGGCGGTCAGTTGGCCGCGGTTCGCGAGTGCGACGGCGATCCGGTTGAGGGACCTTTGGCGGGAGCGCACATCGGTCCCTTTCGCCGTCAGACGGGACACCACCTGCCGCAGCAGCGCCTGTGAGACCTCCGGTTCTTCAAGGTCGTCGAGGAGCCCGGTGAGACCGGTGACGGCCTGGCCGAGATCCCCGATCGACAGTAACTCCGGGTCGCGGGACAGTTGTTGGACCGCGTCCTTCACCTGATCACGCGCTGCTGTGTCGCCGGACTGTGCCCGCTGAGCCAGGGAGAGCGTGGTGAGCCATGCCTCGGGGACGCGCGGCTCCGGACCACCTGTCATGCGCCGCCCCCGCCCATTTCCCGTTCGATGAGCCGCTTGACGGTCAAGACCTTCAGCTCCGCGACCTGCGCCGGATCGATCAACTCGCGCTCGGCCCAGTCGTCGAGTTGGCGCAAAAGCTCCTCGGCGTCGGCGAACCGTACACGCGTCGCGGCCTGCTGCTGCCGGTGTCCCGACCGGGGCGGCCGGAGTACGTCGATGAGGTGCGCGACGTCGAGATGGTCGAAGCGGCGCATCGCCTCCCCGATAGTGGCGGCGATGAGCACGTTCGCGGCGCGGGAGGCGTCGGCGCGGTCCGGGGTCTGCTCAATGAGGATGCCCAGCACCGCAGGCTGCCGCTCCGTGCCCTCCTGGACGCCCTCGACGGGGCCGCCGGAGTAGCCGGAGTAGTCGCCGAGGTGTTGGTCCGTGGTCAACTGCAGGGCCTCGATGGTGGCGCCGCCGACGCAGTGGTGGCGGGCCGTACCACTGACGAGGCCGCTGAGGTGGATGTCGGCCGCAGCGGGGCGGTAGGGGCCGCGCCAGCGGTCACCGTCGCGGGCGCGGTCGGCCGCGGGGATCGGCAGGCTCACGCGATGGCTGGCGGCGATCTCAATGAGCGCCATATCCGCCTCTTTGTCCTGCCGGCAGACCCGGCCGTCGACCCGCTCGCCGTCGGCGAGTTCGATGTCGACCTGTTCCTCGAGAGCCAGGTCGCGCAGGCAGTGCAGCGCCGTGAGCACGAACCGGCGCGTGAGCAGGAAACCGCCGCCTAGCCGCTGCCCGGCCCGGTGAAGGTCGACCCAGTAGTCAGTTGCGGTCACGGTGTCCCCAGTGTTCGCTCCACGGTGAGGGTGACCTCGAACGAGGCCTCGGCCGACGCCTTGGACAAGATGACGCCGGCCTCGGCAGCCAGGGTCAACCCGAAGGTGACGTCCAGACTCTTGACCTGCCAGCCGGCGCGCTCGGGCACCTGGTCCAGCGACCGCTGAACGATGGCCGACGCCTGGACGATGGCCTCCTCGATCTCGGCAGCACGCTCGCCGAGCGCGGCGGTAGGGCGGGCCCTGCTCGCGATCTGTCGCATTCCCGCGGCGTCGAGCGCCACCGTCTCGACCCTGATGTTGGCCATGACCGTTCTTCCCCCCGTGTACGAGACGCCCTCGACGGGGCGAAACCTGATCTCAACGGAAGGATATCCGGGGAGAGTTGGCGCAGACGAGTGCTGCGGAGGCAAGTGAGCGCAGCGACGCCCCCCGGCCCGGGGCAGGAGAGGCGGCGGAGGTAGCCAGCCGAACACTACTCGGGCCCGATACAGCGCCTCCACCTCTTTGGCATAGGCGTTCTCGATCGCCTGGCGCTTCAACCTCTTTCGTCCCGGACTGCGCATCTCACCCTCCGGCACCAGCGGATCCCTTGCGGGCCGTAACCGTCGACGTCTCTCTGCGACTCTCACGCGCCGTCCGGCCATGACGCAACGATCCGTCAACGACGTAACCGGAGTTCCCGCATGCCCTCTCACCTCACCGAGGTGTGCCGGGCAGGTTCGGCCTGTCTGTCCACCCTGGCCCATTCCGCCGGCCCTGCCCCGTCCCGCACGGACGTCTACCGGCCCGAAGTCCCTGCCTCCGAGAACGGGTTCCTGGATGTCCTGTTCTCCGTCCAGACGCTCATCGCCATCGCCATCCTGGCCCTCGGGCTGTTCCTGGTGACGACCTGGTCGAACCGGCGCGAGGCCCGACACCGGAAGACTCAGGCCATGCGACCTCCGGTGCCTCCTGAGCACTGATCCGTTCGACTGCCGCCATCACATTGTGGCGGGGCCGGCCCCGCCACAATGTGACTTTGGGTGTCCGTCAGGATACTTTGTGTGCATGATCGGTGCGGCGTTGCTCTCCCCAGCGCATCTCCGCGTGCGGCACGGCAGCGTGCTCGTCATCCTGGTCTGGGTGGCCTTCCACCTGCTGGGCTGCGCGCACAGCCACGGGCCCGCGTTCGAGAGTCAGCACCGTCAGCTGAACGTGCTCTCCGTGGCTGCCGTGGCCGCGCCGAATGGTGAGACAGCCGGTGAGGCCACGGCCGCTTCCCCGGAGCGGGCACCGTGCTGCCCCGAGACCGGCGACCACACAGTGGACCGGGTCCGCAGCGACGCCCCGCCCCAGCCGGCACTCGGCGGCGCGATCCCGTCAGGCGCTCGGCCGGACGCGCCCGACTCCGGTCTGACCGGTGCCGGGGCCGCCCGAGCCCCGGACCAGGGTGCCGTGGGCGGACGCTGCATTCTCACGGCCCTGTGTGTGGCGCGGACCTGACCGGTCCCGCACAGCCGCCTTCCGCCGCTGTCCGGCGACGCCGGACGGGACCGGGCGGCTGTGTGTCCGCGCCCTGATCCGCCGATGCCCCGAGCCTGTCTTTCCGGCCGGGGCGAGGAGCCGTGACCCGTCGTGAACCCCCTTGCGTACACTCCTGCCCCCACGTCTGCCCGCGGCCCGTCCGGCCTGGTCGGCAACACCCCGGTCCTGCGGATCGGGGAACCCTTCGCCAGCGCCGGCCGCGGTTTCTGGGCCAAGCTCGAAGGCGCCAACCCCGGTGGCATCAAAGACCGACCCGGCCTGCACATGGTCGCCCGAGCTCGCGTCCGCGGCGACCTGGCCGACGGTGCACCGATCATCGAGTCCTCCAGCGGGACTTTGGGACTCGGGCTGGCCCTGGCCGGCATCACCTACGGACACCCGGTGACCGTCGTCACCGACCCCGGCCTCGAACCCGCGATCCGCCGGGCCCTGACCGCCTACGGCGCCCGCGTCGAACTCGTCACCACCGCCCACCGGGTAGGCGGCTGGCAGCAGGCCCGGCGCGAGAAGGTAGCCGAACTACTCGCCGAGCATCCGGGCGCCTGGTGCCCGGACCAGTACAACAACCCCGACAACACGGCCGCCTACAGTCCGCTGGCCGCCGAACTCATCGCCCAGCTGGGCCGCATCGACGTCCTGGTCGCCTCCGTCGGTACCGGCGGCCACTCCGCAGGAATCTCCGCCGCGCTACGCCAGACGTTCCCCGACCTCGCCCTGATCGGCGTCGACGCGACCGGCTCGACGATCTTCGGGCAGCCCGCCGGACAACGGCTGATGCGCGGGCTGGGCTCCAGCATCCACCCGGGCAATGTCGCCTACGAGGCGTTCACCGAGATCCACTGGGTCGCCCCCGCCGAAGCGGTGTGGGCCTGCCGCACCCTGGCCCGCTGCCACTACGCCTCGGGCGGCTGGAGCGTGGGAGCCGTGGCGCTGGTCGCCGGCTGGGCCGCCCGCACCTTGCCGGCCGGAACTCGCATCGCCGCGGTCTTCCCCGACGGACCCCACCGCTACCTCGACACCATCTACAACGACGGCTGGTGCCATGGCCACGACCTGCTCGACACACCAGCCCCCGTCGAACCGACGGAGATCAAGGAGCCCGACGAGCGGGCGGTGACGTCCTGGACGCGCTGCAGCACGGTCACTGACCCGGCCCCGGCCGCCGCCCGCGCTGTCCTGGCGGGTGCACGGTGAGGCGGCTGCGCGCCCAGATGCGCTCGTTCGACCCGAGCATCCAGTTGCTGATGGTCAACCAGTTCGGTATCAACCTCGGCTTCTACATGCTCATGCCCTATCTCGCCGACCATCTCGCCCACGGCCTCGGCCTCGCGGCCTGGGCGGTCGGCCTGGTGCTGGGCGTCCGCAACCTGTCCCAACAGGGAATGTTCTGGCTCGGCGGAACCCTCGCCGACCGGATCGGCTACAAGCCGATGATCCTTGCCGGATGCGCCCTGCGCACCGGCGCGTTCGCACTGCTGGCCTTCGCCGACACACTGGCCGCCCTGATCATTGCCTCAGCCGCCACCGGATTCGCCGGAGCACTCTTCAACCCCGCCGTGCGCGCCTACCTCGCCCAAGGGGCCGGGGAGCGCCGGGTGGAGGCGTTCGCCTGCTTCAACGTCTTCTACCAGGCAGGCATCCTGCTCGGCCCGCTCGCGGGGCTGTCCCTGCTCGCCCTGGACTTCCGCATCGTGTGCGCGGTCTCGGCCGCCGTCTTCGGAGTGCTGGCGCTCGTGCAGGCTCGCGCCCTGCCTGCGCGGCGTCCGGCACCGGACCCGCAGTGTACGAGCGGGTGGCGGGGGATCGTCGCGGACTGGCGGGCGATTCTCCGCAACCGGCCCTTCGTGCTGTTCTCCGCCGCGATGGCCGGCTCCTATCTGCTGGCCTTCCAGACCTATCTCGCCCTGCCCCTCCAGGCCCGCGCCCTCCTCGGCGACGGCAGCGGCACCGCGATGGGCGTGGTTTTCGCCGCCTCCGCCCTAGTCGCGGTCGCAGGCCAGCTACGTCTCACCGACTGGGCTCGCAAACGCCTGGATCCGTCGAAGGCCATCGCAATCGGCCTGGCAGTCATGGGTGCGGCGTTCCTGCCGCTGGTGCCCGGCCCGCATGCGTCCGCCCATGGCCTGGCCGCAGTGCTCGGGCTTGTGGGGCTGGTGGGGTGCGCGGCGTTGCTGGCCGCAGGCTCCGCACTGCTGTACCCGTTCGAGATGGACACCCTGGTCCGGCTCTCGGGTGAACGCCTGGTCGCCACGTACTACGGGGCCTACAGCACAGCCTCCGGCATCGCCGTCGCCGTCGGAAACCTCGCCGTGGGTGCCCTCTTCGACCTCGCCGCCCGCACGCATGCCCCCTGGCTGCCGTGGACGGTGCTGACCGCGCTCGGGCTCGGATGCGCCGCAGCACTGACCGGGCTTCGTCGCACCGGACACCTCCACCCCGCACCGGCCGCAGTTCCAGTCCCGGCCTGACACCTCACTGCCGGGTGCGCATGGTCTACGCACCCGGCGCTGTCGGAGGTCTCTGGCAGGCTGCCGGTCATGACCACGCACATCGACCTTGAGGTCTTGCAGTTCACGCACCCGGCAGAGATGACCGCCGAGCGGCAGCGGGAGCTGGTCTCCACCCGACCACGAAGGCCAACGGTGACCACGGCGGCCCGGAGCTGTCCTTCAACGCGGAACTGCCGACCTCCGGGAACTGGCGGCTGTTCCCCCGGTTCCAGACCGGCGGGAAGGTGCACACCGCAGCCCTGACCCTCAAGGTCGGCTGACACACCCGCAGGGGCGCCGCCCACCGGGTGGCGCCCCTGCGCCCAGCCTCTGTCACGTGGCACCGCCCAGGTGCGACGTGTCGGTGGGCCACATGTCGTGCTTCTGTCGGAAGGCTCCAGGGATGATCCACGCCGTACTGCACGCACTGTCGATCGCCGGTTCCATGACCTGGGAGATCACCTGGGCCCTGATCCTGGGCTTCGCCCTGTCCGCCGTCGTCCAGGCGGTCGTCCGCAAGTCCACCGTCGTCTCCCTGCTCGGCGACGACCGCCCTCGTACGCTCGCCATCGCCGCCGGCCTCGGCGCCGCCTCGTCCTCGTGCTCCTATGCCGCCGTGGCGCTGGCGCGCTCGCTGTTCCGCAAAGGCGCGAACTTCACCGCCGCGATGGCCTTCGAGATCGCCTCGACCAACCTGGTCGTCGAACTCGGTGTCATTCTGGCGCTGCTGATGGGCTGGCAGTTCACCGCGGCGGAGTTCGTCGGCGGCCCCATCATGATCGTCGTCCTGGCGGTGCTGTTCCGGCTGTTCCTGCGCGACAGACTCCTGCGCCAGGCCCGCGAGCAAGCCGAACGCGGACTCGCCGGGTCCATGGAGGGCCACGCGGCGATGGACATGTCCGTACAGCGGGAGGGCTCCTTCACCCGCCGGCTGCTGTCACGCGAGGGCTTCACCTCCACCGCCCACGTCTTCGTCATGGAGTGGGCGGCGATCCTGCGGGATCTGGTGATCGGCCTCCTCATCGCCGGGGCCATCGCCGCCTGGGTGCCGGACTCGTTCTGGCGCACGTTCTTCTTCGACGGCCACCCGCTGGCCTCCAAGCTGTGGGGGCCGATCATCGGACCTCTGGTCGCGATCGCCTCGTTCGTCTGCTCGATCGGCAACGTGCCCCTCGCGGTGGTGCTGTGGAAGGGCGGGATCAGTTTCGGCGGGGTCGTCGCGTTCATCTTCGCCGACCTGCTGATCCTGCCGATCCTCAACATTTACCGGAAGTATTACGGCGCGAAGACGGCTGTGTTCCTGCTCGGCACCTTCTACCTCGCCACGGTCGTGGCGGGCTACATCGTGGAGTTCGCCTTCGGTGGCGTCGGCCTCATCCCCGACCAGGCCGACGCGAAAATCCCGATGGGGGGCGTCACCTGGAACTACACCACCTTCCTCAACATCGCCTTCCTCATCCTGGCCGCAGCCCTCCTCATCCGGTTCCTCCGCACCGGCGGACGGGACATGCTCCGTATGATGGGCGGTTCTCCCGGCTCCGGGCATGACCACGACAGTGGTGGTGACGGACACCACGTTCAGCACCAAATCCACGAGGCTGACCGCGGTGAACACTTCGGTCACCCCTGACACGTCGCCACTTCCGCGCTGGTTGGCCGACATGCAGTTCGATACACCTGCCGACCGACCGCCGTTGAGCCTCCACCCAAGGATGGGCCCGGCTTTCCACCCCCAGGTCGATCCCTGAACCACCCACCTGCTGCTCAACTGGAGCTATGAGTTCTACGCTGCTGCGCGTCCTGCCCAGCCCGGACGGCAAACCTGTGCCACCGAAAGACACAGCAGACGCATCCGCGTCTTCGCCCAAGATCTGGCCACCGGCCGACGCCCCTGGACCACTGCGGAAGCAGACTTCCTTGCCGGACTGTTCGACCAACTCGGCCCCGAGTGGGACACCACCGAAGCCACCAGCCGTGACGACCCACTGCGTGACGCCATCACCCGCGGCGGCCCCCTGCCGTACGGCCCCTGCCTGGAAGCCGGCTCCGGAACGGGCCAGTTCACTCCGCTCCTCGCGTCCGCCTTCCCTGCTGTGATCAGCCTCGATCTGTCCGAGCAGATGCTCCGCCAAGCTGCCGGACGCTCTCCGTCACGTGTACGGGCCGACGCCAGTGCCCTGCCCCTTGCCGACCACTCCGTGGCAGCCGTCGCCGCCATCGACATGCTCTTGCTTCCCTGACGAGACAGCCCGGGTCCTTGCCGGGACCGTAAAACGAACGGCTCTGAGGGGCCCCGACGCGGTCCACCCATCGCCGGGAGGCAACCCGGTAAACCGTGCCGTCGTCCTCAACGACGGGTCGTCTCAAGGAGGTCATGCGGTGGGTCCGCACGCCGACATCGTCAAACCACTGCCGGAACTGCTCGGGTACCACGCCCGGCGCCTCGGGGACAAGGTCTGTTTCCAGGACCGGCTCAGGCGTGTGACCTACCGGGAGCTGGAAAGGAGGACCGCACGGTTGGCCGGTCACCTGGCAGGACTCGGCCTGGCGCGCGGTGACCGGGTGGCCGTACTGCTCGGCAACCGTGTCGAGGCGGTCGAGAGCCTGCTCGCCGTCACCCGGGCGAGCGGCGTGGGCGTACCTCTGGACCCGGGGAGCTCGGAGGAGGAGCTGACCCGCTTGCTGGACGACAGCGGGGCACGGGTGCTCATCACCGATGGCGCCTGCCCGGTGCGGCGGCGAACGCTGCCGTTGCGACCCGGGCTGATCGTGGTGGTGGCCGAAGGCGGCGCCGAGGAGGGGGACGGGAACTCGCCTTGGTGCGCGGACTTCGAGGAGCCGGCGGACGGGGCCGGCGGAACCGGGGGCCGGTCCGCCGCGGTCGCGGGTGGCGTTCTGCGGTACGAGGAGTTGGCGGGTACGGAGCCGCGGACGCCGGCCCGGGACGATCTCGCACTGGACGAAGTGGCCTGGCTGCTCTACACCTCGGGATCCTCCGGCGTGCCCAAGGGCGTCCTGTCCACCCAGCGCAACCGCCTCGCGCCGGTCGCGACGGGCCTCGTCGGCGTCCTGGGCCTGTCCGAACGGGACCGCGTGCTGTGGCCGTTGCCCCTCCATCACGCGATGAGCCAGGTGGTGTGCTTCCTCGGGGTGACCGCGGTGGGGGCGAGCGCGGTGCTGCTGCCCCGGTTCTCGGTGGCGGGAGTGCTCGGCGAACTGCGTCGTGGGGATGCCTCGTTCACCTTACTCGGCGGGGTCCCCACAACGTATTCGGCGTTGCTCGACGCGGTCCGGGGCGAGGAAAGCGGCAAGGACGGCGGCGGTCTCGGTGCCCCCGCGCTGCGGGGTTGCGTCAGCGGTGGCGCCGCGGCGGGGCCCGGGTTCCGCGAGTCCTTCGAAGCGATCTGCCGTGTCCCCTATCTGGAGCACTACGGCAGCACGGAGGCGGGCCCGGTCACCATGCCGGCGCCGGGCGAGGCGACGACGTCCGGGGCGTGCGGCCGGGTGCTGCCCGGCACCCGGGTCCGGGTCGGCGGGGGCCCCGACGGCCGGGACACGGGCGAGGGTGAGTTGTGGGTCAACGGGCCCGGGGTCATGGCCGGTTACCACGGCAGGCCGGAAGCCACCGCGGAGATACTGCGGGATGGCTGGTTCCGCACAGGTGACCTGGCCAGGATCGATGCCTTCGGTGGACTGGCGGTCACCGGCCGGGCGAGTGATCTGATCATTCGAGGCGGGGTGAACATCCATCCTTCGGAAGTGGAGGCGGTGCTGCGGCGGCTGCCGGGGGTGGCGGACGCCGCCGTGGCCGGACGCCCGCACCCTGTCTTCGGCGAGGTGCCGGTCGGCTATCTGGTCCCCGAGCCCGATGGCGGCGTGCTGGACAGGGGGCGCATCCTCGCCGCCTGCCGTGCGGAACTGTCCGGCTTCAAGGTACCCGTCGAGCTGTTCGAGGTGGAGGACATTCCCCGTACCACCTCCGGGAAGACCCTGCGGCGGGACCTCGCCGGCCGGCCGGCGAGGGCGCTGGGCGCGAAGGCCACCGGGAAGCCGTCGGAGAACCTGCTGACCCTGGTGCGGAACGAGGTGGCGGCCGTGCTCGGCTGCACAGCTCAGGCGGTGGAGCCGAGCACGGCACTGCGGGACCTGGGTATGGACTCCCTGACGGCGACGGTGCTGCGGGAGCGGTTGTCGGCGGTGACCGGCCTGCCGCTCTCCGAGGCCGTCGCCTTCGACTTTCCCACGGTCGCCGCGCTCGCCGCCCACCTCGGGGCACGGAGCGCCGCCGCGCCGGCCGGCGCCGGGCCCGTGAACCGGAGTGCGGCCCGGTCGGACGACGACCCCGTGGTGATCGTGGGGATGGCATGCCGCTATCCCGGAGACGTGACCTCTCCCGAGGGACTGTGGCGGCTGGTGGCCGACGGGAGGGACGCCATCGGTCCCTTCCCCACCGACCGGGGCTGGGACACCCGGGCGCTGTACGACCCGGATCCCGGACGGCCCGGACGGACGTATGTGCGCGAAGGCGGTTTCCTCTCCGGTGCGGACCGCTTCGACCCCGGCTTCTTCGGCATCTCTCCCCGCGAGGCGCTGGCCATGGACCCGCAGCACCGGCTGCTGCTCGAAGTGGCGTGGGAGGCCTTCGAGCACGCCGGTCTCGTCCCCGGCACCCTGCGCGGCTCGGCGACCGGCGTGTATGTCGGGCTGATGTACAGCGACTACGCCCGCCACCTGACAAGGACGCCCGAGCATGTCGAGGGGTACCTCGGCCTCGGCAACGCCGGAAGCGTCGCCTCGGGTCGTATCGCCTACACCTTCGGCCTCGAAGGCCCGGCCATCACCGTGGACACGGCGTGTTCCTCGTCCCTGGTGGCCCTGCACCTGGCGGCCCAGGCGCTGCGCCGGGGTGAGTGTGACTTCGCGTTGGCCGGAGGCGCCACGGTGATGTCGGGGCCCTCATCGTTCGTGGAGTTCAGTCGCCAGCGGGCGCTGGCTCCGGACGGCCGCTGCAAGGCGTTCGGCGCGTCCGCCGACGGCACGGGGTGGGCCGAGGGCGCTGGAATGCTGCTGCTGAGCCGGTTGTCCGAGGCGCGCCGTGCCGGACTTCCGGTACTGGCCGTGGTGCGCGGTTCGGCGGTGAACCAGGACGGGGCGAGCAACGGGCTGACCGCACCGCACGGACCGGCGCAGCAGCGGGTGATCCGGCAGGCACTCGTGGACGCGGGGCTGATTCCCGGGGACATCGACGCGGTGGAGGCGCACGGCACCGGCACCCGGCTGGGGGACGTCATCGAGGCGGAGGCCTTCTTCGCGACGTACGGGCGCCAGGCGCGGCAGCGTCCCCTCCGGTTGGGCTCGGTGAAGTCGAACATCGGTCACACCCAGGCCGCCGCCGGAGTGGCCGGCGTGATCAAAATGGTGCAGGCGATGCGGCACGGCGTGCTGCCGCGTACGCTGCACGCCGACGAGCCGACCCCCCGTGTCGACTGGTCGACGGGGCGGATCGCGCTGCTGACCCGGACGGTGGAGTGGCCTGCGACGGACCGTCAGCGACGGGCGGGGGTGTCCTCGTTCGGCATCAGCGGCACCAACGCCCATGTGGTGCTCGAAGAGGCCCCGGACGACGGGGAGGCCGCACCGCCGTGTGCCCTGGCGGACGGCGGGACCGCAAGCGGCCGCGTCGGGCCCGGGGCGGTGCTGGAAGGTGCGGCACGTCCGGGACCGGCCGCGGTGGCCTTTCCGGTGTCGGCCAGGAGCGTGCCGGGGCTGCGGGCCCAGGCGCGACGGCTGTACGACCATGTGGTCGCCGCCCCTGATGCGGCCCCGGTGGACATCGGCTACTCGCTCGCCACCACGCGTGCGGCCTTCGAGCACCGGGCCGTGGTGGTGGCCCGGGACCGTGCCGAGCTGCTCGGCTCCCTGCGGGCCGTGGCGGAGGGTGGCGACCGGCCCGGAGTGCACACCGGCACGTCCCGCCACCACGGCCCGCAGGCCCTGCTGTTCACCGGCCAGGGCAGCCAGCGCGTCGGCATGGGCCGTGAACTGTACGAGTCGCGGGATCTGCATCCGGCCTTCGCCAGTTCGTTGGACGATTGCTGTGCCCTGTTCGACACGCTGCTGCCGGTGCCCCTGCGAGACGTCATGTTCGCCGGGCCCGGTACGGAGACGGGCGCGCTGCTGCATACGACCCGGTTCGCGCAGCCGGCGCTCTTCGCCCTGGAGACGGCCTTGTTCCGGCAATTCGAGGCCTGGGGGGTACGCCCCGGCCTGGTGGCCGGGCACTCGGTGGGCGAGGTGACGGCGGCACATGTCGCCGGGGTGTTGTCCCTCGCGGATGCGTGCACACTGGTGGCGGCCCGGGGCCGGCTGATGGACGCGCTGCCTCCGGGCGGCGCGATGGTGGCTGTGGCCGCCGGGGCGGACGAGGTGGCCGCCCACCTCGCCGGGACCGGGGGTGCGGTGGAGATCGCCGCGGTCAACGGGCCCGCCTCGGTGGTCGTCTCGGGCGACGAGGCCGCGGTGCGGGAGGCCGCCGCGTACTTCCGGACGCGGGGCCGTTCGGTGACGCCGCTACGGGTCGGCCATGCCTTCCACTCCGCTCGGATGGAGCCCGTGCTGGCCGACTTCGCGGACGTGGTCCGGCGTCTGTCCTTCGCCGCGCCGCGGCTGCCTCTGATCACCGCCGTGCAGGGCCGGGCGGCCACCGACGAGGAGCTGTGCACACCGGAGTTCTGGGTGGACCATGTCCGCCGTCCGGTCCGCTTCGCCGATTCGGTGGCGCACCTGGGTGAGCGAGGCGCGGCCCACTACGTCGAACTGGGGCCGGATGGGGTGCTCACCGGCCTGGTACGAGATTGCCTCGCTTCGGTCGGACCGGCCCCGGCGGACCCGCACACGGGCGATGCGGGCGGCGGCAAGCGGGGCCCGGCACCGCTGGTCCTGCCGACACTGCGCGGGACGCGGCCGGAAGCGGACACCCTGCTCGACACGCTTGCCGCGCTGCACGCCCACGGCGTGCCCGTCGACTGGCGGGCCGTCTTCGCCGGGCGCGGCGGGCGGCGCGTCGCACTGCCCATGTATGCCTTCCAGCGCCGCCGGTACTGGCTGGAGCCCGCCCCGGGGCATCCGCCCGTGTCTCCGACGGCCGAGCCCACCCATCCGTTCCTGCGGTCGTATACCCGCACGGCCGACGACGACGGGTTGCTGCTGAGCGGGGTGCTCTCGGTGCGCGACCAGCCGTGGCTTGCCGATCATGTGGTGGCTGGGGAGATCTTGCTGCCGGCGACCGCCTTCGTCGAAATGGCCCTCCACGCTGGTGAGTTGGCGGGCGCGGCCGTCCTGGACGAGCTCGTTCTGACCGCGCCGCTGCCCTTGCCCTCGGACGGTGCCGTCGCCTTGCAGGTGAAGGTGGCGGGGGCGGACGACGCGGGACGGCGGACCGTGCTCTGCCACTCCCGGCCGCACAATCCGGCGGGTGACCAGCCCTGGCTCCGGAACGCCGTCGGCACTCTTTCGCGGGCGCAGCCGCCCGCGGACCGGAAAGCGGCCGCCGCCGAGACCGGCGGCGCGCCCCGCCCGCACGTGTCCTGGCCGCCGGAGGCGGCGATGCCGGTGCATGCCGACGGTCCGGGGACCGGACCGTACGAGCGGCTGGCCGCCGGCGGGCTGCGTTACGGCCCCGCCTTCCAGGGCATGCGCGCCGCCTGGAGGCACGGAAGGGAGCTGTACGCCGATGTCGCGCTGCCCGAAGCGGCCCGGGCCCCGCGCGCGGAGGCGGACGGCCCGGGGTTCGTCCTGCATCCCGCACTGCTCGACGCGGCGCTGCACGCCCTGGCCCTGGACAGCCTTGTCACGAACGGTTCCGGGACAGCCGGTCCGGCGGCCGACGGGTTGTCCCTGCCGTTCGCCTTCAGCGGAGTGCGCGTGCACACCGCCCGCGTACAGCGCTTGCGGGTACGGATGACCGCCGGGCCCGACGGGCAGGCCGGAGTGGAACTGACCGACGAGACGGGCTCACCGGTGGCGACGGTCCGTTCGCTGACGCTCCGGCCCCTTCCGCGTACCGGCTCGGCGACGGCGGACGCGGTCACCGGTGCTCTCCACCGGACGGACTGGGTGCCGCTGACCGAGCCGCCCGCACCCGTGGCGATGCCCCGCTGGGGGGTTCTGGGCACGGCGGGCACACGGCTGGTGGACGCCCTCGCGCCCCCGGGTTCCGGCGTCCCGGTCTACCCCGGCCCGGCGGCGTGCGACGCGTCGGCCGTCGTCGTGGCACCGTGCCCGCCGCCTGACACGACCGGCGGTGCGCAGGACCAAGCTGCCGGGTTGCTGCGGGCAGCGGACCGGGCGCTGAGGCTCGTGCAGGAGTGGCTCGCCGAACCGCATCTGTCCCGCTCCCGTCTCGTCCTCGTGACGTCCGACGCCGTCACTTCGGCCGACGACGGTTTCCCTGCGGACGGCGCCGATCGCGGGAATGACGGCCGATCCGGCGAAACAGCGTCCGTACCGTTGCACACACCGGTGTGGGGACTGGTTCGCTCGGCCCTGCGGGAGAACCCGGGCCGCTTCGCCCTGATCGACGTGGACGGACACCCCGACTCCTGGAGTGCCCTGCCCGCCCTGCTGGCCGCCTCGGTACCGGAGGCAGCCGTACGCCGAGGGACGGCGTACGTGCCGAAGCTGGTGCCACTGGCCAAGGCGGCACCGAAGCCGCGGAAGCGGCGGCCGCTCGACCCGGAGGGCACCGTCCTGGTCACCGGCGGCACCGGTTCCCTGGGCAAGCTGGTGGCGCGGCACCTGGTCACCGCCCACGGCGTCCGGCATCTACTGCTCGCCGGCCGACGCGGGCCGGACGCTCCAGGGGCCCGGGAACTCGTCGCGGAGCTGCATGAGGCGGGCGCCCAGGTATCCGTTCACGCCTGTGACGTCGCGGACCGGACCGCGCTCGCCGCCCTGCTCGACGCGGTACCGGCGGCCCACCCGCTGACCGGCGTGGTGCACACCGCGGGAGTGCTGGACGACGGCGTCGTCGCGGCGCTCACCACCGACCGTCTGAGGCGGGTGCTGCGCCCCAAGGCGGATGCCGCTCTCGCTCTGCACGAACTGACCCGGGGACACGACTTGGCCGTGTTCGCGCTGTTCTCCTCGGTGGCGGGCACCTTCGGCTCCGCCGGCCAGGCCAACTACGCCGCGGCCAACTGCGTGCTCGATGCCTTGGCACGACACCGGAGGCAGCTCGGACTGCCCGGTACGTCGATCGTCTGGGGCCCCTGGCGGCAGAACGACGGCATGATGGCGCACCTCGGCGACGCGGATCGGCAGCGGATGGCCCGCTCCGGGTTCGGCCCGCTCGGGCCGGAAGAGGGTCTGGTCCTCTTCGACGCCGCCGTGGCCGGTGACGAACCTGTGGTGGTGGCGGCCCGCCTCGCCCCGGCCGCTCTCCGCGGCGGCGACCCGGGGGCGAACCGGCTCCGAACGCCTGCTGCCGACGGGGGCGACGGGGGCGGGGACCGAATCGGCCGGGCGCTGGCGGCTGCTCCCCCCGGCGAGCGGGGCGGGGTGCTGCTCACCAAGGTCCGGACCCTGGCAGCCCGCGTCCTGGGCCACCGGGAGGAGGCGAGCGAGATCGACGAGGACACCCTGCTGGCGGACCTGGGGCTGGACTCCCTGGCCGCGGTCGATCTGCGCAATGAGCTCGCGGCGTGGACGGGGCTGGCACTGCCGTCCACGCTGCTGTTCGACTTCCCGACGCCGCGCGCGCTCGCCGCCGAGCTGACGCGGCGGTATGCCGCCGAGGCACCTCCTGTGGGCGCCGTGTCCGACGGCCGGGGAGGGCCCGAGGCCGCCGACCCTCCGGGCCGACCGGCGGACGACGGCGCGGGGGGCGGTCCGGAGGCGGGCGCTCCGCCGGACGCCCGGGTGCAGGCCGCCGACGCACCGCACGCCGGGGGAGCTCCGGATTCCCTGGGCGCGCTCTTTCGTACCGCATGCGCCCGGGGACAGAGCTGGGACGGCATGGTGCTCCTGACCGTCGCCGCGCGCCTGCGCCCGGTCTTCGACAGGGCGGGGGCGCCCGGTGCGACGCACGCACCCGTCGTGCTCGCGGCGGGCGGCACGGGGGCCCGGCTGGTGTGCGCCCCCGCGCTCAGCGCGCTGTCCGGACCGCAGGAGTACGCGCGCCTCGGTGCCGGGCTGCGGGGGCTGCGGCCGGTTTCCGCGGTGCGGTACCCGGGGTTCGAGCCCCGAGAGGCTCTGCCCGCCACACTGGACGCCCTCGTCACCGCCCAGGCCGCTGCCGTCCGCGCAGCCGCGGCCGAAGGCCCCCCGGTACTGCTGGGGCGGTCGGCCGGTGGCTGGGTGGCCCATGCCGTGGCCGAGCGTCTGGAGTCCGAGGGTGCCGCCCCGGCGGCCGTCGTCCTGGTGGACACCTATCCCCCCGGTCACGGCGACCGGGGTCAGGCGCTCTCCGCGATGACGTCGGACATGCTGCGCCGGGCGGCGGAATTCGCCTCTGCCGAGCCCGACCGGCTCACCGCCATGGCCGGATACTTCGAGCTCTTCAGTGACTGGAAGACCGCGCCGCTCGCCTGTCCCACCCTGTACGTACGAGCCCGGGACCTGCCGCCCGGCGCCGAACCCGCCCCGGACTGGAGCCTGCCGCACGCCGAGGTCACCGTGCCCGGGGACCACTTCACCATGCTGGAGGAACACGCCCGTACCACCGCACTCGCCGTCCACGAGTGGCTGGGCAGCCGGGTCTGAGGACATTCTGGGAGAGGCGCGGGTACGGGCGCGGGGGTGCGTGGAACGGCTCCGTCCCACGCACCCCCGCGCGCCCGCCGCCCCCTCGCGGCCAGTACCGACAGGTGGGCAGCGAGCCGGTTGCGGCTCGAACCTGCGGCCACGCGAGCTCTCCCTGAGCGTCGAGGGCGGCGGCCAGTGCGTGATCCAGCTGTGGATCGACCGCACGGTGCTCAAGGAGCCCGCGGGTGCGGTTGCCGTCGGTGGCCACGAGACCCCAGCCCCGGCTCCGGCAGAACTCCTCGACGGCTTGGTACTTCGCGACGTTGACGGCCATCGCCATCTCGTAGACCGGCTTTACTTCGATGATGATGCAACGATCATCCTCGGTCGCCGCCGGCACGTCCGGGTAGTAGGTGCGTTGTTGACCCGCGAATTGGTAACTGATGGCCAGGGGCTGCTCTTGGTAGTACGAGATCTGCGGGGCGAAGCTGGGCGTCCGCCTTTGTACTTCGGGTAGAGCGCCTCGAAGCCGTCGGTGTTGAAGTCATGGATCACATCGCGGACCCGGTCCGGGCTGGTGAACGTCACCTCGGCGATCTTCGCCACGAGCATGCCCTGGGCAGACAGCAGCACCATCTGCGCGCGCCGCCGCGTCACCACCGAGCCGGTGCCCCTGCGGATGATCCGCAGCAGCCGCCGGCCCTCGTCATCATCGATCTCACGAACCCGTACTCGATCTGCCACCCGCATAGCTTGACGGGCCAACACCGAACCGGCGATCACCAGGGCAACGCGTCACTGTGACTGAGCGCTTCGGTTGGCCACGCTGAGCACCCCCGTTGGCCGCCCCGGGCCAAGGGCTGAGTGGTTCGTTGAGCCGAGCCACGGTAGTTGGAACCTGGCCATGATTCTTGGAACCAGCTGATGCGTGCCCCGGGGAAGGCGTTGACCCGGGTCGCTCACTGACGACGGCCGTGAGAGCCGGTCAGGCGGTCGTGCGTGACAGGTGGTCGGGGAGTTCGGTGAGCCGTTCGATGCGGAGCACCGTCTCGTCTGCCGTCGGCGATGGTCCACCGGTGACGAAGTCGATGCCGCGGTCCAGCCAGATGCCGGTGAGCCCGGCGAGGGCGGCTGCGTTTACATCGCTTTCCAGCATGTCGCCCACGTTGACCGCCTGCGCGGGGTCCGTCCGCATCCGCCGGCAGGCGGTGGCGTAGGCGACGGGCTTGGCCGCACCGAGCTCGGTCGGGGTCAGGACGGCTTCGAAGTATTCGAGGAGGCCGAAGCGGGCGAGTTTGGCGCGCTGCTGCTCGGGGTCCCCGTTGGTGAGAACAGCCAGACGCGGTCCTCGGGGAAGCCGTTTCAGGGTCTCCAGGCATGGCTGGACATCGGGATAGCACCGCCAGGACTCCTCGAACACGGTGAGGTAGCGCTCGGCGATCCAGGCGTCCAGAAGGCCGGGACTTTCAGGAACCGGCTCGCCGAGCATCGGCAGGAAGGAACGGAGCCTGCGTCGGTGGTGCTCAGCGAAGGAGCACTGACCGGCCAGGTATTCCCGCATGTGGCGCGCCTCCAGCGTCCACCACAACGTCGCCAGCTCCTCCGGTGGAGCCGTCGCGTTCGGCGCGGCCTGGACGATCTGGCCGATCGTTTCCAAGACCGCGCTTCGATGATCGACCAGGGTGCCGTCCAGATCGAAGAAAATCACATCTGCCATAGGATGATCATCTCGTGGTGCCTGTCTCTGACGCCAGAAGGCAGGTATCGCGATCTTCCTTTCGGGATGGTTGTCCAGGCGGTCACAACAGGGCGAACGTCGTCTGATGCGGCACCAGTGGCTGTGGCACTAGCCGATTCGGACCCACGGGTCCGCTACACAGCAGTCCGTACAGCCTGGTCGTGTCTCGCGCCCGGCGAGGCCACGCCGATACTCAGCCTCGCTCTGTGCGACGAGCACGGAGCCATGCGGGCCCGCGCCACGTTCGCACTGGCGTTGGCTCCCATGCCACTGGACGTCGAGGCTGTTCTGCCCGCACCGGCCGACCCCGACTCCCGGGTGATCCGGGACGGCGAGGGGCACACGGTCACGGCAGACGCCGCGTACCTGAGCATCGGGAACGCGCCCACCGCTCCGCCCGGCGGCCTCATCCGCGGCGCGGACGGCTACTGCCCGCCGACCGGCCAGCGCTCACGCATCATCGTGGCCGGCGACCTGCGCTCCGCCCGCTTCCAGCGGATCATGACCGCTTTGGGTTCAGGCAGTGAGGCTGCGCTGCACGCCTACTACGCGGCGCGGGAGCTTCCCGTCAGGGACTGAGGCACACGTCGGCGCAGCCGGCGCCGAGCCTGACGCCGGATCAGGGTCCGATCCAGCATTGCGATGTGGTGCGGATGACCTTCAGGAAAGGAATCATGGTGACGATCGAGGCCCAGACGGCAGTCGCCGCTGCCGTCGTCGTTCAGGACGGGCGTGTACTGCTCGTGCGGCGACGCATCGCGGAAGGAGCCCTCTTGTGGCAGTTCCCAGCCGGGAAGATCGAGTCTGACGAAGCGCCTGAGGAAACCGCGGTGCGTGAGACTCAGGAGGAGACCGGGCTCCTGGTGGCCCCGAGCAGCGTGCTGGGACGGCGGGTTCACCCCATGACGGGCCGGGCGATCCACTACATCGCATGTAGGGCCCTCGGCGGCAAGGCGTTCGTCGCGAGCGCCGAAGAGCTGGCCGAACTTGCGTGGATCGCGCATGGCGAGATCCCGGAGTACGTGCCGTACGGGCTGTTCGAGCCGGTGCAGGAGTATCTCGACGTGGCTCTGCTCTTGTGAGCGCCCTCAAGCGCGCGGGAGTGCGTTGTCGTTGTCGGGGCCGGGGTGGCAGGAGTAACCACCGCCGTCGTTCTCTCCGAGGCCGGGGCATTCACTTCCCCGACGGGAAGAGTGAGCCTTGTCCGACCTGACTGTGCTGGCCTCATGTTGGACGGATCTGCGGAATGACGAAGCTCCTGGCAGACGGGTTCTCGACCAAGATCGCCCGTAGCCGCCAGGAGTTTCAATGACGAAGTCAAGCCACCTGTGCGAGCGGTGGAGCGGGGGTGAAGACCCGGTGGTCGCCGGACGAGACCAAGTCGGTCACCCTCGACTGGCCGGGCGCCGACACGCTGCCCGTCACGGACGGCGCCGGCTCCCCGGTGAAGGTCGGCCCGGTCGGAAACGCCGGTCAGGACGGCTGAGCCGCACGCCCTCGGCGGCGAGAGCGCCTGCTCGCTCGGGAGAGTGATGTCGCCGAGTTTTGGAGAGCGCGTTGGTGCTTGCTTCGGGACTCTGGTTGCGTTGTGCGCGTTTCGAGCTGTGCACGGACACCGACATCCAGCAGATCGGGCCGACGGGTCAGAAGCTGCTGCCGCTGTCGGTCGTCCGAGGCTCCTGCCCGGCGGGCGTGCGATAGGTTGCCCGCCATGACTGATCTTGGACCCGTCGCCTGGCCACCTGCCCCGATAAGGGCCGAACGGCTCGTGCTCCGCGAGTCCGAGGCCCGGGACCGTGCGGCGTTCGTCGAGCTGTTCGCCTCGCCAGAGGTGGGCACCTACATCGGTGGCCCTCGACCGCGTGATGAGCTCGAACGCGCGGTTCCTGAGGTGCCCGGGCGGCGCCCTGGCCTTTTCGTGATCGATCTCGACGGAGCGATGATCGGCATGGTCACGCTCGATCGGCGCGACGCGGAGCGTCCGGGTCACGTCCGTCCGAATGCAGGGGAGGCCGAGCTCGGCTACATGTTCCTGCCGGAGGCGTGGGGATGCGGGTACGCCGCCGAGGCGTGCGCAGCGGCACTCGACTGGTTCGCCGACGCGCTTCCCGGCGAGCCGGTGGTGCTCTGCACCCAGACCGCCAACGACCGCGCGATGCGCCTCGCGGCGAAGCTGGGGTTCACCGAGGTGGAGCGGTTCGAGGAGTACGGCGCCGAGCAGTGGTTCGGCGTGTGGTCCTCGGTCACGTCGTCCGGTTGAGCTCGTGCTCGACAGCGCGGATCCACGAGGCCACCGATCGGTCGTCGGCCTCGGCGCACCGCTTGACCTCGTGGAACACGTCGGAAAGGAAGTGTACGGGGATGGGCTCTGGCAGTGGCTGACCACGAGGAGCAGCGGCCGGCGGCCCGGGGTCACTGCCGGGCCGCCGGTCACCCAGGTGGGATTCCGGCGCCTGAGCGATGCCCGGGAACGCGCGCAGTCGTCACTGGGCGTCGGTGGGGTGGCGGCGTAGAACGCCCGTAGCGGTTCCTCGACCTCGTCGCGGTGCGCCCGGCCCCTTGACGACGAGCTCGACCTGCCCTGGGACCCACCTCGATCAGAGTCACCCGCCGAAGGATACGGACGCCAACAAGTTGACGTCATCACCATTCCGAGGCGCCAGAACCGCTGCTACTTCTCACCAACATTCCGGGCTTCTGCACCTGGCCGGTGCTGTCGACTCTCAGTGACAAATGCTCGTCGTTCTCAGGCTCCGGCCCACTTGTCGTGGTCGCGTACTCAGCGTGACCGTCAATTCTTGAAGGGGGGCGCGGTCGCGGCAGACGATCTCAATGCCGGGCCGCTCGGCGAGCCAGGCCGCCGGCGTGTCCGCCTCCCGGTCAGGCAGGAGGTCGATCGGACGAGGTGTCTCGACGTCGACGAGCACAGTTCCGTAGATCCGACCCTTGCGCTGGGCGTATTCGTCCACGCCGACCGCGCGGGGCGCGGCGGTGGACGGGGCCGGCAGCGAAGTGATCAGCCTCAGCAAGGTGTTCCGGCTGACCGGCGCCCCGAAGACGTCCGTCATCCGGGCGCCGGCCCGGCCCGCGAGCGCGAGACCGACCGAGACCAACGCCGATCGCGGCCGCTCGGTCCGCCGGCCGAACCGGCGGGTGAGCCCAGACACCTGCTCGGCGAAGGTCTTGCGCGGACAGGAGTCCTCCACGCAGACGAAACGACGAACCCGCAACGACACCACGACGAACTTGCCGGCCGCTGGCAGATCACGGGGAAACCACCGGTAGGAGCCGTGAATTCGGCCTGGCCAGCACCCGCATCCTGGGCAGGACGCCCGCCTGGCAGTCGTCCGAGCCCCGATGCGGACGACTGTGTCGGTCACCTGGACCGACTCCATAAACACGCCATCGACCGAGGAGAACGGCAGCTCATCCAGCTGCGGCAGTACTGCGTTCATGGCGCAGCACTGCCGACCACGCCGCATTCCAGCCGGGCGATTTTCGGGTGACCTCAACCGCCACCACACGAAGATCAACAGTCACCCTGCGTACGCGTCCACAAGAAGTGGGCCGGAGCCCGTTCTCACCTACGCAGCCAGAGCACTGACGATCAGCGTCGGCAGGCCTCACCGTCGAGTCCTCCGCCCGCTGCCCACGTAGCCCCGGACAGAACCGGGCCCCCGGAAAGCGGCGGGGCCGGACAGGGCCTATAACGCCGTCCCCGACGCGCAGCCACGCGGTCAGTTCGCCGCCAGGACCCGTTCGAGCGTGGCGTAGCCTGCCGGTTCCCAGGTCGGTTTGCCCCCGGGCAGACCGAGCCTGCCGTTTCGTCCGATCCCGATCAGGCCCAGGGCGCGCAGGACAGCCCAGCCGCGGGCCCGGGAGATGGTGGCTTCGTCGGCGTGCTCATAGGCATCGAAGAACCGACTCGCCGCGCCGGCAGGCAACAGGATCCAGGCGGCTGAAAGATCGGTCGCGGGATCGCCTGCGCACATCTCGCCGAAGTCGATCACCCCAGCGAGCATTCCGTCCCGGACGACCACGTTTGCCGGATGCAAGTCACCATGCAGCCAGAGCGGCGCACCCTGCCAGGGGGGCGCTGCGACGGCCTTCTCCCAGACTTCCCGTGCCGCGTCAGCGGTCGCATAGTCGTTGATGACCTCGAACCAGTTGTCGCGCTCCACCTGCAATCCGGCCAGAGGGATGCCGCGCGTAGGGTTGGCCGGGGCGTCGGCGGGCGCCTTGTGATGCAGCACGCCAAGGAACTCCGCGAGGATTTCGGCCGCATCGAGGCGGGTGATCGGCGCGTGATCAGCCGGCTCACCCTCGACCCAGCGCGCGATCGTCCAAGTGTGCTCGAACAGGCTCGAAGGCTTGCCGATACGCACCGGAGTGGGCGTCGGCAGCGGCAGGAGCTTCGCCAAGACCGGCAGCCACGTCTGCTCAGTGTGCAGCAGGGCCGGCGCGCGCTCGGTACGCGGCAAGCGCACGGCCAACTCCTCCCCGAGGCGCCATTGCTGGTTATCCCAGCCTCCGTTGACGTCTCGGAGCTCAAGACCTGCGAGATCCGGATGCTGATCCCGTAACAACGCCCGCACCAGGTCCTGCTCGAACTTGAACTCGTCCATCAATGAGCCTCCGATCACTAGCATGCGCAGGCACGCTAGCACCGGCCGAACGCGGCAGACGGAAGTTGCCCCCCTGCACCGCAGCCTTCCGGGTCACGCCTGCTCAACACGCTGAACTTGACAGAGAAGCCCTCGACGACCAGCTGGCTGAGTTCGTCCTCGCTCGTGCCTCTGCCGGAGTCCTCGATGACATCATCCGCGGCGACGTCGGCCCCGCTCGGATAGCCGCCTCTTGCGGCTGGTGACGCGATTCTTACCGGCACCCGAAGTGCTGCGGGGGAGGGCCCCGGAAACCTCGTGACGGCTCTCCCTTGCCCGCCCCACATCAGCGCGCTGCGAGCAGTGCCCCGGATCCGGGCGACCCTCGAATCCCACCCGAACGCACCTCGGGCGCCTCTCTTGGGGAGGGGTGGAGGGGCCGGATGCTGTGCTCGGTCCCGTATGGCTGTCATGTGTAGATGTAGGCGCCGGGGAGGGTGACGGTGCCTGCAGTGGTGGTGATGGTGACGTCGGCGGGGCCGGGGGCGGGGCTGGTGGGTACGACGGCGGACAGGATGACGTTGGATCCGATGCTGAATTGGGCGATGATGCCTTTGATGGTGACCAAGGTGGTGGTGGACAGGTTCTGGCCGGTGATGGTGATGACGTTCCCGCCGAAGACTGTGCCGGTGGTGGGTTTGAGGGCGATGGGGTTCGGGGGGTCGACGTACCGGTAGGAGAGCGTTCCGGTGGTGATGCCACCGGCGGTGGTGACGGTCAGGGGGACGGATCCGGGGGCCAGGCCGGGTGGGACGGGTATCTCGAGTTGGCTGTCGGAGACCACGATGGGGATGGTCGGCAGTGGGCCGAACAGCACCTGGGAGGCCGTGGCGAGTTGGTCGCCTTTGATGGTGATCACGTTCCTGCCGGCTGTCGGGCCGGCGGCGGGGGCCAGGGAGTGGGCGTCGCCCCGGGGGTAGTAGACGAACGGCTTCGAGTTGCTGGTGCCGTTGGGGGTGGTGACGGTGACCTGGGCGACGCCGACACCGGGCGGGGTGACGACGACGATCTGGTTGGCCGTGCCGGCCATGATGGCGGCGGGTGTGGTGTCGAATCTGACCGCGGTGGCTCCGGCAAGGCTGGTGCCGGTGAGTGTCAGGATGGTGCCGCCGGCCTGGGGGCCGAGGGTGGGCGACATGGCGTTGAGGGTCTGGATGACGCTGATCGTGTTGGAGCCCCTGTTGGCCACGTAGACCGACAGGCCGTTGGGGGTGATGGCGACCCCGGTGGGCTGGTTCCCGACCGGGACGGTCTCGATGACGGTGTTGGTGCTGGTGTCGATGACGCTGACGCTGTTGGACCCGTTGTTGGCCACATGGACCTGGCGGCCGTCGGGGGTGACGGCTAGCCCCCATGGGGTGGTGCCGACCGGTACGGTGGCGATGATGGCGCGGGTGGCGGTGTCGATGATGCTGACGGTGTTCGCGGTGCTGTTGGCGATGTAGAGGCGGGTGTTGTTGGGGGAGATGGCCGCTCCGAGCGGTGCGGACAGGTCGGTGATGGTGGCCACTACGGCCTGGGTGACGGTGCTGATCACGCTGACGGTGTTGTCACCCTTGTTGGACACGTACACTTCCAGCCCCGTGGGGGCCACCGCGACGCCTGTCGGCTGGTGCCCGACGGGGATGGTCACGATGACGCTGTCGGTGAGCGTGTTGACCACGCTGAGGGTGTCCGAGCCCTGGTTGGCGACGTAGAGGCGCAGTCCGCTGGGGTCGACTTTGATCCCGGAGGGGGTGTTGCCGACGGGGACCGTGCCGACGACGGTGTAGAGGTCGCGTTGGGCGACGGTGACGGCGTTGGTGGCGATGTCGGCCACGTAGAGATGGGCGTTGTCCGGGGCGACCGCCACTTCGGCGGGGCCGGGCAGCGGTGCCAGCGCGGTGGCGACCGTGAAGGTTCCGCCGTGACACTGACCGACCCCGAGCCGTTGTTGGCCACGTAGGCGTTCAGCCCTACCGGGCTCACCGCCAGGCCCAGCGGGCTGGCGCCCACCGGGAGGGTCAGCACCACCATGGGAAGGGCCAGAGCCAGCGAGGGCGGACCGAGACTCGGCCGTGCGAGGGGGGAGACTTTGGATGTACTGCTCATCATGCACCTGTCATATGAGGTCTTGAGGGGGCCATTGGGATGCCGCCCTCCAGCGGAAGGCGGCGAACACAGGAATGGGGAGCGGGGCTGCCGCGCACGGGCGCGCGCCGGACGCTTCGAACTTGAGCCGGTCAAGGTTGTCGCCCGCGGTGATGAGGAGTTGGGCAGGGGTCTCGGTGCCGATGCAGGGCGGTACCACACCAGCTCGGGAACCGCTTGGGCGACGAGCGGTTTCAGCTCGGTGTCGGCATTGATGACCTCCTCGGCGAGGGCCTGGTAGCCGGTGGGCGATCCGGACCGCGCAGGCTGGGTCGCTGATGGTCGTGCCGAGTCGGGAGCGGACCGGATGCCTGATGCCGTCGGCAGCGGCCGGCTCGCGTAGCCGCTCGCGGGCCTCGCTCGGTGCTGTGACGATCAGGGTGCGGATCTGGTTGATGGTTTGAGTGCGGGACTTGATGGTCGAGCGGCGAACCACCACACAGGGCGCGGACAGTCTCCGCGCCGTCCGGCGGCACCGCCCGGAAGGCCGATGCTTCAGCCAAAGGGCGGCCGGAGCGTCGGATGTCAAGCGGTGCCGTGTGCATCCTCACTGTCAGGTGTAGGTGAAGGGGATGTGGTTGCTGGTGCCGCTGGGGGTGGTGACGGTGATGGGTACGGTTCCCCTTCCGGGTGGGGCGACGGCGAGGATGACGTT
>NZ_JBICXE010000049.1:44042-46258 GCF_043200155.1 Streptomyces sp. NPDC048473
CGCCGAAGGAGACTGCGGTGGCGCCGGTGAACCCGGAACCGACAGCGATGATGTCGCTGCCCCCGGCCGGATCCCCCGCCTGCGGAGCAATCGCCGCAATAACCGGCGCTGCTGTCGGCGAACCGATGTAGGTGTAGACGACGCTGTCACTGGCGCCAGTGCCCGCCGTGACGGTCACCGGAACACTTCCGGTCCCCGCCGGTGCCACAACCGTGACCGCATTATCGGAGTCCACGGTGAAGCTCGTCGCCGCAACATCACCGAAGCTGACAGCAGCGACGTCAGCCAGCCCGCAGCCGCTGATCGTAACGGTGTTGCCGCCTGAATCCGGTCCCGAATCCGGGACGACTTCAGCAATAGATACTGACATGCCATTACCCTCTTTCCTCGCGGTGGGTGAATTCCGCGCACGCGCCGGATGTCCTGCACGGAGAGGCCCAGTCACCTCAGCGACAGGAAAATAAGACTGTCGGGGCGGACGGAAAGAACAGTTGGAGTAGGCGACATCTGGCCTCAACTGATTGAACCGAACCCGCGAAGCCGGAGGAAGGAGTGCGTATACCCCCGCCCAAGCACAAGTAGCGAGTAGGACAATCACATGACAAGCCGGACGGAATCACCACGCGCCGGGGTGCGCCACCGGTCCACCCGCTCCATGCCGCCTGCGCATCCGATGGTGGGAGAAGCCACGTCAGTCGTGCGCCAGGGACAGGTGGACACCCCGGGCGCAACACCGGTTTTGCTGCAGCGGGTTCGCAGCACTTCGGGTGCCGGTAAGAATCGCGTCACCAGCCGCAGGGGGCGGATATCCGAGCAGTGGTGGGTTGGACAGGTCGATCAGTTCTGCGGCCTGGTCCCCGGTGAGGCGGTTGCACGTGAGCAGGGCCGCCGCGAGTGTGCAGACCTTCCCCCAGCTCTCAGTCAGCAGCAGGTCAGCAGTGCCTTGATGGCGCCAGTAGTCGCGCAGGCGGTGACCGGTTCCGTACTCGATCTCCTGCCAGTGCCGGGCAAGCAGGTTGCGGGCCCGGACTTGGTTGTCAAGACCGCCGATCTCCACGGCGAAGGACCGCGTATCGGTCATTTCTACGCCCGTCTCACCCAGCCAGGCGGTCTCGGCCCGCCCGCCGCCCGCCAGCACGACCAGCGCCCGCTCCAGAGGCGCGAGCCGAAGCTGCTGGCCAAGATTCTCGTTGGCCCCGGCGAAGCCCTGCGGATGTCCGCAGCCCGACGTACCGGGTTCGGTGCTCACGCGGATCGCAGGAACGTGGACGCCCTGGATGAGGGCGAGGACGGTGTGCCCTGCCTCGTGAAAGGCAGTCGCCTCGCGGGCGTTGATGTCCCCGGGCGGATCGATGCCGCCAGCCGTGCAGCACCATTCCGACGGTTCTGCGTACCGGGTGCAGCCTGAAAGTTCATCCTCGCCGGGCGTACCGATCGAGATGCAGTGAGCCATCGAGGGCATCATGGCGACAGTCTGCGGTGACCGGGTTCGGCACTGCAAAACGCGCATTTGCGGGTGGTGACGCGATTCTTACCGGCACCCCATGATGTGCGGCCATGGGTCGGCAGCCGGTGGGCATGGATGAGCTGGTCGAGCACTGGACTGTGCTCGATGACGAGCTGCAGTTGGTGGCGGGCAAGCGGGGCGGGACGCGGCTGGGGTTCGCGCTGCTGCTTACTCCTGCCGAGCAGGCGGAAGTCTTGGACTTGCTCGACGTTCGTGTGACGCTCCTCGGCGACGTTCCGTCGCGCAAGAGCAAGGATGATCAGGTGGCCCAGTGGTTCCGGGCCAACGGTGGCGTCGTACCGACGCTGACGGATGAAGCCTGGGCGAAAGCGGAGCCCGTTTTCACGGGCCCGTCCGCGGGACGGCCGACGCGGCCCCCGCGGCTGATGCTGGAGGCCCTGCTGCACAAGGCCGTCAGTCGCTGTTCCTGGCGTGAGATCGGCGAGCAGTACGGCCCCTGGGCGACAGTGGCGAGCACCTGGCGCCGTTGGAACGAGCGAGGTGTCTGGGCCGAGGGCATGGAGCTGTTGGCCGGCATGCCCGGCACGCCCATTCCGCCGGAGGAGATCGCCCTGCCGCCCATCAGGGTGGAGGGGCGGCTTGATCCGCGGCTTCTAGTGCCGCATCAGACGCCTCACGGTCCCAAGCCGTCAAGTGGGCGGCCGCAGTGCCTGTGTAGCTTTGCTGACTGTTCGATTAGCAGCGCAGG
>NZ_JBICXE010000050.1:0-41852 GCF_043200155.1 Streptomyces sp. NPDC048473
TCCCGCGGAGCGGGTACCATATCGCTGCGCGATATGCAAGCGCAGCGGTTCGCTTCGCTCACCGCGCCCGGCGGAGCCGGGCCAACTCCCTCCGCTTCGCTCCTGGAGTTGAGGGGGCCGGCCCGCGTTGCGGGCTGGTGGCCCAGCTGCGCGGGGGCCCGGTCTGGCGTGATGTCAGGTGAGGGTAATTCGGCTTTTTGTAAGAGAGTTGACGGGTGCTTCGCACCCGTCTGAGGGCGTGTCCGCTGCGCTCCCCCACCCCGAGCCCTTCCGGCTGCGCCTCCAGGACCTGAAGCCTGCTACGCGGGTTGGGCTGGCTACAAGGGGAGGGGGTCGCTCGTTCGTGTCGGGTTCCAGTGCAGTAGGTGCATCAGGTTGATGCAGAATGTACCGTTGGCGGAAACGCGGGACACACTCCAACCACCCAGTTGGGGCGCGCGTTTCAATAGAGAGCCAGCATCGATATTTGGTCCCACCAACTCACGCGAGGAGTCACGAATTGGGAAGTTGTGGACCTCGGCAACAGAACGGTACCCCGGATATAGGGAAGCATGAATTCCGGCGTGCGGAGGTACCGGAGCCGCCCGGCCCTCAGGGCCGGGCGGCGGAACACGCCACGGACACCAGCCCCGCCTCCTGGTGCTTGTTCGTCACGGCCGGTACTACCCGAGACTCAGAGCCGCTGCGGCCGCCCATGGTCTGCACGAGCCCACTGAGCCGCACGCGAAGCCGCCTCAGCCACGTCGGGTCCGGCTGACACCTGGTCGACGGTGGGATGGGTGCGTATAGAGCGATCAAGGATCGTCGCAGCTCAGAGGCCATGGGATGTATCGCTGAGGGCTAGTTGAGTATCAATCGGGACGCACCTTTCCCCTAGAAGGGAAATGATCATGTGTCCGATCGGGGTGAGTTCGGCGTGGCGGGTTCCCCTCCAGGGGAAACGCCCACTACGGTCAGGGCGCGTACATCGTTCCCCTCTAGGGGAAAGCCCGAGGTGAGGAGCGGTATGGGCCGGGCAAGGCCAGCAGCCAACACGAGCACCGGCGAGTACCTCCAGCTGGAACTGCTCGACAAGAACGACAAGCCGTTCGCGTGGAGCGGCGGCGGTCGGCACGTCAACGCCAGCAAGAAGTTGGGCGCGGCGCTGTTCTCGAAGGACAGCGGGTACTCGAAGAACGACAAGCTGGTCTGGGGCTACTACCTGTTCAACTCGCCGCCCGGGGACGAGCCGCTCCGGGAGAGCTTCCGCGAGATCGGCATCAACCTGGAGCTGCGGCCGAACGCGGTGAGCAAGTCCGTGGGTAACCTTCATCGAGGGGGCTACCTCCTGGAGGCGGAGAAGGTGGGCCGGGTGAAGTTCTACAAGCTGAATCCCCGGGCGGCCTACGACGGCTCCTCGGGGCAGCAGCGGCATGCCACACAGCACGCGCGCCACCCCTCGACTACCTGCCCGCCGGAGAAGAAGGAGGCGTCATGACCACGCAGATCGCCGAGCCGTTCGCCCCGCGCTTCATGGAGGCCGCCGAGCTCAACGACCTCCTTCTTCGGTCCCAGCTGAAGCAGGGTGCCGACCTCAAGGTCCTCATGTACTACGCCACGGCCGTTCCGATGGGCGATCCGGTCCGCAGCACCGCCACGGACATCGGCCGGATGGTCGGCCTGAGCACCACTAGCGCCTCGCGCAGCATCGGCCGGCTCGCCGAGAACGGCTGGCTCCAGCTCGCCTACTCCGCGGTCGGCGTGAAGTTCTACCGCCTCGGCACAAAGGCGACGGGCCTACCGTCGGCACCCGAGCCCGCAGACGACGCCGACGCGCCCCTGGCGACCGTCCGGCACCTTCACGCCTCCTGACCCGGCCGCCCGACCGGGCGCTACGGCGCTGCACCTCACGGTGCGGCGCTTCTTGTGTCGCGGGGGCGTTACATCGTTCCCCTGGGAGGGAAACAGCAGGTGAGAGGGCCCTTCGGCGCTGATTGAGGGCCTCTCCCGAGGGCGCTGACCTGCGGCAATGGTCGACTGAGGTTCCCCCGCGATACATCGTTCCCCTCCAGGGGAAACCTTGGAATCCAGTGGGTGCTTCCCCACGTCAGCGCGGTGCGCGGCGTGACGTCGGTATCGCTGGTGCTACCGATCTGTTCTGGAGCAGCAGAACAAAGTCCGTGGTGGACGCTGCGTGTTGAGAGCAGCGCGTACATCGTTCCCCTGGAGGGGAACGCCGCAGGCAGGACGGCCCGTATGGGCGTTCTCGGGGCACCGGGCCGCGTGCCGTCCGTCAAGAGCCTGGCGAGCGCGGTACGAGTGGAGCGTGACCCACAACTACGGCTTCCACCTCACGCAGGCGATGGGCAACCGCTACGGCCTTCCCGTTGACGACTGGCCCGCGAGCGCTGAGCACCTGCCGTCGTTCTTCACGATCGTCGTCAACGCCCTGGGCCTGGAGAAGGCTGGCGACTGGTTCGAGGCGGCCCGCCGTGCTGAACGCCGCGAGCAGGAGGTGGAACGGGCCCGCACGTACCAGTTCGGCTTCGCCGCCTACCTGGCACAGGAGCTGGACTTTTACGGCCAGGAGCCGACTCTCCGTGAGACCGCCGCGTGGGAGGCCATGAAGGGGGCCCGCGAGGTCGCGCGCCACGGCTCGGGAATCGACCTTGATGCCGACTTCGACGCCGTCCTCGACTGCGCCCTGGAGGCGTGCGAGCGCAGCGGCCGGCCTCGCCGCGAACGGGTTGCAGCACCCGCGAAGGCGTAGCTGGCCCCGGCCTTGCTGCTCCGCGGCAACGGCTCGCTACACGTGCAGCAGCCGTTGCCGCCCGGGTCGCGCGAATGCTGCGCTCTTCGGCCTCGTATTCGTGGTGCGGATTCGAGAGCGGGCCGCCGCCAGAGCGCTGTAAGACGGCCCGCCGAATTGAGCCGAAGCACGATATGGTTTATAGCAGGCCCTTAATTCGGCCGTGTCAGAACTCAAAATCTACCGACTGTACGTGCGTGAAATCCGCGCGCAGGCCATCGGCCCGGGTGCCCGATTCCGTGAAATACGACTCGGTGATGGCCTCCGCGACGACCGGATGCAGATCCTCCTCTGTCGCGCCGGACTCCTGGAGCTGGAGGATCTGCGCGGCGTAGGTGGGTGAGATCGGGGTGGTGATGTGCCGTATGCGGCCGTCGTCGGAAGACCCGGAAGCGGTGAACCCGAAGTAGGCGACCACGCTCACCATCATGCCGTTGGAGGTTGACGCCTGCTCCCGCGCCTGCACTCTGACCTGCGGTTGCCACTCGGATTCCGTCTCCTCCACCAGCGCGGCCTGGAGCCGCGTCTGTGGCTTCGTCAGCTTCCCGGCGCGGTAGCGCTCCACCGTACGGCGTGAGGTGCCCAGGCGCGCCGCCAGGTCCTTCGCTGAGTCCTTCGTGCGCGTGAGGAGGAATTTCACCTGTGCCTTTGCCGATTTCGGCGCGGGCCGGGTGAAGACCTTCCGCTCCGCCCGCGCGAGGGCCTCCAGGACCTTGCCGCGGCGCGGGGCCGGCTGCTGCTCGTGATCGCTCATCCCTCCAGAGACCACGGATCGCCTGTGGACAGAATCCGGGATCTGCGCAGGTGGCAGACCTGTTGGCGAGAATCGGGCAGGCCCGCATCGGGGGCGAGGGAGACTGACGGCGCAGCAGACCGACGCACCGGGCCACGAGGCCGCCGACCCTTGGGAGATTGTGTGACGACCGAGCCTTCTGTGAGCCGAGACCTGAGGGAAGCGATCGGGCACTACATGAGCACCGTGGCCATCACACTCCTCAGGGAGGGCGTGCCGGTGACCGGCGTCCGGGCCTCCACCGACTGGCTGTCGCCCGAGTCAGAGACGGACGCCGACGGGGACATCCGCTTCACCAGAGCGCTGGAGCAGCGCCTCGTGCCCAAGGCGGAGGACATCGCCCTGCACTGGTCCGGAACGTCGGGGTGGTGCCTGCTGGTCCTGCATGACGATGACCACGAGTACTACCACCACGCCCGCTGGCTCGGGGCCGGCCTCCTTCCCGGCCCGGACCGGGTCGCGGCGTTCGTGTCGGCGGTGCAGCTGTCCCCGACGGATGCCGGCAGCAACGAGCGCCCCTTCTACCGGTCCTACGGCGAAGGTCTGGAGGATCTCCACCAGCGCCTCTCGGCGTTCCTTCCTCCGTCCGAAAACTGGCGGAGGAAGCGCACCTACCTGCAGAACTTCATGTGCGACCGCGCCCAGGTCTACGCGACGAAGGTGTCCGCCGCGCTCACGTCGCAAGACGACACGAAGGTCGATGTATGCCTGCGGCGGGGAGAGCTGGAAGCCGTGCAACATCTGCTGGAGTTCGCGCAGGGCAGCGAGGGGTCCCTCCTCAACTCGTTCGCCAGCCACCTGTCCGACGATCTGGCCAGCCAGCATCCCGGGACGGGCGTGCCCGCGCACCGCGCGACGGAGATCGCCGTGTCCATCCAGCAGCAGCTACGTGAGCGGCGGGAACGCGGGGATGACCTGTAGCAGCCGCAACCGGCGGGCTGGCTGACGTCGGGCTCGCCATCGCGTGATGAACATCCGACCTTCCCCGCGGATACGCGAGCGAGCCCGGACCAACTGGTCCGGGCTCGCTGCCTGTTCGGGGCCGGTTTCTACAGCTCGAAGTCCAGGTTCAGCACGTCGTTGATCTGCACTTCTTGCAGGGAGCCAGCGCGGCGGCCACCGTCCTGGAAGTAGACCTCCTTGAGGGCTTCGGCGGTGAGCTCGCGCAGCCGGTCTTCGTTGGCACCCTGCTGCTGGGCATCGAAGAGGCGGGCCGCGTACTGGGGCGGAAGGGCCACGGTGAGGTGCCGGATCCGGTCCTCATCCGTCGAATCCATCGGCGCCCCGGCGTACCCGAGTCGGGCGTGGACGTCGATGACAATGCCGCCGGTCGTCGCCGCCTTCTCCCTCGCCTTGGCCCGGATCTGCGGCTGCCACCGGGCCTTCACCTCGCGCTCCAGGCGCGCGGCGAGGTCCGGGCGGGGCTTTTTGATCTGGTCCTTCACGTACCGCTCGACGGTGCGCTGGGAGACCCGCAGCATCTGGGCGACCGCCTTGGTGCCCCCCAACTGCTTGACCAGGTACCGCATCTGCGCACTGGCCGACTTCGGCGCGGGGCGGGTGAACGCCTTCTGCACCGCCTGGTCCAGGCCGTCCCCGAACTCCTTGCTCATCGCCTACCTACTCCCCGTTGTCGACGTCGGTGACGGTGCCGTCCTTGATGTACCGGGCGAGGTTGAGCTCGGGGGCCTTGAACTGCTCCCGGGCGCCCTCGCCCCACAGCGTGGTCTGCGTGCCCTCGTGCTTGACCAGGCCGGGGTTGACCCCGAGCTTGAAGCCGCCGGGCAGCGGCTTGCCCTCCCGGTACGGCAGGAAGTCGAGCGGGCTCTCGCCGTTGACCGCGTACACGACGCAGTCGGAGAGGATTGCGACCGGGTACTGACCGGTGAACGCCGCGTGCTTGACGATCTTCCGGTGCAGGTTGATCCGCGTACGGGAGATGACCGCCGCACGGATGTCCGGCCGCCACGTCGGACGGGACAGCGCCCGCCACGGCTCGCCGGGCCGCCAGCCCTCGCCCCGGGGCCGCTCACGCAGCTTCCCCAGCCCGCCCTTCACCGTCGCTTTGACGGCGGACACCACGATCGCCAGCTCCGGGTCGCGGCCGCGGTAGCCGTCCATCGCCGCCAGGAAGTCCTCCGGCGCCAGGTCCGCGTCGACACCGAGGTCGGCCATCGTGGCGAGGTAGGCGTCGCGCAGTCGGTTGTACCAGCCATCCAGGTAGCGGCCGTTCTCACGCCGGACGTACGCCTCGACCGGCGCGACGTCGTAGCCCAGCTCCACCGCGTACGCCACGGTCGGCGTCGCGTACCAGGCCGGGCCCTCGGGGCGCTCGCCCTTCGGCGTGAACGGGCTGGGCAGCAGCGCGCCGTCCAGCTCCACCCACTCCTTGCCGGCCTTCACCCGGGACAGGTCGACGTGCGAGAGGTCCACCAGCCAGCTCCCCGGGAGCTTCGGGTCGAACGCCGGGTTCTTGACGTGCGTCGGCTCGCCGAGACCGACGGGCAGGCCGTTCGCTCCGGCGGCGAACGCCATGTTGACGTCCAGGCCCACGAGGTTGCGGCGCAGGCATTCGGCGTCGGTGAGCGGGCGCGCCCAGTCATACGCCTCCTCGAACAGCTTCTCCCCAGGTCCCCGGACGTGGAAGCGCGGCAGGTCCGCCAGGAGCGGGTGCCCGTCCGGGGCCTCGCACGGCGCGCAGTCGACCGGTTCCTTCCCCAGCGAGCCGGGGTTGTGCTCGGAGTGCCGCTTACCGTCGGCGTCCGGCTCGGAGGCGCGGGTCGCCGGGTGCAGCGCGGTCATCAGCTCCAGGCCGGTCACGGCCGTGGAGCCGCGCGGCGTCATCACCCGCGAAGCGTACGTACCGAGCAGCCGGGCGAGCTCCGCCGGCGGCAGCTGTCCGGCGGCGCCCCAGTGGCGGGTGTCCAACGCGTTCCACGACGGGATGCACAGCTGGACACAGGCCCGCTCCGAGCCGGTGGCGGGACGGTAGATCCTCGCCCACGGCCCGAACCCGCGCTTCGTCAGCTTCCACTCCGCGCGGGTCAACTGCTTGATGACCTTGTGATCCTCCGGCAGACGTCCGGCGATCCGCTCCTCCTCCGTGAGAGCGGTGGGCAGGCCGTAGCGCTCCAGCGCGGCCTCGGTGAGCACGATCAGTGGGTCAGCGTCCTTGCCCGGCCCGGACAGCTTCGGCTGCCCGAGCTTCGCCTCTTTGAGGGTCCAGTCCACCAGGGTCGGGATCGACTTCGCGGGCACGTCCAGGACCAGGCCGCCGGTGCAGTACGCCAGCACCTTCCCGTCGGCGTCGACGTCGACGACCGCGAGCGGCCCGTTCTCGAAGCGCGGGTCGGTGCCGCTCGCCGGGGTTCCGGCCGGGGCCGCTTTCTTCGCGCCCGGACGGCGCGACGTCGACGACGTCCTGGTGGTGCGCGCCGGACGCGGCGCGGCTGCCGGAGCAGCGGCAACAGGGGCAGTGGCAGGGGTCTGGGTGTTCTCGATTGCAGTCTCGGGCGCCGGGCCTGTGGACAGAGTCGGCGCTTCCGCCGGGGTGGGCGCGGCGGTGAACGTGGCCGGTACCGCAGCGTCCTGGGCGGGCACGGCCGCGTCGGCCGGGTAGAGCTCCGCGAGCTTGTCCAGCAGCCGGGCGTATGCGTCGCGTTCCGGTGGGCGGGGCTCGGTCTTGCCGGACTCCCAGCCGGACACCGTGGCCCGCCGCACCTTCAGCGCGCCTGCCACCTCGTCAATCGTCAGACCGTGCGCGGCACGCAGCCGCTTGCGCTCCGCCGGCGGCGGCAGCGTGGCGCGGGACGCGAGCAATGCGTCGACCGCGTCGAACAACTCGGACATGGAACACCTCCTGACCAACACCCTACCCCATGAACCGCACGAAGCGCGTACGTTTGCCGTACGAATAGCGCTCTTTTCGCGTACGGGTGATATGTTGACCTTGACCTGCCAACAGCTGGAGCCAACCGGGGGAACCGATGGAAGAGCGCAGCGTCGCGGGCGCTATGTCCGAGCGAGAGAGCCGTCAGGCGCTGCAGCAAGTGATCCTCCCGGCGTTCACGCAGGGCGCCGCGCGCCAGAACCACCCGGTCGTCGTCATCGTCGGCGGCCAGCCAGGCGCGGGAAAGACCCATATCGCAGACCTGGTCCAGGACGCCCTGAACCGCCGGGGCGGCGCCGTGCGCGTCGCCCGCGACCTCTACAAGGCCGTCCACCGGCACTACGACGCGCTCCTGGCCGCCGATGTCCGCACCGCCGGGGCGAAGGTCCGGCCGGACACGAGCCGCTGGCAGGCCGAAGTCGAAGAACACATCCGGGCCCGCCGGTTCGACGCGGTCGTCGAATCCGCCCTCGCCGATCCCGACGAAACCCGCGCGTCGTCGGCGGCATATCGCCGGTCCGGCCACCGGATCGAGGTGGTCGCGCTCGCGACCCCGGAGGCCCTGAGCCAGCTCGGGATCCTGGACCGCTTCCTGACCGAAGCGGTCCACGCCACGGGCGGACGGTACGTGTCGTGGGAGAACCATGACTCCTGCGCAAAGCAGATGCTGTCAACACTGGCGGTGATCGAGGCCGAGCATCTGGCCGACCGCATCACCGTCGTACGACGCGACGGCACCGCGCTCTACGACAACGAGCTCACCAGCGGCGGGAAGTGGGCGCGCGCGGCGGCCGCAGCCTCGGTGGTCCGCACGGAGCGGTTACGTCCGTGGAACGCGCCACGAACCCGCGTCTTCCGCCAGGAGCTCGTCCGGGCGGAAGTCCTGGTCCACGACGAGCAGCTGCCGACGGACCAACGGCTCGCGGTGTCCCGGGACGCGGAGCGGGCGGCTGCGGCGGCCGAGCCAGTGCGTCGGATCGCTCACCCTCTGCCCGGCCCGCCGGGCACCGGCTACCACCGCCTCAGTGCGGAGGAGCACCGGTGGGTCTTCGACGAGCTGATCGCCCCGTCCCACCTGCGGCGTGCCACGCACCGGCCGGACCCGACCGTCGTCTATCTGGTCGGGGAACCCGGGGCCGGGCAGCTGATGGCGGGGCGGATGCTGAGGCGGGCGATGCGCCCGCGTCCTGTCCGCCTTGAGCCGGACCTCCTGCGCGGCTCGCACCCGGACTACTTCCAGCTCGTGACCGACAGCCCCCGCATCGCCGACGAGCTGGTCCGCCCCGACGCGGAAACGTGGCAGGCCGAAGCCGAGGCATACATCCGCGAACGGCGCAGCGACGTCGTTATCGAGGCCGACTTCACCACCACCGCCGACTTCACCATCAGCGCGGCCCGGTTCGCCCGTGCCCGCTACCGGATCGAGGTCGTCGCCCTGGCTTCGCGCGCGGCGGACAGTCGGCAGCGGACTCTGGTCAACCACGCCCGCGCCCTGGAACTCGACGTACAGACCCCGCTGCCGACCCCGGCCGCGCACGCCCGCGCCTGCCGGGTAGCTGCCGAGATCGTGGCGGCTGCGGCCGCTGACCCGGATGTCGCCGCCGTCACCGTGCTCGACGCCGACCACCGGGCACTCGGTCGCGATCACGCGGCGCCGTGGGCGCTGACCGCCGGGCGCCTGCGCCCCTACACCGAACAGGAGGCCGCCCGCTTCTATGCCGTCCAGCGGGCCCTGTACCGGGTGCTGCCGCGGATGCGGGAGGAGGTACGCGGTATCGGGGCGCAGGCGCGGCCGCTGATGCCCGCCCAGTGGCAGGCCCGTCCGGTGGAGCACCGGACCGGGCCGGTCCGGCTTCCGCTTCCGGCGTCCGGGTTCAGGACTCCGTCAGTTCCTTGAGCCGCGCGGCGTAGACGAGGGCGATCTGCACGGTCTCGTCCTCGTCGGCGTCCTCCAGCCGGTCGAGGTCGTCCACGGCCTGGTCCCGGGCGGCACGCCACGCATTGACTTTCGCCGGGTCGTGGCCGCCGGCACGGGCTCCGGCGAGGCTGGCTTTGTACCAGTCGAGTACTCGCTTCACGAGCTTCTGGGCCTGTTCGGCGTCCCCGCCGGGGTGGTGGAGCGGCTGGGAGGGATCTTCGGGGGTCAGGGGGTCTGACATGACGGGTGCCGCCTTCGGGTTGTGCTGACGTGCTGGACCGGCCATTGTCCGTGACGCGCCTTCACCTGCTCGTGAGCGGGCATAGGTTGAGGACGAGTCGATCACCAGGGGGTTTGTCATGGCGGGGCGGGATCTGCGCGCGCTGTTCAGCACCAACGACCGGCAGCTGGAGGCCGGGGAGGCGTTCACCAACCGGCAGGGCCAGTGGCAGATCGTCCAGGCCGTGCTCGGCGAACACCTGGCCCGCATCACCGGCCCCGGCTTCACCGTCGAGGACCTTGAGGCGCCCCGTACCAACGTGCTGGTGTTCCACGGGGTCGGCGGGATCGGCAAGACCACCCTGTCACGCACCCTGGAGGCGGCACTCACCGACGCCGAGGGCCGCCCCGCGAGGTGGGGTGAGCCGTCCTGGCCCGCCCGACCCGCGCTGCTGCCCGTACGGATCGACCTCGCCCGCTCCGCCGGCACCGACTTCGAGCGAGTCCTCCTCACCATCCGCCTCGCCCTGGCCGCGCACCTGGGCCGGCCGCTGCCCGCCTTCGACATCGCCCTGCGCCGCTACTGGGAGCACCAGCACCCCGGCGAGCCCCTGGAGGAGTACCTGAGCCGCGGTGGGCTCGCCGGCCGCTTCGGCAAGGCCCTGCCGCAGCAGATGCAGTCCGCGCTCGGCGACGTCGCCCAGGCGCTCATGCTGCCCGGCTCCATCGGCGGCGCCGTCGGCCAGCTCACCGGCGCCCTGGCTACCGCGCTGCGCGAACGCCGCCAGACCGTGCGCGCCCTGGCCGACTGTGCCCTGCTCGCGGACCTCCTGGACGCCGAGCCGGACGTCGATGCCCTGTCGTACTACTCGTACCTGCTCGCCTGGGAGCTCACCCGGCTCCCGGCCGAGAAGGCCGTGGTGCCCGTGGTCCTGCTGGACACCTTCGAGGACACCGGCGACCGGACCCAACGCGACCTGGAACGGCTGCTGCAGCGAATCGTGTGGCTGATGCCCAACGCGTTCTTCATCGTCACCGGCCGCAGCCGCCTCCAGTGGGCCGACCCCGCCCTGCAGGGCCAGCTCGACTACACCGGCCCCACCGCCTGGCCCGGCCTGACCCAGCAAGCAGTTCCCAACCCGCGCCCCGCCGGCGCCCCCGGGAACGGACGGCAGGTCCTCATCGGAGACTTCAGCCCACAGGACTGCGACGGCTACCTCGCCCGCCGCCTGGTCCGCGACGGGCAGCCCCTCATCAGCGCCGAGCTCCGCACGGTCATCACCGCCCGCTCCCACGGCCTGCCCCTCTACCTCGACCTCGCCGTGCTCCGCTTCCTGGAACTGCGACGGGCCGGACACACCCCGGCCCCGGCGGACTTCGACGCCGACTTCCCCGCACTGATCACCCGCACCCTGGCCGACCTCACCCCCGACGAGCGCCACATCCTGCGGTCGGTGTCCCTGCTGGACGCCTTCGATCTCCCCTTGGCCACCGCCACAGCCGGCCTCCCCCACCAGGCGGCGGCTGCCCGGCTCGTCGAGCGGCCCTTCGTCCGCGAGAACCCGTACGCGCTGTGGCCGTACCACCTGCACGCCCTGATCCGCTCCACCCTGCGCACCGCGGACGACGCCACCGACGACCGCTGGACCGACGCCGACTGGCAGGCCGCCGCCACCCGAGCCCTGACCGCGCTCGGCGAGCAGTGGCGCGCAGCCCCCGGGCCGGGCCGGCGCCTCCTTGTCGGCGCCCTGCGCCAGGGCCTCGCCCTGGCCCGCGACCACCGGCTCGACCTCGGCTGGCTCACCGACGCCGCGTACGCATACACCGACGACTACGTCTGGGAACCCCTCCCCCTCCCCGCCCGCACCGAGACCGACGACGAGCTCGCCACCCCCGCGGACGCCCTCGCCGAACTCCTCAGCACCCTGGCCCGGCGCCAGCACGAACACCGCGCCCGCACCGCCGACCGGCTCACCGCCATCCTCGACACCGGCCTGCTGCCCGCCGAACTCACCGAGATGGCCCTGTACTACCGGGCCAAGGCCCACCGCGACCTCGGCCAGAGCGCCGCCTCCCGCGACGGCATGCGCCAGGTCGCCGACAGCGAAGGCCGCCTCGCCCCCGACGCCACCCGCGGGCTCGCACACCTTGCCCGCGCCGCAGGAGACTTCCCCACCGCCCTCGCCACCGCCCGCACCCTCGGCTGGCCCGGCCGCGGCCAACGGGTCCTGGGCGACATCCACTTCGCCCACGGCAACATGGGCCAGGCCGCCACCGCCTACGCCGCCGCCCGCACCGACGCCGAGCAACACGGCAACACCGGCGAGCAGGCCATCGCCCAGGCCCACCTCGCCCTCACGTACGCCTTCGCCGACCCCGCCCGCGCAGACCGGGAAATCACCCTCGCCGAACAGCTTCTGGCTGGGCTCGACCAGCGCGCCACCACCCTGACCGCCCAGATCGCCACCCTCGCCCGCGACGCCGGCACCCCGGGGCCCACCGTCGACGACCGCGCCGCCCTGCTGCGGACAGAAATCACCACCGCCGGAATCACCGCGGCCGCGCTGCTGCTCGAACTCGCCCTCGTCCTGCACCACACCGTGCGCGGGAACGACGCCGCAGTCCGAAACGACCTTGCCCGGCTGGAAGAACTCACCCGCGGCGGCGACTACGCGTACTACGCCGACATCGCCCACTTCATGACCGGGCTCCCCCTCGGCAACCCCTCGCCCGCGCGGTGGATCGATGGACAACAAGCCACATGCAACCGGTGGCGAAACCTAGTCATCGCTCGCCGTGAACATACCCGGCGCACCGCCTAGCTGTGCTGGTCGCTCACAAGGTTGGTTCCACAAGGTCCTCGATCTGGAGCAGCGGTGTTGCCTTCTTGTCAGAGTCAGGGCACACCCGGCCGTGCTCGTTGCGGCACACCGGAAGACGCTTGCCATAACGCCTCACGGTGAGGCATTATGGAGTCATCGCCGCCGAGGGGGACCCGATGACCACCATCACCACGGCTGAAGCCGCCACTCAGGCCCACGTCACCGTCGCCACCATCCGCACCTGGTGCCGCCGCGATGTCATCGCCGCCGTGAAGCAGGCCGGCCGATGGGTCATCGACACCGCCTCCCTCGCCCGCCGCATCGCCATCGGCGCCCTGCGCGTCAGGAAGCAGGCCACCTTGATGATCGACCTGAATGCCACCTACACCATCACCCTCATCGCCGATCAGGGCCCCGTCACGATCACCCCGAAGGTGAAGCGCCGCACCGTCCGACGCACCGGCCAGGACATCATCACCGTCACCGGGATCGTCCCCCTCCTCGCCGACCGGATCGACACCATCACCGACCCCGGCAACCGCGCCCACGCCGTGACCGTCCTGCAGTCCGCCAGCATCGTCATTGCCGACACCTACGACGCCGACTGGGACCGTCAGGCCGGTGCCCGTCACGGCGGCCAGCTCCGCACCACCTACCGCGGCGAAATCCCGCAGGTCACCATCGATCACGTCCTCGACCTCGCCGAGCAGCTCCGCACCCAGCTCAGCAGCTGACCACACCCACCACACCGAAAAGGGGTCAGCCGATGGCGACCGTCGTGAAGCTCAACCTCCGCAGCAGCTGCAACTCCGAGGACCCGGCGGCCCCTGACGGGATCCGTCACGTGCCCGCCTTCACCGAGGAAGTCGACCTGGACGACCTCACCCCCAAGGCCCGCGCCTTCGCCGAAGCCATCCACGCCTGCCCTGGCCACCAGCCGCTCGACATCAGGCTGCGCACCGGAAGGCTGAAGGGCGACAGCCCGAACTTCGCCATTCGGTTCGGCGATGACCCGGTGAAGGCGGCAGAGCCCGAGGAAGTTGTCGTCCGGAACTGGTCGCCCCTGTGGGCGGACTCGCCGATGAGCGCGGTGGAGTGGCTGGAACGGGAGATCCGCACCGTCCCTCTGGACGCCTACCCCGTCGGCCCGGCCGGCGGCGCGCCCGTCCCGTCTATGGAGGCCGGAGCCGCAGACCGCTACCTGACGCGCGACACAATCCTGGAGTACATGCGTGAGGCAGGGCATCCCATGGACGTGTCAGCGTGGGACACGCTTCGCGGCACGGGCCATCTGCCCGAGCCCGACCGGTACGTATGCGGTCGCCCCCACTGGAAGCCGGACACGATCGACGCCTTCCTGAACCGGCCCGTAGAGCTGTGGCCGATCAGCCAGGTCGCGGAGTACCTCGGCTACAGCGGGGCCTCCGCGACGGGGAGCGCCCGCAAGCAGCTGCACCGGTGGGGACTCACCCCGGCCAGCCGGGCACCCGGCCGCGGAGGCGAATCGCTGTACGCGGCCGACCAGATCACCGCCGCGCAGACACACCGCCCCGGCAAGGGCCGTCGGAATGCCCAGCGGAGCGACGGCAGGTTCACCAGCACGGATGGCCAAGCGACCAAGTAACCGGACGAAAGTGAAACGGCACCTCAATCCGGTCAACACCTGGCTGAATCACGGCATTTGCCGCCTCGTGCTCCTCCCCTGCCGCTGCCCGACGTCCTGCGGAATGTCACCTGCGCCAGAGGCTGGTGGTAACCAGTGCCTCTCGATCTGCGGCAACTGGTTGTGCCATGACCTGATGTGCGGCCTACATTGCTCCTGGTGATCAAGCGCGGGGGCGACCATGACGGACAGCACAGGCGGCATCGGCGGTACGGAGCCGCGCGTAGTCAGCCAGCCACTGCCGCCGGAAGTGCCGGCCCCGCGCTCCGAGCCGTCACCGCCCCCCGAGCCCACCGGCCTTGACGCCCCCACCGCTCCGGCCACCGACGACGATCCGAATCCCGGGTCCGAGTGGTGGCGTGCGCCGGCAACGGGCGTACCGGAGTGGGCTGCTGCCGACCCTGGGGCCGATGGGGACGGTCCCGGCGTGCCGGAACAGGGCCGCTGGCCCACGGACGATGCCGGGGCCGTCCCCGGCATCGAGGGCATCGTCGCGGCTCATGAGATCGGTGCGCAGATCGGGGAGGCGATCTCCTCCCACCTGCCCGGCCACCAGGCCCCCTCGCGCAGGCTCGACTTGAGCTGGCTGCTGCTGCGATACAACATCCCCGGCGTCCTGCTGGCGCTGCTGGTGACGTGGGGCGGGCGCAGCAGCGTGGACCGCATGACGACAACGGTGGCCGAGGACGGGGTCTTTGCCCCGGCCGGGGCGGTGCTGCTGGTCGTGCTGGTCGGCCTGGCGCTGATGGTCCTGCCGGTCGGGAGCTGGCTCGGTGCCGCGCTCGGCCATCTCGTCTCTGCCGTGGCCGTGGGTCTCGTACGCCTCGCGCAACGGGCGTGGTCGACCCCGTACATCGGCTACGTGCTGCGCCTGGCTGTCGCCGTCGCTGCCTGGAGCGTCATCATCGCCGTCGGCCGCGTCGCCTGGCGTGCCGCGGTCCACTTTCTGACAGGAGCGTGAGCCACATGAGCACCACAACGGGAGTCGCCTCGGGCGGGATTGGGGCGGTTGCCCTGGGCCTGGTCATCCTGATGTACCAGATCGGCCGGTGGCGCGGCGGCGACCCGACCCCGCGCGTCCACTTCTTCGCCGGGGTCGCCCTGGCCGCGTTGCTGCTCTTGGGCGGTGGGCTGTTCGGCGTGATGGGCGGCGCTGCAGCGGCTTTCGGCGACGGGATCGGCACCTACGCTCTGGAGGGCGCGACCGGGGCCGTCGCCAAGGCCGGTGCCACCGGGCCGGTGACCGGTGGCGAGAAGATCGCCGTGGGCGGAGCGATCGCCGGGTTGTGCCTGCTCGCTCTGTACGCGGGTTTGATCAAGTCCGGCCGTCACGACTTGAAGGAACCGCTGCTGCGCGGCGCGGCCGTCGGCGTCTTCCTCGGCACGTCCGCGGGTCTGATCGGTATGGCGCTGGGCTTGATCCGGACCAGCGGTAACACGGTCGGCAACATCCTGATCAACACGATCTGAGCGAGGCACAGGCATGTCCGGGACCTTCGGGAGCGGGGTACGGCATCTGCGTGCCGAGTGGGGCCGCTGGTGGCGGGTGGAAGACCTCACCGAGACGCACCTCGCGCACCGCGCTCTCAACGAGCAGTGGCGCATGTGGGAGGGGATACGCCGACGGTACGCCGGTGAGATCAAGGCGAACGTGGCACTGCTCAAGCAGCAGCAGCGGCAGGCCACCAACATGCAGATGCAGCGGATGCAGGCGCAGCGCCGCGGCGGCTACCAGCAAGGCCGGTACGGCGGATTCAGCATGTTCAGCGGTGGCGCCAGCCCCATGATCACCTACCAGATGATGCGCTGGGCCCAGTTGCAGATCAAGGCGGGCCTGGAGCACTTCATGCCGCAGCCGGTCACCCCGCCGATCCTGGCCGCTGCCCGCGATCAGGTCCGCACGGTCCGGCACCGCGCCACGTACGTCCTCGCGGTGCTGTTGCCTGTGGCCTGGGCCGGTCTGTGGGCGCTGTCCGCGCTCGCGGCCTTGACAGTCACCGCGCTGACCGCCTTGTGGCTCGCGGCTGTCGCCCATGTCCGGGGCCGCAATCCGCGTAAGCGCCGTCCGCCGATCCCCAGGCTGCTGTTCGTTCCGCCGACCGAGATCAAGGGCGTGGAGCTGGCCGAGGAGGCCGAGGAGCCGTTTTCGCTCGCGGAGGCCGGCCGCGATCCGAAGCGGGTCCGTGAGGCTGTCCGCCTCGCATTCCTCCAGGGGAAGCACACCCGCCGGGTGGAGCTCGGGGAGATCCGCACGCCGGTCGAGATGCAGTACGGATGGGAAGTCCCGCTCGTCCTCAAGGCGGGAAGCCTCGCCGATTTCCCCGCCATCCTCAGGGACCTGACCACCCCTTTGCGGGTCGGCACGGGCCGCATCATGGCCGCCGCCGCGTCTGCCGACGACGCGGCCGAGATCAAGCTGCGGATCCTCACCCGGGACCCGTTCGAGCACCCTCTACCGATCCCGATGCGGTCGCCGGGCTCCAGCTCGATCCGTAACCATTTCGATCTCGGGCTGTCCATCGAGGGGCAGACGACGCCGGTCCTGCTCGCCGGACAGCACGCCATCGTGGTCGCGGACACGGGCGGCGGCAAGACGGCGCTGATCCAGCGCATCGCCGATTTCGTGACCTCCTGCTCTGACGCGGTGATCGTCGACGTCGACCCCGTCAAAAGGGGATTGAAGGTCTTCCAGCCGCTTGCGGCGATGACCGCGCGCAGTCCCGAGGAGGCCGAGCACGTCCTGGCGCAGCTGGTCGCGGAGGCCAAGCGGCGTATCGCGTCGATGCCGGCGGTCCAGAACATGTGGGAGCCCACACCCGAGGACCCCGCGATCGTCGTGGTCCTGGACGAATTCATCAAGCTGTCCGCCCGGGGCAAGGAGCTGGCGATCGAGCTCTTGCGCAACCTGGGCCGGGAGGCTCTCGTCTCCGTGGTCATCGTCACGCAGGACGCCACCCAGGACGTCATGGGCGACGCCATTGCGGACGTGCCGGGCCTGCGCATCATGCTGCCCTGCCGCGCCGGTGACGTGCCCCTGGTCGTCGGCCGCCAGGACGCAATCTCCCTTGGCTGGTGGCCGCATCTCCTCGTTCCCTCGCCGGACCCGGGAGAGCCGGCCGACGCCGGACGCTTCTACGTGATCGGCCCGCGCCACCGTGAACCGATCCTCCGCTACGCATCCCTGCTGCCTCCAGAGGAGGCCGCCCGCCGGGTCGCGGAGCGCCTCGCGGCTCCACGGCCGCGGCTGACCCTTGGCGGCCGTGCGGCGGCCGTTGAAGTGCCGGCCCCGGTGCGGCTGTTGCTGGACGCGTTCGCCTCGCGCCGTGATCCCGAGGAGCTCACCATCACCGAGCTCGGTGACTATCTCGCGGTCGCCGCACCGGACGTCTACGGACGCTGGGAGGGCAAGGCGAACCGGAATCTGATGATGGGCCGGGCCATCAAGTCCGCGCTGCGGGACGTCGGCATCGACATCACCACGGTCCGGCTGTCGGGTCGGCCGGGCAAGCCGGCCGCCTACCGCCTGGTCGACATCAGGGGGACCCTGTCGTGATGCGTCCACGATGCGTACGCGATGCGTACCGACGTCCCCGTGGTGCGTCCCGGCGCGTCCGCGATGCCCTCAAAGGGCCTCTGGCGTGTCCGGGCGATGCGTCCGATGCGTCCACCCCAGACGCATCGCATCCACGTGCTGACCTGCACGGACGCATCGGACGCATCAAAAGACACCCCCCGGTGGAGGCCCGATGACCCCGCAGAATCCTTCCCAGCACGCCCGGATCGCCGCCGATGCCCTGGACCGGCTTGTCCATGACGTCCAGTCGGGCCGCGCCGCATGGTCCCCCCACACCGCCCGCCAGGCTGTGGACGACCTCACCCGGATCACCACCGCGGCCTCCACCGCCCTCCAGCAACTCGCCGCCACCCTCGGCCAGCAGCCAGGCCCACGGACTGCTCAGACCGTGACCGCGCTGCACCAGGCTGGCCAGTACACGACCACGGCGGCGGCTCAACTGGCCACGGCCCGTCACACTATGAGCTGACGTCATCGACCAGCGAGGGGGATCCCGTGCCGTACCACCGGCATCATGACCAGGAGCGAGGGATCGATGCTGCGCGCTGATGATCCGTGTGACGCGATCACCGGAGCCGCCGGGCAGTACTGCCGCGGCGGCGGGAGCGGGGGCGGCAGTGGCGGGAGCGGGGGCGGCAGCGGAGCGCTCGACAGTCTCGACCCGCTGCACCAGCTAGCCCAGGAAGTGGCGTCCGCGGCGGACTGGACCGCCGGCCAGCTCGGCAAGGTCGTCGGCGACCGGGGCGCCGTCGACTTCACCAACGGCAACTTCCTCCAGCAGTACGCCATCGTCTTCGCCGCCTCCGCCGTCCTGGTCCTGGTCCTGTGGCTCCTCGCCGTCGCCAAGCGCGCGGTGCGCGGGGTGCCGATGGGCACCGCGATGGGCGAGGCGGTCGGCCTGCTGTGGATCGCGGTGGGCGCCGCCGCGTTCACCCCTTTGATCCTCTACACCCTGGTCGGCGCCGTCTCTGCGGTCACAGACGTACTAGTGACGGGCCTCGGAGGAGACTCCGGCGATCTCTTCACGTCTCTGGGGGCTGACCTCAAGTCGGGCAAGGTCGGCGGCGGCCCGATCATCCAGATCGTCGCCTCCCTGCTGACGATCGCCCTGTGCGGGGCCCTGTGGCTGCTCCTGGTCCTGCGCGCGCTGTCCCTGTATGCCGGCGCCCTTCTCGGGGTCGTCGTCTACTCGGGTCTGGTCGACAAAGACCTCTGGGGCCACGTGCGTCGCTGGGCCGCCGTCATGATCGGGCTGATCATGATCGAGCCGATCATCGTCATCGTCCTCGGGCTCTCGTCCGCACTGGAGGCCAGCGGCGACCACGGATCCGTCGTCACCGGACTCGCCGTCTCCGCCCTCGCACTCGGCGCCGCCATCTTCCTGGTGACGAAGTTCCCGGCGTTCGGTGACTCCATCCGCGTCGCCCGTGGGGTGGGCCGGGCCGCTGGGGGCGCGGCCCGGATGGTCACCGGCGGCGCGGGAGGCGCGGGGGCCGCGGTGGGTGTGCAGCGAGGCATCTCCACCCACGGCGCCCGCGGTGGCGGCCCCAGCCAGGCCAACGGCACGTCGAGCAGCACCCCGAAGCCCGCGAATCCCATCTCGGGCGGGATGGGCGCCCACGGCGCCCGCACCCCGAAACCGAAACCGAAGAAAGACAAGTAGCTGGCGACGAGTAGCCGGCACGGAGACGGGCCGCAGCCGAACACCGGCTGCGGCCCGTTTCCACGTCCGGGGACCTGTCTGGCCCCTCTCAGGTACGCAGGTCCACCAGGAGCGGGGATGTGCGCCCCCTCCGGGTGCGACCGCCGCCCCCTTCCGCCTGCCGACGGTGCCTGGTCGCCGCTCGATCGTGGTGTCTACTATGGACACGTGGTCATCGCTGGCCACGACGAAGGGCCCAGACCGGGTGCAACCGGTCCAGGCCCTCCTATCGCAGAGATGCAGCTACTGAGCCCGGCCGAATATTAGGCGGCCGGGCTCAATGCTGAGCTCAGACCATCGTCCGGGTTCATCTCCGTCTCGCTTTCGCTAGACGTTCTGCACCATCCATGCCACCGCCTTGATGATGACTGGCAGGACGGTCAGCCAGTCGAGAGCTATCTGCTGTATTGGCAGACGCTTCTCGCAGCACCTCACAGGGCGCTTCATTCTTCTATTCATTTTTCCTCCGAGAGCCCGCGAATTGGCCCTGAAAGTTCAGGGCTTCACCGATTTCGGTGAAGTATGTGACGGGCTATCGGAAGCAGTCACAAGCATAGGCGATGGCCGTACCCCGGGCGGACCAGGGACCACAACTTCTGGGCGGCCGGAACAATCCAACCACTAGATCTTGGGTTTGGCCGCTCATTCAGCCCTAGCACGTGTCGCGCATCGCAGGCAGCCCGCAGGCAGCGTACGGCCGAGCACACGCCTTGCAGCCCACATCAGATGGCTCGTCACACCGGCGGCGAGGTACACGAGGAGAGCGGGGATCGGAAGCTGGCCGGACATGAAGCGGCCCCGGGACCGAAGCGGTTCCGGGGCCGGGGCGTCAGCGGGATAAGTGGACGGGTGCCGTAACGGGCTGGGCAGGCGTCAGACGAGGTCCGGGCCGCAGACTCGCGCCGCCCCGCTCGTACTCAGCACAGCCAGGACGATGAACAGGATCAGTTACAGGGTTGGGGGTCGGGGCGGCGCCGTCATTTCTCGCGAACATGAGCCGCCTGCCCTCTCAGGTACGCAGGTCCACCAGGAGCGGGGACGTGCGCTCCCCCTCCACGTTCGACAGTGAGACCACCGCGTGCCCCGGCGGCACCGCGTGCGCGAGCTCCGACGCGGACCACCGCTCCCGCTCGACCTGCCGCACCGTCACCGCCCGTGCCGTGACGGCTTTCCCAGTGATCGCCTTCCGCAGCGTGTGCCACGCCCGGCCGCCGGTCGTCTCCGCGTAGATCTGCCGGTCGGTGATGTCCCGCGTCTCGATCCACTCGGTGCCCCATGCCTGAGCAAACTGCTGGCCGTCCCACTGGGTGATCCCGGCCAGTGCCATCCGGCACCCGAACGCGCCCAGCAGCGGGCCGCGCAGCGGGTCCGCCACGTCATCCAGCGTGCGCAGCGCGAGTACGAGTCCGGCGTTTGCGGACCGCAGCCGCTGTATCCCCCGCACCGCGTCCGCGGTGACGGTGCCGGCCGCGTCATCGAGGATCAGGCAGGCGAACAGCGACCGGTCGTGGCGCTGGGCGGCGCTCGCGGTGAACTGGGCGAGCACGAGCCGTGCCAGGACGCGGGCGGCGTCGGGGTGTCCCCGGTCGGGCAGGTCGATCCGCACGCGCACGGGATGGTCCAGGGCCCGCAGCGAGAACGCCCGCCCCTTGCCGGTGGGGTCGAAGAACGCGGCGAACGCGGGCCGGTCCAGCAGAGCGACACGGTCAGCCAGCACCGCACCGGGGCCGCCCGGAACCGCCAACTGGCGCCCGCACGCGTCGAGATCGCGCAGCAGCCCCGGCTGCTGCGACTTCTCCAGGTCCAGCCGCAGCGCCTCCAGCACCCCCGGTGCGCCGTCCAGGAGCTGACGGAGCTCCGGCACGGACGGGAAGCGGCCGTGGACCGCCCGGAACGGTCCCAGCAACCGCCCCAGCACGACCGCCGCGCGGCGGCTGTCCCCGCCCTGTTCCCCGGCGAGATCACCGGTCAGGGCTTCGGCCAGTACGGCGGCTGCTTCGTCGGGGTCGGTGGTCCCGCCGTACAGGTCGATGTCGTGTGTCGAGTCCGGGTGACCGATACGGATGACGATGTCGTACTGCCCGTCCGGTCCCAGTTCCGTGCCGGCCGCGCCCACGACGACGACCGCGGCGCGTCCGGCGAGTGCCTGGAGACACAGCGCCTCGACCAGAGGCCGGATGACCCGGGTGGTCTTGCCCGCGCCGGACGGGCCGACGGCCAGCAACGACGTGCCCAGCAGATCCGGCCCGATCCCGATGTTGGCGGCCCGGTACGCGTAGGGGTTCTTCGCGCCATCGACCGCGGTGCCCAGCCGCACCTGGTGGGTGAGCAGGTCGTGCTGTGCCACCCGTGCGGGCAGGTCCCGCGCGCCGGACGGGTGCGCGCACGCGGCGGCCCCGCGCTCACGGACCGCTGCGACAAACGCGTCGGCGCGGTGCCCGGTCCGGGCGGCGTGCCAGGCCCGCGTGATCCGGGCGTGGTCGACGTCGCGCATCAGGCCGGTGCCGGCGTCCGCGGCCAGCCGGTCAGCCGCGGCGTCCGCGCCCGCGGCCCGCAGGTGCGGCCACTGGGCCGGATCGTCCTCGGGGGCCGGCGCCGGGGTCGGTGCCTCGGGCCGCAGGCCCGACACGCGGGAGGCACCGTAGCGGCGCCACACCTCCGCCCACCGCCCCATCCGCCCGGCGGCGAACAGCAGTCCGCCGCCGATCAGGGCGTAGTAGCCGTAGTACACCAGGATTGTGGTCGTCTCCCCCGCCTGCCCGTACCGCCAGGAATCCGGCGTCACCAGCTCCAGCGGGAGCAGCCACCACAGGCCGACGTAGCCGTTGTAGAGCAGCGACCACGCGAACCACGCCGCCAGCGCGGCGAGCAGGGCACCGGTCACCAGCTGGCGGCCCGGCACCAGTTCCGGTTCTTGCTCGGGGCGCGTGCGGTGCCCCAGCCGCCATATCCCCACGGCCGTCTCCGGTCGCGGAGCGCGCAGCCACGCGAGGTACGCCGTCCCGTCGGGGCGTGGCGGGACTGGTGCGTGCCCGGGTACGGGCGGCACGGGCCCCGGCACGGATCCGAACGCGTCGCGCGTGCCATCGGCACCCATATATCTCCCCTGACCAGCCGATTGCCCGTACCGGCCCAATCTAGCCCCGCTGAAAAGGAGTTCAGCGCCCCGCGCACCGACCGGCCCCTTCAGCGCCCGCGCGAACGCCCCGAGGAGGAGGGAGGGGGAAAGAAGGCGCCTCTTCCTGTACGGAAGAGGTGTCGGTGCGGCGGGTCAGTACGTCACCGCCTGCTACCTGCGGTGCAGCGGCCACCGGGCAGAGGCACGGGCAACCCGTTGCGCAACCTGCCCGGCAACCCGGACCGCAACCCGACAGGCAACCCGTTGCGCGCCCTGTAGCGGCACCGAGGTGAGCGTGACGTGGAGGCGTCATACCCGCCGGTAGAGGCGGATATCGTGACGGCTGTACGTCACGCTTCCCGCCCCGCCCGGCGTGCCGAGCGGCGTCGCCAGGCCCTCGATCTGCACTTCCCGGAGCAGTACACCGCGTCCCGTCGACGGCCCCCGCCGGCGAACGTGATCCGGCCGCAGACCGGACACGTCAGCAGCCGGATCATGCCCGTGTCGCCGAGCCACTCCGCCTCGCCGAGCATCAGCGCGAGCCCCATGATCCGGTCGCAGGTCTGCCGGTCCCGGTACGCCTGGGCCCGGCAGGCGCCATCGCAGTACCGGCGCCGGGCCGGCGCGCCCCTCGGCAGCCGGGTCCCGCACGACGCGCAGATCCGCACACGGGCCATACCTCCAGGATCGCGCTGACCCGATTGCTGACCCGCCGCCCGCCCGCCGGTGCAGGCCCTCCCGGCCCCCGAGGCCGGGAGGGCCTGCCCGGGTCACTGGCGCAGCCATGCGGCGAGACCTCCCGCCGCACCAAGGAGGCCGCCCAGGGCGCTCAGGGGCCCGGTGAGTGCGGGGTGCTCGTGCATCGCGTACAGGGCGCAGCCCACGGCGAGCAGGACCACCGCGGCCCAGAGGGCGCGTACGGACTGCTGGGACGCCGGGGCCGGCACCGGGGCCGGAGTGGTGGGCGCGGTCGGGGTGTTCTGAACGATCGTCATGTCGGTCTCTCCGTCGGATGGTTGATGCGGACGAGGAACACATTCGGAGCGACGACCGCCACGTTCCAGTTCTCGCGAAAATTCGCACCGGGCCCCGGCAAGGGGTGGGTGAGCGGGGATTCGCGAACGCTTGACGGCCGCAGTTCCGGGGTGTTGGGCAGCAGGGTGCGGCAGTGACGGGTTAGCGGCGCAACCCCGGCTGACGGGCTCAACTCTGCCGGTGCGGGGCGCTCATTCAGGAGGCTCTGACCTGCGTCTTTCCTGAACCGGTCCCACAGGGCTGCTACCGGGACAGCCCGGCCCGGTCCTCGGCCCGGGTCAGGGCAGGTGCACGGGACCACCCCGTCCGGGCACAGGCGCGCGAGGACCCGACCACAGAGGGGTCTGTGCGCGGCCGGACCCATAACCGCCGTCTGCTGCGGACCCTCCGGCCGCTGCTGCCAGGCCCCCGACGGGCCGTGAGCCGCTGTACGGCGATCTGCGGGCCGAACACGTCCCGCCCCGGCCCCGTGGGCCCGGGGCAGCTGACGTGTGCTCAGAACGACGCTGAGGACTCCTCGGCTGCGACTGCCGCCGCCGCGTTCGCGAGCGCCGCACTCAGGTCCGCATCGGACTCCTGTCGCGCCTGCGTCCGCGCGGCCTCGCACTTCCAGCAGAGCCCTGTGACGGTCTGCACCGTGCGCCCGCACGGCCCGTCATGCCCCGGGCAACCGAGGGCCCTTGCCGTGTCGGCCGCGTCCACGCACGGAATGCACATCGAACTCTCCGCGACCACCGTGCGCCCGCACCCGGCGGCACACACCGGATCGACTTCGCGCAGGCACCGCGCGCACAGGTCCTCGCCTGGCAACGCCAGCCGGCTACAGGTCTCTCCCTGGCAGTCGCGCTGTGGCCCATGCCCGGACGTAGCGGCGGCCAGCTGCTGCTGACGCTCTGCCCACGAGACCGACGCGGCCGACGACAGATCGGCCCGGCGCTCCGTTGGCTGCCGCGGGTCTCCGGATGTCTGGGCCGGGATCGGCCGCACCGCGCTGGCAGGACCGGCCGCCAGCAGATCGCGCAACCTGCCTTTGACGACCGCGCCGACCGTGTGGGTCAGCGGCCGCGGCAGCGGCTGCGACAGCAGCGCGTGCCGGATCTCCTGCGCTGTGAATCCCTCCAGCAGCATCCCCGAGGCCATCAGGCCCTGATCCCGCAGCGACTCGGCATGCGTGATCGTCCACTCCGAAGCCTCCGCCGCAATGGCACGCAGTACCTCCACCCCCGGCGTCATCTCCACCGGAGCGCCCCCCGCCCTTGCTGCTGCGTTTGTGTTCGGCGCGGCGCCAGCCGCCGGGCCCGCCCCACCGGCCGCCACCGGCCGCTGCTCCTCGACCCCGACGCCGCCCCCGTCCGTCCGTCCGTCCGTGCCCGAACCGCTCGCATCCGGGACCTGTACGTCAAAGACGGACGGACGGACGGAGTCGTTTGGGGTTGTGGACAGGGTTACAGGACTGGTTTGGGTGACTTGTAGTCCCCCCGTGCCGGACTGAGAGTCACCCCGTGCCGGACTGAGAGTCACCCCGTAGCCGTCCGAATCACGGGGGGACTCAAAGTCACCCCGTGACGATTCGCGCTGTTCAGCGGGCTGTTTCTTCGCCCGCGGCTTGCCCTTGTCACTGCGCTGCTTCTTCTCCGGCGCCGGAGCGATGTCCGGCCGTGTGGACCTCGTGAGCGGAGGCCGTCCGCGCTCCTGCCGCTCCCTGTTGATCCGGTCGATGTTCGGGAACCACGAGTACGGGATCAGCAAGTCGTAGACCACCGGCCGCCGGTCCGCCCGGATGTACTCGGCAGCCCGCTGATCGCCCTGCGCGATCATTCCCCGGGCCTCCATGGCCTGAAGGGCCCGCAGCACCGTCTTCGGGTCCACCGTGGTCCGGGCCGCGACCGTCGGCCGGGACGGGAAGCTGTTGCAGCCGTCCGGGTCCGCCTTCTCCGCGAGCATCGTGAGCACCGCGAACTCGTTCACGTTGGCGATCGGCGCGTCGTTCGTCGCCCACAGCACAGCCTCGAAGCTCATCGGGCCACCGCCTTCGGCGTGCCTGCCTGGCCCTGTGGCCTGCTGCCCGTGTTTCCACGTACGCTCATGGGGAGCGCACCTCCATCTCAGGTGCTTCGGCCGGTCCCGGTGCTGGTAACACCGGTCGGCCCCGTAGGCCCCGCCTTGTGCGGGGCCTGCTGCGTTGTGGGGGCCATGCTTGCGCATGACCGCCCGATGCCGACGCCGACTGGCCCAATGGGCAAGCCGGCGGTGGACTTTCCACCGGCCTTCTGAGGCGGCCGATTCACCGACCTCAATAAGCATCGGTAGATGCTCTGCCTGACGCAGACCGGAGAAATGATCTCCATTTCGGGGACCGGCGGCCTTTTCCTCCGTGGCGCGTGCTGCCCAGAATTCGATTCTTTTCGAGCCGTCCGGAACACCTGTCAGTCGGAGAGCGGCACGCGTGCGCCCGGGGTGTAGACGTCCTCCCAGTAGCCCAGCGGACGCTCGTCGTCGTGGAAAGTAACCGTGGTTACCAGGACAGCCACTGCGGTGTGGGGCGGCACGTCGATCTCAAGCGCGTTCAGCTCGTCCCGTGACGCCTGTCGGGCGTGCGCGGTCCTTTGCCCCTTCACCACATCTCGGCCGGTCCGCTCGGTGTAGAGCTCGCCGAACTGGCGGACCATGCGGACGTCCTCCGCCAGCTCGGGCACTTCGGCGACCGTGTGGGGCGGGTAGACGGAGACCCCAACCGAGGTGGGCCGGCCGTCCTGTTGGAAGACGCGGATGCGGATGACGGCCTCGTCGCCGGGTTCCAGGTCGAGCGCCTTGCACACGTCGGCGTCGTAGATCGACCTCTGCATGACGCGGTGGCCAGTAGAGGTCTCTCCGGGGGCGTACCGGAGCCCGTTCCGGGCCATACGGTCCAGCCGGTCTGATCCCGTGATGACGATCGGGGACTTGGCCACGACAGACCCAAGGGAGCCCCGCGACGTGACCAGGCCCTCGCTCTTGAGCACGCCCAGCGCGCGGCTCACGGTCTTTGCCGCCACGTCGAACTGGTCTCGGATCTCTGCCACGGAGGGAAGCGCGTCGCCGGGGGCGAGTTCCCCTCTCTTGATGCGCGCGCGGAAGTGGCTCGCCACGTCGGCGTACCCCTTCCCGGGTGACTTGTATGCCACAGCTGCTCCCGTTTCGCCTGATTGACAGTACGCCTCGAAGGTACATCAATGGTGCGCGAAGGTACAACGGTTGCGCCTGCGAGGCGCTTCATGTACCTTCATGGCGTCGCAAGGTACATGAAGTACCTACCGATGAACCGATTCGTACCTTGCTTCGGTCTGCCGGACGCGACGGGCCCCGACACGGCGCTGCAACGCCAGATGTGCCGGGGCCACTGTCCGAACCCCCTGGATGAGAGAGGGAACCGACGTGTCGATTGTGTCTGAGCGGGTGGTCCGCGTGTTGCGGGCGGGGCTGGCGGAGGAGATCGAGCGCCAGATCGAGGAGGACAACGCGCGGGGTCCGGAGCCGGAGGCCCGGGTGCTGGTGTCGTCGGCGCTGACGGTGCTGGAGCTGGTGCTCCGCACGCACGGCGAGTCGTGCCGGTGTGAGGGTGCGTGCGGTACGGAGCACCCCGGCCGGATGTGCCGGGAGGACGGGACGCCGAAGGAGCCGCTGATCGCGGCGCCGTACCCGCTCCCGTGCACCGAGCACGAGACGGTCGCCGCTTCGGTGGAGGCGCTGCGCCCGTGGTGCGCGCCGTGCTGGCGCAAGGCGAAGAAGCGGACCACGGAGCTGGCGGCGGAGTTGCGGCGTCAGCAGCTGGACGAGGCGCAGACGGCGCTCCCGATGGACCTGTTCGGGGGTGGCCGGTGATGGCGGTACGGAAGGTTGAAGCGTCGGTCGTGACGCGGACCCTGCTGCCCGGCCGTGGTGACGTGTTCGAGCAGACCGAGGTGCTGTTGTTGCCGCCGGGCTACGTCGCCGCGTCGACCGGGACGGAGCAGGGCAGCGACGAACTCCGTATCAAGCGTCTGATGATCGCGGCGATCGATCGGGTCGGCTGGGCGCGGTGCGCGGGGGGCTGGCTGTGAAGCTCTCGCTGAATGCCCGCCAGCTCGCCCGGGAGGCCGGCCCCGTGGGGGACATGGCCTGCCGGGGTGTGGACCCGGACCTGTTTTTCCCGGAGGCGTCCCCGGTGTCGGGTCCGCCGTCCGTGGAGGAGCGGGAGGCCCTGAAGGTCTGTGCCGGGTGCCCGGTCCGTGACTGGTGCCTGGCTCGGGAGATGGCGGAGTGCACCACCCCCGCCCGGATCATCGGGGTGCGGGGCGGGCTCCGGCAGGCCGACCGCCGTGCGTTGTACGTCCAGACGCACGGTCGGCGTGCCCCGTACCGGGCGGGGGCAGGCGATGAGTGACAGCGTGGCTGATTTCCTCGCGTCGATCGACGACGTCCTGAACGCCACTCAGGCTGCTCTGGAAGAGCCGGCCGTCCCGGCTGCTCCGGTCGTCCCGGTCGTCCCGGTCGCTCCGGCCGTCCCGGCCGCGCCGGAAAAGCCGGTGAGCACGCTGACGGACGTGGAATACGTGCGGGTCGGTCCGCAGATCTCCGCGCGGCTCAATCCGCCGAAGCCTCCGCCGGCGCTTCCGCCGGTGCCGGTGGTCCCGCCGGTAGAAGCGTCCGTACCGGCGGAGCCGGTTGCGTCCGCCGAGACCGAGCCGCCCGTCGAGGCGCCCGCTGAGGCACCCGTCGAGACCGTGGTCGAGGAGGCGGAGGCGGGGCCCTGGTGGCAGAAGAAGCCGACCGAGACCGAGCCGTCCGCCGGGACTGGGGCTGAGCCGTCCGTCGAGGCCGCTGTCGCGGCTGCCGTTGTGGCTGGTGTCGCGGCCGGTGTTGCGGCCGGCGCGGCTCCGGAGACCGCGGGGACCGTCACGGTTCCGAGGGAGCCGAATCCGCGGTGGCGGTGGCTGCTCTACAACGGCGGTGCCGCTGCGGCCGGTCATCTCGCGCTCTGGTCTCTGGCCGGTGACCCGATGGCCGGAGCGCACTACATGGCCCGGATGACGGCGTCCGTTCCGCAGCTTGCCGCGGCGGGTCTCACACTCGTGGCCGCGTACGGCGGTTGGCGGGTCGCGGGGCTGATCAAGGGGCTGCCGGGCCTGCCCGGCCTGGCCGTGCGCCCGCTGGGGGCCCTGGGGGCCGCTTTGTGGGGCGCGGGATCCGCCCCGCTCGTGCAGACCGCCCTGGACGCGATCGAGCCCTGGGGGACTCTCCTGTCCCCCCTCCTGGCGGCGGGGCCACTCGCGGCCGCGTGCTGGTACGGCCTGGACCGCCGCGCCGCCCACGCCCGCCTGATCCGCCCGGTGCGGTGGCTGGCCCGTATCCCCCTGGCGACCGTCGTCGTCTCCTCCCTCCTCTACACCCCCGGAGCCCTGCTGTGAGCATGAGCATCATGACCATCGCCGCTACTGACGTCGTTCTCGCGGGGGGTCCGGTCCTCGGCTCGGTCGGGATCAGCGGGCTGACCCTGGCGTCCGGGCTGTTGCTGCTGTTCGGGCTGCGCGGCTCGGACCGTGTGACCCTCAACCGGGACAAGGCGGGGGGCCTGGGCATCGGGTTCGGCACCCTCGCGGTCGCGGCCGGGAACCTGTGGGGCGACGTCGTCAAGGGGATCTCCGAGGTCCCCACCTCCCTGATCCAGGGGGCCGGCGTGGGGAACATCGGGCTCGGCGGCGTCGCCCTCGCCCTCACGATCTGCACGTTCTGCCCGAAGTGGAAGAAGCTGATCTGGCCCGCGCTGCTGGGCATTTCGGCCGGGGTGATCTACGGACAGGCGGGCGGGATCTGGGGCATCGGCGTCGGCCTGGTCCTCAAGTTCGCCGGAATCGTGGGCGCGCTGTGAGCGCGGTCACGGAGGTGAGGGCGGTGACGCTGGGCGCCGGTTCCGCGCTCACCGCACTGTGGTCCGGGTCGGTGGTGCTGGCCGGCCGGATCTGCCGGTGCGCCGCGTGCGCGCTGGCGTGGGCCTGGGAGCAAGCCGCCACCGACCCTGCCGCGCAGGCCGCCGTCCAGGCGCACGCCGCCAAAGCGGCCAAGGCCAAGAAGACGGAGGGGGAGGCGGCGGAGGGGGAGGCGGAGGAGGGGACGGCTCCGTCCGGGCGGCGCCCGGCGATCGAGGCGCTGGCGTACCTCGCGCTTGGTGGGCTGCTGGTGGCCGGGGCGGCCGGGACCGTGGGCGCTCTCGTCGCCCCGTACATGGGGCTGCTGGCCCCGTGGAAGCCGGTGATCATCTCGGTCGGGGGAGTCGGGTGGATGGTCGCGGCCTGGATGGTCGCACCTCCCCCGAAGCCCACCGACGACGCCACCGACGAGGACCAGGAGCACGAGGACCAGGAGGACGGGGCCGACGAGACCGTCGACCGTGGCACGGCGCTGCTGTGGCACGTACTGCGGGCCCTGGCCGACGCAGAGTCAGCGGGGCGCGCCGGACTGCATCTCGACGTCGTCCTCGACTCCGCGACGGCCGCCGGACTGCTCCCCGAGGACACCGAGCTGCCCGCGCTGCGCACGTGGGTGGAGTCCTGCGGGCTGCCCACCGCGGACAAGGTCGGCATGCGGATCGGGGGCAAGCCCGTCACCCGCGTCGGACTCCGTATCGACGCGGCCACAAAGGCCCTGGGGATGACCCCCCTGGCACTCCTCCGGGCCCGTGCCGAGACCCCCGCCGGGGGAGCTGCCGGCACCCCCGCTCAGCCGGTCGGGGAGACCCCCGCCAGCACCCCCGCCAGCATCCCCGTCGAGGCCCCCGTACCGGCCGCCCTGAGGCTCATCCCCGGGGGCCGCCAGCCCCTCTCCGAGGCCCCTTCCCCGGCCCTCTCCCAGGAACCGGTCCAGGAAGCCCGATAGACCGCCCTATCGGGCCTGTGACCTGCGGTTCTATCACCCGCCCTAACACCCCCTGACGGCCCGTCTAACGCCCCTCCCTGACACCCAGAACACCGGATCCCGGAAGGGGTCCAGACCGCCTGACGACTGCCCGATCCGCCCGAGTGAGACGGGCGGTGAGGGGAGCCGGTCAGACACACGGCCCCACACACAAGCGCGGAGCGACCGTCATCCGCCAAGACAACCGGTCGCCCCGCTCCATCTCACACAGAGACAGGAGCCCATCGTGGCACTCCGCCAGACCATGCCCGCACGCGACCCCCAGCGTGCCGAGGCCGAGCCGCAGCACGTACGCGAGTACTCCGCCAGCAACGGCGGCTACACCACCAACCCCGCCACCAAGCCCGTCCCCGGCACCCCGAAGGAGGACCGGGCATGAGTGACATCGCCGAGCAGCAGGCCGCCGACGCGCTGGCCCAGCAGCGGATCCAGGAGGCAATGAAGGCCGCCGCCGACGCCGAGGCCGCCCGCGCCGCCCGCGAGGCCGCAGAGGCAGCACGCGCGGAAGGACGCTGAGCATGACCGCGCTTCCGATCCGGCCGACGCCCCACGAGCGTGACGGACGCTCTGGCCAGACCGAGACCGCCCGGCCCCATCCCCCCGCTCCCCACTAGCCCTGCCCCTGACATCGCATCACCGCGCCCCGGGCGGACTCTCCGCCCGGGGCGCCCCACCACCAGGAGCACCCATGGAGTTCATCCGTTACCGCGTGGTCGACGAGGACGGCACGTTCCTCGACGAGTTCGCCAGCAACGCACCCGACTTCGCGGAGGAGCGCATCGCCCGCATCCGGAAGTACCGTCCCAACCTCGTCGTCACCGAGACCCCCGACAACTGACACCGCCTCACCGCGTCCCGGGCGGACACCCGCCCGGGACGCTCTCACTTCACCGCCTACCGTTATGCGTTTCGGCAAAGGGAGCACACCACGATGACGATCATGTTGGAGAAGAGCGCCGTTTCGGCGGGCGGCGTGGCCGTTTCAGCGGACAGCGCCGACGTTTCAGCGGGCAGCCCGGCCGTTGCACCGGAGGGCATCGCCGTTTCAACGGACGATGCCGAGGGGGAGGCGGGGGAGCGGCCGGCGGGGCGGCATCGCGGGCTGATGATCCCGCTCGCGGTCGTCGCGGTCGTCTCGGGTCTGGCCGCTGCGACGATCGGTTTCGCTCTGTCGTACGGGGCGCTGCGGTCCGCCGCTGTCGGCTGGGGGTTCGGCGCGGGCTGGCAGAGCTACGCGTTTCCGATCGGTGTCGATGGGCTGATCATCGCCCTCTACACGGTGGACCTGGTGCTGGCGTGGAAGCGGATGTCGCGGCCGTGGCTGCGGGTCGCGGCGCACGGCATCACCGCCGTGACGATCGCCCTGAACATGGCGGCCGCCGCCGGATCCGCGCCGGGCTCGCCGGGGCTGACGGACGCTCTGCTGGAGCACCCGGCGCGTCTGCTGGCCCACGCCGGGATGCCGATCGCGTACGTCTTGCTGACCGAGGCGGCCCGCTGGGCGATCGTGCGGACCGCCCAGCTGGAGGCCGGCGCCCACACCGAGGACCGGCTGACCCTGGCCGACTGGACGCTGCGCCTGCCCACCACATGGAAGATCTTCCGGCACGCGAAGACGTGGCCCTCCACCTACGCCGAGGCCCGGACTCACGTCCGCGACCTGGCGGTTTACCGCGTGTGGCTGGCGCACCGTGAGGAGATCGAGGCGGGCCTGGCCGAGGACCGGGTGGGTGTGCTGGACCGGATGCCCGAACTGCTGGCCCCGTACGGGGTCAGCGTGGAAGAGGCGCGCGCCCTTCCGGCCCTGATGCAGGAGAGGGAGCGGCGGCGCAAGGAGGACCAGGAGCGGACCGAGGCGAAGCGCACGGAGCGCAAGGAGCGGGAGCGCCAGGAGCAGGAGCGCCAGCAGGAGCGGCAGGCGCGGGAGGACAAGCGGGAGCGGCAGCGGCAGGCGCGGGAGGATCAGCACGCGGAGCGCCTGGCGGTGCTGGAGACCGAGGCGGAAGAGACCCGGCTGGCGGGCGAGCTGGCGGTGCTGCGGGCCCAGACCACCGGTGCGACCCGGGCCGCCGAGGCCGAGGCCGCAGGGACGAGCGCGACCGCCGAACTGACCGCACAGACGGCACTCGCGGCGGTGCGGCGGGCGGCCACGGAGGAGCAGCGCCTGGCCGCTCTGGAGGACGCCGCCGAAGAGACCGCGCGGATCGTCGAAGCGAAGAGCCGGACGGCTGCAGCCGAGGCCGCGATCGTTGAAAGCGAGCGGAAGGCCGTTGAAGAGGCCGCCCGTCTGGCGAAGGTGCGGGCTGCGGAGGAACGCGGCAAGGCCGAGGAGGAGGAAGGGAAGGCGCGGGCGGAGAAGGCGCGGGCGGAGAAGGCCAAGCACCGCCACACGGCCGCCGAAGACACGGCGGCGGCCGCCGAACGCGAACTGCGGGCCGCCGAAATGGCGGAGCTGGCCGCCGAAAACCGGGCGCGGGCGGCGCACGCCGAAGCGCTGGCTGATCTGTCCCTGGTGCAGATCAAGACTCGCGTCGTCGCACGGCTGCTGCTGGTTACCCCGGAAGCGGACGGCGCCACCATCGCGGCCAAGCTCGGCGGGGCGTCCGCTTCCACCGCCAGTGGCTACAAGAAGGCCGCCCAGGAGCTCATCGACCGGGGCTACCCGGACGTCGACCCCGAGCTGACCGCCACATCCGCGGCCGCAGCCGCCGGAGTGTCGATCCCCGGCCAGACGGAGATCACCGTCTGACCGTTCGACGGACGAGAGGCCCGGGGCGCACCAATCGCCCCGGGCCTCCTGTCTGTTCTACCCCAGGACGGTTTGGGTCCGTCGCCCGCCTCCGGCCGGACCGCCCCGGTTCATTCCCAAATTTGGGAATGAACCGGGGCGGCCGTTCCCGAGCAGGAACGGCCGCCCGTGGTCAGGCGGTGGGCGGGGCAGGCCGGGCGGGGTCCGGCTGTTCCTGGGTCAGTTCGTGTTCCAGGCGGTCGATTTCCTCGCGCAGCGTCCGGCACAGGGCGAGCGCGCGGGCCGGTTCGGTGGCTGCGAGGCGTTTGAGCTTGCCCACGTTCAGGACGCCGGCCGGGTCGAGCGGACGTGGTGCAGGGGCGGTGCGTCCGGCGGCCGGTTCGAGGTTGACCTTGTAGCCGCATTTGATCGCGGCGTCGCGCAGTCCGCGTTCGGTGAGGTCGCCCGCGGTTTCGGCGGTCTTCCAGCATTCGCGGGCGGCGTCGTCGCCGTGGTCGCGCTGGACGGAGACCAGCGGGCGCAGCGGTTGTTCCTTGAGTTGCCGCCGGGTGACTGACGCCAGGGCCCGCACGACCGGGCCGATGCGGATCACCTTGTTCATGTAGTCGCCGCTGTGGCCGTTGAGCGCACGGCCCCAGGCGTCGAACGTGTCGTAGCCCGCCAGCCGGAACAGCTCCTCGTCCCGCACGATCTGGTAGGGCTCGCCGACCCACAGCAGGTACTGCTGGGTGATGCGCTCGGTGGCCAGCTCGGTCTGGCGGTCCGCGTGCAGGATTGCGTTCTCGCAGTACGACAGTCGCTCGGCCGGATCGGCGGCGCGCGGCGCGACGAAGACGGAGACTGCGGGAAGACTCGGAAGACTATTAGTCTTTTCGTCACTTTGACGAGAAGCGGTGGCCTGCGGAGACTGGGAAGACTGGACAGTCCGCTTGGCCGGATCGACGTCTGTGCCGGTCTTCGTCGCCGCGAGCTGCTCGGCGATGGTCGTGCGCGTGCCGGCCATCACGCCTCCACCGCGTTGGTCTGGCCGATGCGGTCGCCCGCGCCGCGCAGGCCGTGTTCCAGGGCGTAGCGGTAGAAGTCCTCGCGGGCCTGGAGCTCGACGCGGTTGTTGTTGTACTGCGTGACCACTCTGGTGGCGTTGGTGTGGACGCGATAGCGGCGGATCACGGTCTGCGCGACCGGCCAGCCGTGCTTCTCGCAGTAGCCGCGGGTGCCGTCCACGTACGCCTGCCCCTCCGCCGGCGGCCAGTTGTTGATGACCACCTGGTACGGGATGCCGCGCGGCTTGACCACCCATTCGATCGTCTGCCACGTCGGCTCGTAGGAGTCCTGTTCGGTCAGGATCGGCACGATCACATCGTCGGCCTGGTCCAGCAGCGCCCGCAGGATCTGCCCGTAGCGCTCGTTCCCCAGCGGATCCTGACCCGTCTTCGGGTCGATCTCCGCCCAGCCGGGCGTGTCCACGAAGATGTGCGCATACGGCAGCGCCTTCAAATGCGCGATGTTGCCGACGTCCCCGGAGATGTCCAGCACGTCGAAGGGCTGCTCAGCCAGCCGCGCCGCGCGCCACAGGGTCGTGCCCTGCGGGTCGGCGGATGCCACCGCCACGTAGGGCTGCCCGTCCGGACGGGTGCCGCACACATCGGCGCACACCGCGCCCATGTTGAGCGAGATCAGGCTCTTGCCGACGCCGCCCTTGCGGTTCAACAAGACATGGACTTTGGCCACGCGCTTCCTCCGTTCGCTTCACCACCCCACGGGCGGCTACTTCGGTTTCAACCGACAGTCTCTCAATGCCGCCCGTCAGGGCCCGACTGCCGCACCGGACGGTTGCCCGGCGGCGTGTTCGTGGCCGGTGCCGAGGACCCGGCGGTTTCTGTCCGGTCCGGGGGCGGGCGGCTCGGTGGTGGCCCGGACGTCCGGGGTGATGCGTTCGGCGGCGAGGCCGGCGCGCGGCGCGGTGGGCGACAACCCGGAGTTGTCGGGGCGGGGTCCGGTGCCCAGCGGGCGGCGGCGGTCGTTCATCCGGCCAGTCTCCCCCCGGAGTGATCAAGAAGTGGTGGCGGGTTTCAGGGGTGGGCCGCCCCGGACTCGTGCCGGACGTGCAGCGGGCGGCACCTTGAGGGGTGCCGCCCGCTGCTGTTTCTCAGGTTCTCGGACCGGGGTGTGTGCTTTTAGATGAAGGTGATGTCCCAGTGGACGCCGCCGCTCCGGGGGATTTCGTAGACGTACTCGGCGGAGATGCCGTTGAGGGTGCCGTGCCAGCGGGCGTCCTTGCCCCGCGGGGCGCCCTTGCGCTGGGTGGTCTTGATCCAGTTGGTCACGCAGCGGCCCTCGTCACGGGTGCGCAAGTCGAGCTTGTAGCCGTTGGCGTGGGAATGGTTGCCCCTGGTGCTGTGGCCGGACTCGGTGCCGCCGGTGATGGTGATCGTGCAGCCGCTGGCCTTCTTCAGGGCGATGACGCCCTGGATGGTGCGGGCGCGGACGCCTCCGAGGGAGGTCCGGCCGACCGGGGCCTTGATGCCGGCCGCGGCGAGCTGCGTGAGGGCCTGGCGGTGGGTCAGCTTGCCGTTCGTCGGAGCGGGCTTGGTCGGGGCGGGCGGGGTGGTCGTCTTGGTTCCGTTGATCAGCTTGTTCCAGGTCTTGGGGCCGATGATTCCGTCGGCGGTCAGGCCGTGGGCGCGCTGGAACGCGGTGGCCGCGTTCCGGGTGGCCGGGCCGAAGGCGCCGTCGACCGTGATGCGGTTGCCGTATCCGGCGAGCTGGGCCTGGGCGGCCTTGACCGCGGACCCGTTGGAGCCGCTGCGCACGGTCGGGACGAGCTTGTTCCAGGTGTTCGGGCCGATGATTCCGTCGGCGGTCAGGCCGTGGGCGCGCTGGAACGCCGTGGTCGCGTTCCGGGTGGACGGGCCGTAGATGCCGTCGGCGGTGGTGGAGTGCCCGGTGGCGGCCAGGAGGTGCTGGGCGGTGGTGACGTTCACGCCCCGCGCCCCGGTCTTGAGCAGCGGCCAGACAGCCGTGGACGGCGTGGTCGTACCCGTACCCGTACCCGTGCCCGACCCCGTGCCCGTGCCGGTGCCCGGCTGGGCGGGGGGCTGGCCGGGACTGAGGTGAGCGAGCGTGCGCAGCTGGGTCAGCGTGCCGCGGTAGGCGTTGACGTCGACGTTGCCCCTAAGGCCGGGCACCGTGCCGGTCTCGGTGTGCTGCCAGATCGACCAACCCCTGCCGCCGACCGGGGCGGGCTCACGGGTTCCGCTCTTGTAGCGGGGCTGCCACAGCGGGCTGTTCTTCAGCGCGGAGACGTCACCGCGCAGGCACCTGTCGGTGAATGCCTTGGAGGTGTAGACGATCGGGTTCACCCCGAACGCCTGCCGGGTCGTGGAGAGGAACGCGCCGACCTGCGCGCTGCTGATCCCGGACGGGCACTCCCCGTCGAGCGTCTCCAGGTCCACCACCGGGGGCAGCTGACCGGCCGTGCGGCCGTTGTAGCCGGCCACACGGACCGTCGTGATGAAGTGGGCGGCCTGCGCCGCGCCGCTGCCGGACGAGTACATGTGGTACGGCGCGTTCATCAGGCCCGCCCGGGAAGCCGCGGCGAAGTCCCCGCGGAACGTGGGGTCCTTGTACCCGGTGCCCTGACTCGCCTTGTGGAACACGAAGGAGTACCCGCCCCTGGCCGCCGTCGACCACTGGATCGGGTGAGCGTTGTGGTGGCTGGTGTCGAAGCCCTTCACGCTGTACACGGTCGGGCTGGACGCCTGCGCCCGCTCGCTTCCCGAGGCACTGATCACGCCAAATCCGACCGCCGCGACCGCGGCCATGGCACCTGCCTGAAGGGCCGTCTTCTTGCTGATGATGCGCACTTCTTCACCCGTCGTCAGACCCGCCGGCACTCGTCCGGAGGGCAGTTGATGCGGCGCCTTCGCGGCGTCGACGAGATGAAGATTCGGGGTGCCGCCGTCCCACCGGTAGCCTGATCGCCATTCCACCCGTACCGCACCGTCCCGGCCGTTCCACAAGGCCCTTGACCTGCGAAAAGGAACGGCTGTGGAACATGACGATCACATCGGTACTGGGGGGAAGACCCATGCGACCCGAACAAGGCGACATGCCACCCGCGCAGCCACTGCCAGAAGTAGCCGCGCTGCTCCAGGCACTGCGTCAGGTGAAGGAGTCCAAAAACCTCTCCCTGGACGCCTTCACCCACGACACCGGCTACTCCCGCTCCTCCTGGAACCGCGTCCTCAAAGGCGCGGCGTTCCCGCCCCGGACAGCGGTGGAACGGCTCTGTTCCCGCCGCGGGCTGGACAAGAGCAAGCTGCTGGGCCTGTGGGACGACGCTGAACGGGCCCGGCGCGCCGCAGACCAGCAGACAGAGACGGCCGGCACCGAACCCCCGGAAACAGTTCCTGCTCCGGTCCCCGAACCGGCCGCCCCGGACCCCACCCCACCGACAGTCCCCGACCCCGTTCCCGGCGCTGCGGCCCCGGCTCCTGCGACGGCGGCCCCTGCCCCCCCTGCCCCCACACCGGCCCCGCCCGCTCCCGCCAAACCATCACCCGCGAGTCCTCCTGTTGCGCCTCGGCGCCGGATCAGAACCCTCGCGCTGATCGCCGCCGCTCTTGCCGCGCTGCTGCTGGTCGGGCGCTGGTACTCGGTCCACGAGACGGACAACCCCGCCGTGTCCCAGCCCGAGACCGGCGGCGACAACCGTCCCAGCGACGACCAGCCGGTGGACGACGAAACCCCCAAGAGCAGCACCCCACCGGCCACAGCTCCGACGAGCAACGAAGAGAAGAACAAGGACCACGACCAGGACCAAGGCAAGGAGTCCTCAGGCGAAGAGGACACGAACAAGGCTCCTCACCCCAGCACCTCCGCCAAGGACCAGGCAGCATCGCCCGCGGCCTCCGTCTCGCCCAGCCCGGCCGCCGCGCTCGGCGCCGCCGGCCGGGCCAACTGCCGCTACAACTGGGACCGCACCCAGACCATGGCCAAAGGCATGGTCGGCTCGAAGGTGAAACAGATCCAGTGCCTGCTGAACAACAACTACGACTACACGCTCACTGTCGACGGCAAGTTCGGGGACAGCACCGATACCGCCGTACGCGCCCTCCAACGCTGTAGCGGCCTCAAGCCCGACGGCCAGGTCGGACCCCAGACCTGGAAATACCTCGACACCCCCATGGCCGGCTGCGGGCACTGAGAGCCCGCGGGGCGTTCGTGGCGGAGTGCCGAACTGTCCGCCCAGGGATACCGGCCGACCGTCTGACGAGTCGCCGTGATCCGCTCACGTCTGCAGCGGCTTCCTGAGGATCGAAGGCGGGAGACGCCAACGGCCCGCCTCCCACGGAAGCGGGGGAGTGCGGGCCGAAGTGTGTCCCGGGATGCTCGGGCCCGGGTACCGTCCTGAGTGCGACGTCAGAACGGAGTTCGTCATGGCGCAAGACGCTGAAAATGGCCCGGGTTCGTTCGGTCAGCGGGTCCGACGAGCACGTGAACGGAGAGGGCTGGCGCGGCCGGTGCTCGCTGGTCTCGTCGGCCGCAGTACGGAATGGGTTAAGGCCATCGAGACTGACCGCCTGGGCATGCCACGCCTGCCGCTCCTTCTTCGTCTGGCGGAGGCGCTCGGTGTGGACGATCTCGCCTCGCTCACTGGTGATGAGCGTCTGGCGGCCGCCACCTACACCAAGGCGGCCCACCCCTCGCTCCTGCGAGTGAAGGAAGCGCTGACGGACTACAACGTGCTGGCCCGCGACGAGGAACCCGCGCCGGCGGCAGGGCTCGCGACGAGGGTCCGACATGCCTGGCAGGCATGGCACGGCGTCGGTGACCACCGCACCCGCGTAGCCGACGTCCTCCCGGCTCTGCTGGCGGACCTCAAGCACGCCGCCCGCGCGCACGAGGGAGCCGATCGTCGGCGGGTCCAGGTGAGCCTCGCGCAGGCCTACCACCTCGCACAGCTGTACCTCTCGTTCCAGCCCGCGCAGGAACTGGTGATGCTCACCGGCGACCGGTCCATGACGATCGCTCAGGACGCCGACAGCCCGCGCGCCATCGCCGCTTCAGCGTGGTACCTCAACCATGTGTTCCGCGACGCCGGGGAACGCCACGAGGCCCGCGTCGACCTGGCGATGAAGTCCATCAAGCTGCTCGACCCGGACCGCGGATCCGAGGACATCACCCTCGGCGGTCTGCTGCACCTGGCTGCCGCTCTGTCGTACGCGAAGGTCGGGCAGAAGGGCAACGCCGAACGGCACTGGGACAAGGCAGACGAGGCTGCCCACCGTCTCGGCGACGGCTACGCGCATCCCTGGCTGATCTTCGGCCAGGACATGGTCAACGCGTACGCGATCACCATGAACAACGATCTCGTCCGGTCGGGCGCGGCCGTCGACGCGGCCACGCACATCGACCTCGCCACCATGCCGTCGGCCACCCGCCGCAGTTTCCACCTCATCGAAACAGCGCGCGCGTACAGCCTGGAGGGTGAGTCCGTCGCGGTCGTGCATCTGTTGAAGAAGGCGTACAAGGCCAGCCCGGAGACGGCGAGGTACAACCTTTTCGCCAGGGGTGCGGCCGTGGAGTTGGCGGAGAGCGGCAGTGCCGTCATCCGCGACGACGCGCGCGGTCTCGCGCGTCAACTCGGGGTCGCCGCGTAGGGGTACAACCTGTACCCCTCGGAGAGGGGGTAGCGACTGTACCCGTCGCTACCCCCTCCGGCATTTACGGTCGTGCTCCGACCCACCACCGACCCGAGGTCTGGCGATGTCCGGCATGACCGCAGCACGACCCCGCAGAACGGGGTACCCCGGCTACAACACGACGAAGACACGCGCTCCGCAGACAGCAGAAGAGGCCCGGCGTCTGGCTCGTGTGGCGCTGTGCGCATGGGGCCTGGACGACGCGGCGGAGACGGCAGCACTGGTGCTGTCGGAGCTGGTCGCAAATGCGGTCCGGCATGCCCATGGTCCTGCGGTCCGCATCATCGTCGACCGTCCCGCGGACGACCGGGTCTATGTGGCCGTGATCGACCGGGCACCCCAGCGGTTACCGGAAATGCGCACCCCAGCCCCAGATGACGTCAACGGGCGCGGCCTGGTCCTGGTCGACGAGCTGGCCGACCGATGGGGCTACGACCTGATGGGCTCCGGAACCCGGCCGTGGGGTAAACGCGTATGGGCTGAGATGGAGGTGAGCGGATGACCAGGACCGATGATCTGCCAGGGGTCGGCGACGAGGTGATGGAGGGCAGGGTCCGCGCGATCGTCACCGACATCCGGGGCGGTGTCATCTGGCTGCGTACCACCGGGCGGGCGGAATGGCCGGCGGAGAACCCGACGCAGCTGAAGGTGAGGCGGACCCGCGCCGAACTGATCGCCGCGGGGGATCTGTGAGAACCCGCCGCCGGAGCGGGCCGTAGCCCGCCCAAGAACCCCGCTGCCCGCGCCTCCCCCGTCACGGGCAGCGGCCGGAAGCGGTGTTCCGGAACCCACCCCGTGATGGGTTCCGGGACACCGCTGCGTTCCAGTTCTGGCTCAAGTAGCGCTGTACGGGCGCCCGCAGGCTCAGGCGGTTGCCGGGGCCGGGCGCAGTGCCGCGAGCGGTGAGCGCCGGCCTTTCTCCACCGCGCGCAGCTGCTCCCAGTCGACTTCGGGGTGGGCGGGGATGACCGCGTCGACGGACGCCGTGGTGTAGAGCGCGACGTCGACGGCCCCGGCCCGGCTGGTGCCGAACTGGACCTCGATCGATTGCGGGGAGCGGAGCCAGCCGAGCCGGATCATGTGGTCGAAGTCGGCACGGCGTACCCGGAGCCGGGCGGCGGCCTGCTCGGGTCCGAGCGGGGTGTCGGCGGCGACCAGGTCCGCCAGGTCCTCGCGGCGGCAGACCTCCGCGACCTGGTCGGGGTGGTGCAGCGTCCCCTCGGGGTTCGCGCTCAGGTCGGCCAGCAGGCCGCGGTCGACGAACCGCCGCACCACGAACGCCGTCACGTTCGCCTTCTCGCCGTACGCGGTCGGGTTCGGGGTGCCGAGTGCGTCGGCGATCCGGTCCGCCGCCGCGCCGCCGCCGATCGGCCCGGAGGGCATCGCGGCCCGGATGGCGTCGGCGTCCAGCGCCTCCACAGCGGCCCGGGACCACTGGGAGGACGACGCGTCCGGGTCGGGGATGAGTCCGGCGTGCCGGGCCCACCGAAAGGCGGATGCGGGCACGTTCAGGCGCTTGGCGGCCTGTCCCGCGTCGTACTCGGTTCGTCGCATGAGATCACCTCTCGATCGTTCGTCGGAAGTGGCGGATAGAACATGACAGAACACACGAAAAGATGTCAATACCCGTTGGAGATAGGCAAGTTGGACGCGCCTCCGCTAGGACTGCGCCCGCGTACGCGAAGGAAAATCACTCGCCCGGGTGCCGCCACGGCCCGAGCGGACGGCCATGGTCGGGGCGACCACGGACCCGACCATGAGGCCGACCACGGACCCGACCATGCCGGGGCCGCACCCCGACCGCGGCGCCAGAGCCGGGCGTGTCCGAAGTGACACGCAATTCGAACAAGCGGTGTGCCACGAACGCTGAGAGGAGCTTTATGTAGGCGAAGTTCTGAAAGCGGTGCTGTGCAAGAGATGAAGGTATGGCCCTTCGGAGCCGCCC
>NZ_JBICXE010000051.1:0-40837 GCF_043200155.1 Streptomyces sp. NPDC048473
CAGTTGCACTCGCGTCACGCATGAAGATTTACCTGATCAGACCCCGCCACGAAGCCGAATCCGGCAGATTGATCACAACCCGATACGCGCCCTAACGAGCTCGTAGTGGACAACCGCGGACGACTCCTCGCGTTCCACGACCCCAAGACGCTGCAGGAACAATGCAACAGCAACCGCTGGGAGCTCATCTGGGGGGAGGAAGACGCTCTCGACCTGGGCGCCGTACGGCGGTGGGTCGAGCACCCTCACCATGACTCAGCGTCGGCAGGGCTGCTGCTGGAAGCGTGGAACTTCTTCGAAGACCTCTCACACAGCCTGAAGGCCAGCCCACCCCTCCCCACGCAAGGAGCGATCCACGACAACGCCTACGAAAAGATCTTCGGCGGCAACGCTCTCGCAGCCGACGGCGGCGAGGAGACCTGGACGGACGAAGAGACGGCAGCTGCATGCGAACTCCTCCGCGCGGGACTGGACCTATGGGAACAGGCCACTTCTAGATCCGATCCCAGCTGACGAAACCCACAACTCTTCCACACACGTCCGCAACGGCAGACCGACGAGGGCCACCAGCCCGCCCACAGCCCACACGAATTCTTCGGAATCCACCGCCCCGGTTACACACGCGGGGCCGCGACCGCGCTTGGCCGATGGCTGCGAGACACAGACAGCTCAGAACACTTCGTCAAAGCCCTCGCCGGCCTGACTGCCGAACTCGGAGCAGACGAGCACTTGTCGTTTATCAGAGACGGCGAGCACGCATGCGCAACTAGCTGCTGAAAGACCCGGATTGGGAAGCAATCGCACGCTGCCTGCCACTACCCGGTCGCGGCGGCGGAACCTACATCGCCTGGGAACAGCCAGCCGCCTCGACGTTCGTCCGTTGCCGCGTGACCCAAGGAGAGCGGAAGTTCTCGCCCTGGAGCATTCAGGGCGGACAGCAAGACCAGATCCTTCCGATTCTCCAGAACTTCCGCTACGTCAAACCGCACCGGCTGCATCGCCCTCTGTTGGACATCCTCACGGCGCTGGCGAAATCGCCTCGCCAACGCAGTCGACGGGGACAAGTTCAAGTCCAGCAGCCTGAACATCCAGGACCTTCCGTCCCTCGGAGGCGGCCGACAAACCTACGCACATCTCGCCGCCGGGGACCTGCGGGCTCCTCAGACCGATTCGCCGGGCCTCAGATATCGGTAGCCGTTGTCGGTCTCCTCGGCGAGCCAGCCGTTAACGCTGCTGAGGCCGCGATCGTTGATCTGGGCGTCGTGAATCGCGAACGCCCGCTGCGGTTTGATCGCCTTGACGAAGTCGATCGCCTCCGCTGTCTTCATCCACGATCCTTGGGCCGGAACCAGGAGCGTCTCGATCGGCTGATCGGGCACGTGAAGCGAGTCACCGGGATGATAGATCGCCTCGTCGAGGATGTAGCCGAGGTTCGCACACTCCGGTTGGCCGCCGTAGATGATCGCATGACGCCCGCCAACCGCCCGTACCCGGAAGTCAGCGACGGTGAACTCCGCGCCGCAGGACACCCCGAGGAACTCCAGCCGTGGAATGTTCGCGTCGGCAGGGGCGTATACCGGCACGCCGAGCCCGGCCAGGCGAAGGACATCGATGTGATCGGCGTGTTCGTGAGTCACCAGTACAGCGTCCGCACCGGTCAAGGCAGCCGGCTCGCTCCACACACCGGGATCGATGACCAGCACCCGGCCCTCGTGTTCCAGCCGTACACAAGCGTGGGTGTATTTCGTGATCCGCATGGCGTCCAAACGTACTGCGGCTGCGCCACTCAGCGCCCGCTGATCCCAGGCTGCACACATACGGCGCCGCCGACCGCAGCGGGCGCACCGAGACTGCGCCGCCCCGGCCCGGTACCTGCAAGCCCTGGAACTCGATGTGTGAGAACTCGCCCCGGACGATCACGAGCCAACCGCCGAGAATGCCCCTCAGCTCGGGGGTTCTTCGCTCGTACGGGGAGTGCTCCGGCCGGGCGCGGCGTCGGCCTCGGGGGCGTCCTCGCCGCGTACGTCCCGGAGCCAGGCGCGTTCCGCGCGGCTGGTGGCACGGGCGGTGAGCATCATGCCCTGCCGGTAGCGCCGCGCGCGACGCGCGGCAGGCCTCTGCATCCTGGGTACAGGGATGGCGGCCCACCTTCGTTTTGAAGGTCGCGATGCCATAGGTGTCCTGGATCTTTTCCGCTTCCGCGACCATCTGGGCGGCGGGGGCGAAGCCGACCATGTGGCTGACGCGCATCCGGTCCGACCAGCCGCCGAGCAGTTCAAGGACCGCCATCCCGGCCGCTTGCCCGATCACGTCCCACACGGCCATGCCGATGGCGGCCTTGGCGGTGGGGTTGTGAACAGTCCGTTCCGGACGCGCATGAATGACTTCGCGTTCCAGCGCGGACAGCCCGGTGATCTGCGGGGCGAAATCTTGTCGATCACGGCGCCGGCCGACTCCTGCCTCTCGCTGTAGGTGCAGGGGCGCGGCGGCGCCTCGGCAGTCGCGACCGAGCACTCGTCGGTGTGCCCACGTACCAGCACGTGATCGGCCACGTGAACCTCTCCGCTGGCGAACCTCAGAAGCCGTTGTCATTCCGATCACGGCCGTTGAGTTTCCACTGGTGAGGAGTGAAGTGCCCTTCGGCAAGGGAGTGCTGGGGCGTCGTGTCGCTCCTTGATCGGGTGGAGGTGGCGGGTGCCGTCGGCGCCGGGTCTGCTGGAGGCGAAGGAGTCGGCCGCGAGGGAAGCGGTCGTGCGGGTGTGGGAGGAAGCGGCCCGGATCGCGGCCGTGCTCGACGAGGCCGAGCGGGCCCTTGAGCGGCTGGTCATCGCCCGTGAAGCGGTGGTGCAGGTGCTGGCCGAACCGTCCGTTCAGACCGTGGACGTGGCGAAGGACAGGGCCGGAACCGCCATGGTGACTGCTGCGGTGGCGGGGTCGCCGGTTCCCCGCGGCAGTGAGCACCTGACCAGTGGGGTCCTCGCGGCGGACTACCAGCGGATCATGTCGGCCCTGGAAGCCGGAGCAGTGGCGGGCAGGGGCGGAATGCGCGCCAAGGAGCCGGCAGCGGCCCTGGGCCTGGAGCAGGTGCCGGCGAAGATCGAAGGGGTGCGCTCGCGGGCGAGACGCCTGTCCGACCGAGGGTGGATCACCCGGCACCATTCCGGGGAGTTCAGCGCTCTGCCAGCGTGCGGCGGGGCTTTTAGGCAAGCCGTGCGGCGAGCTGCGGGAGGAGGGGAAGCGCGTTGTCGGCCTCGATGAGGCGGTGGACGCTGTCGGTGATGCCCGGATAGCCACGCAGACCGCGGGCGTTGGCGGTGATGAGGGGTTCGGGACTGAAGGGGTAGTCGGTGCCGAACAGCAGGTGACTGGGGTCGGCGGTTTCCAGCAGAGTGGAAAGGGAGTGCGGGTTTGCTCCGAGGGCGAGGTCGTAGTAGAGGCCGCGCAGCTGCGCCGAAACGGTGGCGGGGGCGAGATCCGCGCCGGGGGTGAGGGCGGGTTGTGCGGCGAAGGCGGAGATGCGCCAGGCGAGGGCCGGTACGGCTCCCCCGGCGTGCGGAAGGATGATCTTCAGATGGGGGTAACGGGTCAGCGTGCCGGTGTAGATGAGGTGGGTGACCGTACGGGCGACGTCGAAGACGAACTCGATGAGTGGTGCGGGACGCCCCAGACCGGTCTGCGCGAAGCAGACGGGGGCGGTGGGGTGGAGTAGCACGGTGGCGTGGCGTCGGTCGAGCTCCGCCAGGATCGGATCGAGAGCGGGCTCGCCGGGATAGCTGCCGCCGTAGTTGGTTGCCAGGATGACACCGTCGAGCGCCAGCACGTCCAGGGCGTGGGCGATCTCTGCCAGGGCCGCGTCCACGTCGGGCAGCGGCAGGTGCGCCAGAGCTCCGAAGCGGCTCGGGTGCTGCTCGATGACCTGGGCGGCCGCGTCATTGAGACGACGGGCCAGGGCCGGTGCTCCGGCGGTTCCGGCGAGGCGGTGGGCGGTGGGTGAAGGGACCGAGAGCACCTGCGCGGTGACGCCCTGACGGTCCATGAACTCCATTGCTGCGTCCGGGCTCCAGGGCGGGATGGGAATGCCGCCGTCGAAGCTGGTCAGTCCGGCGTCCGCGGCGGCCCTGAGGTAGGCATCGGGCAGGAAGTGGGCGTGCACGTCGATGCGGGTGGTGGCGGTCATGGTGGTCTGCTCCACTCTTCTGCAACATCTTCTGCCCGTAGGGCTGCTTCTTCTCCTCGGTAGGGTCGCTGCTCCGCCGAGGTCCGGCGGAGCAGCGGGTGTCCCGATGCCCGCGTCAATTCACTGGGCCCACGGCGGGGGGAACGTCGAGTCGCCGACCGTGGCCTTCATCCCGGCCGAGGTCACCGCGGTGAGTGTCGCGGGGTTTTCGGCGCAGGTGTTGCGGATCTGCAGCTCCGTGCCGGCGGGGACGATGATCGCGTCGCCGTCCCCCGCGTTGACCTCCAGTCCTGCAACGGTGGCCGAGACCTTGCCGCTGACGACGACGAAGACCTCTTCGCGGTCCATCGCGTGCGCCTCACTGGCCGCCCCCGGGGCGATCTCCAGCGCCCAGATCGCGAGTTCCACGCTCCCACGGGAAGGCACGGCCAGCGGGCGGAAAGTGAAGCCATCGCGGTCGAACACCTTGGCATCGGCAATGGTCGACAAAGGCATGAATTCCTCCAGAAGTGGTCAACTTGACTGACCAGTTTGACGATAGGCCAGGCTCCGAAAAAGGTCAATCAAACTGACTATGATGGTCGAGTACTCATCACCCGCCCAGGAGGGACGCCATGCAGACACACCCTGCCCCGGCCGTCGGCAGTGCGGACCGCAGACCCGGCGAAGTGCCGCTGATGCTCGCGATGGCCTTCCGCGCCATGAGCGACCATCTGCACGCCCGGCTGGCCGAGTTGGGGCGCGAGCCCCTTCGCCCCGCGCACGGCTATGCCTTCCGCTACCTCGCCGACCACCCGGGGGCCACGACGGTCGACCTGGCGTCCCACCTCGGCGTGACCAAACAGTCCGCATCCAAGACCGTCACCGAACTCGCCGACTGGGGCTACCTCCAACGCCACCCCCACCCCACCGACCGACGCGCGCAGGTCCTGCGACTGACCGACCGAGGGCAGGAATACCTGCGGCTCGCCGACCAGTTGTGGAGCGAGACCGAGCAGCAGTGGGCCGAACTCATCGGCGTCGACCGCCTCGACGCCATCCACCACGACCTGCGCACCTACCTGGACCAGCTGCCTGGCGGTCACCCGGCCAGCCTCCGGCCGGTCTGGTGAACCACCCGCCGGGGGCGGCCGTTCACCGTCACGGCCGCTCGGGAGCTACGCTGCCCGGTCCGCGAAGCACTGACCGAGCCCGGCCGGATCAGGTCCCATAGGAGGCAGGAGACACGGAATACCGCTCCTGGCTTGAGATCAAGGGTCAGTCAGGCCCCAGCTCGGACAATGATCATTTCTCCTGGTGGGAAATCCTTGGCCACCTTCCTCTATCGGCTCGGCCGACTGGCGTTCCGGCGACGACGCCTCGTCCTGCTGTCGTGAATTGCCGTGCGGGCCGCCGCCGGTATCGGCGCCATGAGTTCGTCCGGCAAGACCCCGGACAGCTTCACCCTGCCCGGCACCCAGTCCCATCGCCATCGGCGGCGTGTTCCGGCTGTGTGATGGTCGGCGGCTGACTGGTGGCCGCGTCGAGCATTTCGGGTTCGTTCAGGGTGCGCAGGAGAAACCAGCCGAGGGCAGGCAGCGCGATCAACGGTACGAGAGCGGTCTGCAGCGAGGCGGCGTCCGCGATGGCGCCGATGAACGGACTGGCGATGCCGCCGATACTGACGGCCAGGCCCAAGGTGACGCCGCTGGCGGTGCCCACCCTCTGGGGCAGGTAGTCCTGGCCCAGGGTGATGTGCAGGGAGAAAGGCACATACAGACCGGCCGAGGTGAGGGCGACGAATACATAGAGCAGCGGCCCAGGAACGAAGACCACGCCGGCCACGGCGGGGACGGTCAGGACATAGGACCACTGAACGACCGGGATACGGCCATGGCGGGTGGCGAGCTTTCCCCCGGTCACGGTGCCCACCGCGCCACCGAGGTAGAGCACGAACAGCGCCGCCGTACCCGAGACGGCCCCGCCGCCGGTGCGCTGGCGCACGTACAGCGAGATGAACGCACCGAGGCCGACGAAGACGATCGAACGGCACACGATGGCCCCCGACAACTTCAGGAAGGATGCCCAGTCGTCCCCACCGACGGCCCGGTCGGCACGAGCGCCGGCTGTCCCTGCTGCGGGGGACTTGATCCGCCGCAGCGCAGCCACGCACAACACCACGCCGGCGAGGGCGGGGACAACCAGCAGCGGTGAGGCGCGCAGGCCGCCCGCGGCAATGACGGCGGAGACCAGCAAGGGTGCGGCGGCGAAGCCGACGCTGCCGCCGAGGGAGAACCAGCCCATCGCGGTGTGGTTGCCGCTGCTGGCGTTGCGTGCCATGCGTGCGGCTTCCGGGTGATAGGCAGCGACACCGATCCCGGACACGGCGACGAGCGCCAGAGTGAGGGGGTAGGAGACGCTGACCCCGACGAGAGCGACTCCGGCGCCGCCCACCAGCGTGCTCGCCGGCAGCAGCCACAGCAGGGGCCGGTGAGCGCACCCTCAGCCGCCTCTTCCACCGCGAACTGGGCATGACCTTCCCCCAGTGGCGCACCCAGCTGCGGCTCTACCACGCCCTGCGCATGCTCGCCGACGACGTGCCGGTGACCAGGGTCGCCCACCACTGTGGCTGGTCCTCCGCCAGCGCCTTCATCGACGTCTTCCGCCGCGCCTTCGGCTATACGCCCGGCACCCACGGCCGCCGTCGCTGACCTGCTCCGCACCCATCGCGGGTGACCCCGGGCAAGAGACGAAGGGGCGATACGAGGACCTTGCCCCACGCACGACTGCCTTCCGGCGGCGAGCACCCCGTGACGGCTACGCCCGTCAGCGGATCTGAGCTATGCCGATGCGGAGCGGCTTACCATGTCCGTCCAAGGCATCTCAATCGCGAGGGCGACATGACACCGGGTGGCCAAGAGGCGGAGCTGCGGATTACGGCCGATCCCGATACGGCGTCGCCTGCGGACCTGATCCGGTGCATGAAGCACATCGCACTGGCTCAAGGCGTCGACTTGGGCGAGGTACGGACTGCTTCCGGATGGGACGCCGGTGCCGAGGTAGGCACCGAACGGGGAAGGATCATGCCTCTATAGTGGCGGCGGAGTCGACTTGAGATCGGCGATGCAGTCGAGCAGGTGGTCGGTGTGTCGTAGCTGTCAGGCTTCACCGGTGGTGAGATCGAGGAGGTTCCGGGCGGTCCCGACGGGGTCGACGATCTGGTGCAGATGCGCGCCGGGCAGGTGTGCGGTCCGCCAGCCGCGTTCGCGGGCGTCGGTGGACATGCCGTCGTATGGGGGGCCGAACAACAGGTAGGAACAGGGGTGGTCGTCCCAGTCATCGGGGACTGGGACGCGCTGCTCGTAGTAGGCGAGCGGAAGCGTGGGCTGCTCGACAATGACCTTCTGCCGCGTCGTCGGGTCGGAGAACATGGGCGCGATGTCAGCCTCGTCCCACCAGTCGGTCCAGCGCGGCAGCATGCCGTTCACCGCCATAGGACGGAGGAACTCCAGGAGTTCGGGTGGAGCAACGGGGGTCGGTCCGGTGCGGGCCGGTAGCGCGGCGTCGACGAAGACCGAGCCGGTCACCGGATGGTCGAGCCCCGAGCGGATAGACGGGAGGAACAGACCCGCGTTGCTGTGTGCCACCAGTATGACGGGGTGATCCGTCGGGATCTCCCCGAGGTCGTCTCGGACGGCTTTGGCGATCCGGGGCCAGAACGGTGGTTCGCCGGCGCCCACGTGCAGCAAGGACGGCACGCGCACCCGGTATCCCGCGGCAGTCAGCTGTTCGGCCACCGGGTTCCAAGTGGAGGGACCCACCGACGGACTGTGTACGAGAACGAAGATCGGTTGCATGTGAGCATCCTGTCGCTGCACCACCGCCGGTCGCGACCGTCTCGGCTGACGGCGAACACCACGCGGATGAAGCTCACGCGCCACCACCCCCAGAAGTGGATCAAGGCTGTGGGGTGATCACGGTCCGTGGGGCGAGGAGATTTGACAGGTTCAATGGGCCGTTTTGGAGATGCTCCTGCCTCGGGGCCGGAAGCCCGGTCGACCGCCGCAGCACTCCAAGCGCAAGCTGATCAACGGCATACGATTCCGCACGCGAACCGGCGTGCCCCGGCGGGATGTGCCCGAGCGGTATGGCCCGTGGGAGACGGTCTACGGACTGTTCCGCCGCCAGCAACGGAACGGGACATGGCAGCACATCCTCACCCAGCTCCAGACGCGGGCCGACGCCGATGGACTGATCACCTAATCCATTGTTAGGACTGTGTCCTATGTGGTGAGTCGGAGGAGTCGTTTGTAGCAGCAGAGGGTGGCGGCGAGGCCGGGGAATGCCAAGTAGTTGCGGGGGTGGCGTTCGTAGCGGTGGTTGAGTCTGCGGTAGCCGGTCAGCCACGACATGGTGCGTTCGATGACCCATCTTCGGCGGCCGAGCCGTTCGCTGGATTCGATGCCTTTGCGGGCGATGCGGACGCCGATACGTTTCCCGTGGAGCCATTTCCGCAGGTCAGGTATGTCATAAGCCTTGTCGGCGTGTAGCTTGCCGGGTTTATAGTTCCAGCCGCGGTGGGGGTCGTGTCTCGTTTGGAGGCCGGCCACCATGGGCTCATGCCTTGGCTGTCGTGGGTGTTGGCGGCGGAGACGCCGACGACCAGGGGCAGTCCGGCCGCGTCCGACGGGACGTACATTTTGGAACCGGGCCTGCCCCGGTCCACGGGGCTCGGGCCTGTGAGTTCGCCCCTTTTTTAGCCCTCACGTGGGCGGAGTCGAGGACCACGCGGGACAGGTCGAGCAGTCCGCACTCGTCGATACGGTCGAGCACCGCCTCGTGCAGCCGGCCCCAGACACCGGCTCTGGACCAGATGACGAAGCGCCGGTGGGCGGTGGACTTCGAGATCCCGAAGCACGGTGGCAGAGCCCGCCAGGCACACCCGCTCACCAGCACGTGGATGACGGCCGCGAACAGTGTCACATCAGGCGTGTCCTGCGTCCCGCCGCCCTGTGGACGCACCTTCGACGGCGGGATCAGCGGCTTCGCGATCTCCCACAGCCCGTCCGGAACAATCCAACTCCACGTATCCCGCCCCATGAACAGCCCAATGAGCGATCACCACATAGGACACGGTCTTAGGCTGGCCACCGACACGCACCCCGATCGTCCCGTGCCTCCGATCGGGGGATCAGCCTCTATCCCAGGAGTTTCGCTCTCCCCTGCTCAGACATCTCAGTGAGAATCACCCCGGCAACGAAGTGAGAGTCAGCAGCAGCTCGGCGTCCAGCCGCTGCCCGCCCCCAAAGAAACACCGGCGAGGGCCCGCAAGGGCGGCTCTGGGCCCTTCGAGCGGGGCTTGGCAGCCCTGCGACCCATACGGGCTCCCTGACCGTCCCCAGAGGGAACGTAGAAAACCCTCCCGGACGGGACCGAGGTCAAGCTCGGAGTGTTTCTGTCGAACACGAAGTCGAGGCGCGCCAAGTTCACCGCCGACAAGCTCAACAACTCGCCGACCCCGGACTCGACTGGGCGGCGTAGCTGGGCGGGCACCGTCACGTGCCCCGGCACCGGTCCCGATCCGGTCGGCGCCCCGCGGAACCACGTCATGCACGAGCCGCTCCTCATCCTGTCGGCCGCCGTGCGGCAGGATGAGGCCATGAGCGTAGTCAAAATCAACGTACTGACCGTCCCCGCCGAGCAGCGGGAGACACTGGAGAAGCGCTTCGCCTCCCGTGCCCATGCCGTGGAAAACTCCGACGGGTTCGAGTGGTTCGAACTCCTCCGCCCCGTTGAAGGCACCGACAACTACCTCGTCTACACGCGGTGGCGTGACGAAGAGTCCTTCCAAGCCTGGATGGAGGGCCCCATGAAGACAGCCCACCAGAGCGATGACACGGAAGGCAGCGACCGCCCCAAGCCGGCGGCGAGCGGGTCCACACTGTGGTCCTTCGAGGTCGTGCAGCAAGCGGCGCCGACATGCGCGTAGACAAGACGTCGCGCGAACAGTTTCGGCAGCGCCTTCGGATCGCGGTACCAGCGGATGGAGGACTTGAGCGACCTGGTCCGGTGTCGGGCCTGTCGTCGGTGAGGCATCGCGGCCCGCAGTACCCCTACCAACTGGACCAGCCGGGTAGGGATCCGGTCCAGCACAAACGACGAAAAGGCCCATAGGGTTTTAGAGCCACACTCGGCGCCCCTGGGTGGGTGAACCATACTTCGACCCCTGCGAGCCGCGCGCTGCTGCGGGAGCAGCACGCGCCGGCCGAGGGTTTGATCGTTGTCTCCTACTTCCTCTGCCACCGTGACGCCTACTGCTTCGTGCTGACCTCCGATGGCAAGCCGCTGCGGATGCATCGCGTCTCGCCGTCACACCGGCGAATACGCCACGACCACATCCGTGTCCGGCCCACTTCGCTGTACCGCGTGCTGCGGTCCGGAGCGGCGGAGCGCTTTCGAGCCCGGGGGCGGGGCCACGGATCAGCGGGGCAGGACGGGGGCGAGCAGGCGCAGGTCCTCCAATTGCCGGTCGAGTGTCTGCGCGATGGGCTGCACGGCGACGTGGTCGGCACCGGCCCGGTAGTGCGCCCCAATGTGCTCAGCCAGCGTCTCCGGGTCGCCCCACGGGACGACCGCGTCGATGAGCGCATCGCTGCCTCCGTCTTCGAAGTCGGAGTCGGAGAAGCCCAGCTCGCGCAGGTTGTTCAGATAGTTGGGCAGCGACAGGTACACGGCTGCGTACCCGCGGGCGGCGGCTCGCGCCCGCTCGGGGTCGGTGTCGACCACCACTGCTTGCTCGGGGGCGAGGAGGGGATCGGGGCCGAGGGTCTCCCGAGCCCTGCGGGTGTGTTCGGGCGTGACAAAGTAGGAGTGGGCCCCCTGGCCCCGCGTCGCGGCGAGCTCCAGCATCTTCGGGCGCAGCGCGGCGAGCACGCGCGGCACCGGCTCGGGCAACGGCGCGTCGACGGGCGTCGCGTCCATGGCATCGAGGTACGCCCGCATGGTGGACACCGGTTTGCTGTAGTCGTGCCCTCGGCCGCTCACCATCGGCAGGTGGCTGACGCCTAGGCCCAGCACGAAACGGCTTTGCCACGCTTCGGAGAGCGTCCTGGCGCCGTTGGCCGCGGCGGTCGCGTCGCGTCGTAGATGTTGGCGATGCCGGTCGCGATCATCAGGCGCCGGCTTGCGGACAACAGGACGGCAGCATGGGTCAATGCTTCCTTTCCAGTGGGGCCCTCGGCGAACCACAGCGTCCCGTAACCAAGTTCTTCGATGACGGCGACGGCACGCCGCTCCTCGTCCGCCGCCACCGCGGACAACGACGAGAGCCACACGCCCGTGCGGCCCAGGCGCTGTTTGAAGGCGGGCAGGTCCACGGGAGTGGGAGGGTTTTCTTCAGTCATGCGTGTGCTCCTAGCTGTCCTTAGAGGTGCTCACGAAATGGGAGTCCGATCAGCTCGCCGTCTGGTGCGTGCGATCGCAAGGCGCCGGAAGGCCCTCGCAGGGGAACTACGAGCGGTATTTCGGCAACCCGGCGCGCAGGCACCCCCAGCGCTAGCGGGGGAAGTGTGTAACAGACGTTGCGAGCCGGGCGTCCATTGTGTGAGCACCTCTTACTGATCGTTTCAGAATGAGGTTCGGAGTCGTCTCAAGCAGATGATGCTGCAGGAGAGTTGGGGTAGGGCGAGGTGGAGTTCTGTGCGTGTCTCGTAGCGGATGCGGAGTCGTTTGAACTGGTGGAGCCAGGCGAAGGTGTGCTCGACGACCCACCGTGTCTTGCCCAGGCCGGAGCCGTGCGGTGTGCCGTGGTGGGCGATCTTGGGTGTGATCCCACGGGCCCGGATCAGACGGCGGTACTTGTCGAAGTCGTAGCCGCGGTCGGCGAACAGCCGCCGAGGGCGGCGGCGTGGCCGGCCACGCAGGCTGCGGATACGGGGCAGGGCGTCCAGCAGCAGCATGAGCTGAGTGACTTCGTGACGGTTTCCGCCGGTCAGAGAGACAACGGGCGGAGTGCCGTGCCGGTCGACGATCAAGTCGTGCTGGCTGCCGGGCCGGGCCCGGTCGACCGGCGAAGGTCCGGTGTGAGCCCCCCTTTGAGTACCCTGACGTGTGAGGCGTCGATCGCCGCGTCGTCCATCTCCAGCAGGCCTTTTCTGCGTAGTTCCGCCAGAAGTACCTCGTACAGACGGGGCCATACCCCGGCCTCGGTCCAGTCCCGCAGACGCCGCCAGGCCGTCACCCCACTGCAACCCACCCGCTCTGCGGGAACATCCCGCCAGCTCACGCTCGTGCACAGCACGTAAACAATGCCCCGCAGAGCGGCCCGGTCATCCACCGGCAACCGACCGGGATACCGACGCCGCCTGGGCGGCCGGTCCGGCAGCAGCGGGGCTATACGCTCCCACAGGTCATCAGGCACAAGATCAGCAGACACCCGGCAGATCATGCCGACACAACACCCAACTGCCAAGCCAACACACCGAACTCATTCTGAAACGATCAGTAAGTCTGTCCTGGCGGTCTTGGTGCTGTCATGCGAAGTGGGCCCTGTGGTTCTGGCGTCTCATTGCGCGGCGCGCCCTTACCTGTGCGTGCGTCGGCGACGTGCCGACGCCGAGCTGGTGACGCCGGTGGCTGCTTCGCGTCCTGCACCCGGTGGATTGCCGCGGCGCAGGGGGCAGCGCCGCCGAGGCAGAGGCGTGAACGCGTGGCGGCCAAGGGGCGAAGACGTCGGGCGCCGGAGTGGACAGTGCGTCGAGACCTGCGGCGGCTGGCGGATCTCATGGGCGCCCGAACCCCCGGTCCGGCAGCGGCAGGCCTCCGTCTCCTCGAACATTTCGCGCCGTTCTCGCCGTCCGAATCCCCGGTCAGGTCCGCAACCACTCCCTGTGCGGCGGCCCCGGCAACCGGTCCTCGCGGCGCATCGGCGTGCTGCGCGTACCGGCAGCCGAGGCGGCTCGGCGTACGTGCACGGCAAGCTGCACACCGGCACTCCGGTGCGGGTCCGGGGGCCGCGCAACACGGGGCTTCCGCCTTGACCGTGAACACCGGTTGTCATGCGGCGATGGTCAGCGTAGTTGATCTCTGTTCGAAGGTGACGGGCGCGAGGCAGCCGATCGTGGAGTGCTTGCGCTTGTGGTTGTAGAAGCCGAGCCGACGGAAGGCGGTGAGCCGGGCGGCCCGCTCGCTGGGCCAACCGCATCGTCCGGGCAGGATCTCCCGCTTCAGCGAGGCGAAGAACGACTCGGCGGCGGCATTGTCGGCTGAGGTGCCGACCGCCCCATGGACCGGTGGATCCGGCTTTGCGACAGACGTCGGCGAACGCCTTCGAGCCGTATTGGACGCCGTGATCGCCGTGGCAAGGCCGCGATCTCTGCGTCCTTCCCCGAGTCCCCAACGGCCTCGGGCCGCACGGCCCTGTCCGCGGCCTTCACCCACTGCCGCAGCGTCTCGTGGTTCACCCCGAGCTCGTCAGCGATGCGCGAGACAGGACGGCCCGACGAACGCACCAACGCCACCGCGTCGGCCCGGAACTCCTCCGGGCACTTGTAGGTCCCCACCTGGGCCTCCTCTCCCTAAACTCAAGATTCAGTGTCGAGGTGTCCACGATCAAGGTGGAGGGCCCCTCCCGGCCCCGGACAAGGCACTGGCCGCCGAGCTCCGACGCCAGCTGCAGGATCTCGACCTCGTCGCGAACCACGCCAAGGAACTGCGCCACTCGAACTTGGGGGGTCCGATCGGCACCTCGGTCCGGCTCCGTGTGGAGTTACGCACTCCCCTCTCCAGCCGCGACTGACCGGCCGGGGCATGGCACCTGCCAGCGCGTGCGCCGTTCGGCATCGGCGGCCCGGAACCGGTAGGACTCCTTTCCCGTCTGGATGAGCGTGCAGCGGAAGGTGATGCGGTCCGCGATGACGCGCAGCGCGTGGGGTCGCCGAACGTGTCGTCCCACTCAGCGAACGGGGAATCGGTGGCCACCACGGTCGCCTTGCACACCTCCCACTCGGTGAAGATCTGGAACAGCAGCTTGGCGCCCTTCTTGTCCAGGTTCAGGTAGCCGTCCGCACCCCCGCCACGCCCTACTCGCGCACCGCCCCCGAGAGCATCCCGCGGATGAACTCGCGCTGGAAGAAGAGGTAGAGCAGCAACACGGGCAGTGCGATCAGTACGGCGGCCTCGGCCAGGAGGTTGGCCTGGACCCCATAGCGGGTGGAGAACACACCCGGGCCGAGGGGCAGCGGCTGGTGAGCGGGGTCGGAGACCAGGATCAGGGAGAGGAAGTAGTCGTTCCAGGTCCACATGACGCGTAGGAGCACGAAGGTGATCACGGCCGGGCGGATCATCGGGAGGTGGACGCGCCACAGTTGGGCCCAGGGGCCCGCGCCGTCCAGCTCCGCCGCCTCGGCGACCGCCGACGGCACCGTACGGAACGCCGCGCGCATCCAGAAGACGCCGAAGCTGACGCCGCGTCCGACGTGGGCGAGCACGATGCCGCGGTATTTGTCGGTGAGCCCGTTGGCCAGGAAGTCGTAGTAGAGGGGCACGATGACGGTCTCCGTCGGGACCATCAGACCGAGCAGCAGCAACGGGAACAGCCACCGTTCGCCCACTACCCGCAGCACGCCAGAGGCGTAACCGCTGCCGACGGCGAGCAGGGTCGACAGCACAACGGCACTGCCGGTGGTGATCACGCTGTTGAGCAGGTACCGGCCCAGACCTGCCTGTCGCCAGGCGGTGGCGAAGTTCCCCAGCCCAGCTGTCCGAGATCGATCGTGCCACTGGAATGTGGACTGGGCTGGCACGGCCCGTACGAGCCGATCGTGCAGGGATATTCGGGGACAGCATCGCCGTACTGGGCGAGCAAGGGGTTCGTCGGACTGCTGCTGCCGCCGGACCACCCGGAGTGGACGCAGCCGGAACGGCCGGCCCCGTACGAGACCGCCGATGCCGTCACTACCCTGCCCGGGCCCGGCTGGCTGGTGCAGTCCACGGCTGCCGACGGTCTCGTACGGCTGCACAGCCACGGCAGTCATGGTCAGGCCCTGCCGCCCGACCAGGCCGATCCGCTCTACGCACGCCTCGCCCACTCCAGGGGCACCGGTCCGACCACGCCCGGCGCCGAGCCCGACAACCACTTCGGACCGCTGGTCCAAGTTGCCGAGGAATAGGGGCAGTTGACGCGGCGCGGCCCCCACAGTCCCCTCGGCTCAGGCCCCGGCTGGGCGGCCTCCGTTCACCGGCCGCTCCTCGGCAACACGGAGCTGCCCGGTGTCCGCGTGACCTCGGTGACGCTCGCCCGCGGCGCCATCGAGGTCCGGATCCACCGTGTCGTCGGGGCCCCGCCCGGACAGCGCCGTACGGCAGTCCGGCTGGGCCACGGACTCGCACCTGGTCTCCGAACTCCATCCCCTGCACTGCTTTGACGGGGAAGTGACGTCCGTTGCCTCGGGCAGCACGGCGTACACCGAGAGGAGCTGGATGCCCGTCGTCACGGGCACGGTCGATGCCGGGGAGGGCGACGGGGTCTTCGTATGCCTCGCCCGCCTGTCGGGCGAGGCGACGGCGCAACCCCTAGATGCCGACGTGCTGGTGATGTGTGGGGCAAGGATCCGGATCGCATGGCCCGAGGGCGATGTGCAGCACGTCGTCCTCGGCAAGGACAACGTCACGGTCACGGGCACCGCCACCACGGAGGCGGGGACTGGCCGCTGACCGCCATGGCCGTCCCCGACCCTGCGCCCCTACTGCACACTCCCGTCGAAGAGCACCGAGTTGCGCAGGGTGTCGGAGATCGCGCCGATATCCGTGCCCGGCATCCATCCGAGGTCCGCGACCTGGTGGTCGTTGAGCGAATGGTCGTACAGGGCGACGTCATCACCACCGAGAAGCGGGAGCGCGGTGCCGGCGGCGAAGATGCCAACGCCGCAGTAGAGGACAACGGGCGACTCATCGTCCTTGAGGACCGTGCCGACACGCTCAGAGAGTTCAGTGCGCGCAGGAATCAGTCGGCGGCGTCTAGCCTCGCCGTTTCGGTTGGGCTGAGGCGGCTGCGTTGATCATCAACTGTTGGGTGGTCGAGGCGATTGTGTTGCCTGGGCGTGGTGGAGTCCCGGCGCAATGGTCGGGTTCTCCAAGTCCTTCGGATCGTGGGTGGGCGGGGGGCCGCAGGTCAGTCAACCGGTCGGGACAGTGCGGCAAGGCGGTGGAAAGCCGTGGTCAGTTCGTGTCTCCAGGGCCAGGTCGCCGAGATCCGCAGGCGGAGGCGGCGTCCACCGCGGGTGAGGCGGGCGGCAGCGTGTAGCAGCCGGTAGCGAAGTCTCTTGGGTTCGGCGGCGGCGAGTTCGCCATCCAGCAGGAGGACGCGGGCCCAGGCGAGGAGATCGATCGCCGTGAGGCTGAGTTCGAGCCAGGTGGCGTTGACGTCGAAATGGCGGGAGGGGAAGCGGCCGAAGCCAGTGTTCTTGCCGCACCGGATGTGGTCCTCGACGGTGGCGTGTCCTCGGTGGCGGACCTCAAGGAACTGTGCGGAGCTGCCGCCGGAGTAAGGGGTATCGGTAAGGAATACCTGGTGCCGCAGGCCCTCGTCGTGGTCGAACAGGGACAGTTGGGCGCCGGGGTGCGGTCGTTCGCGCCGCACGGTGATGCGGGTGCCGACCGGGTAACCGGCGAGGTCGACCATGCCGGTCAGTTCGGCGACCTCGGCGCCGTCTCGCAGTGTCCCGTTCTGGTGCAAGGAGGGATGCCAGAGAGCTTCGGGCAGTGAGCGGGTCTGCTGCAGGGTTGGGTGACAGGTTTGGTCACGCGGCCAGGAGGGCCGGTGTGGTCATGACGGTTTCGTATTCGACGGGGGTCAGCCGACCGAGTGAGGCCTGTCTGCGGCGTCGGTGGTAGGTCCGCTCGATCCAGGTCACGATCGCGATCCGTAGTTCCTGGCGGTTGGCCCACTTCCGTCGGTCGAGGACATTCTTTCACCGCCGTCGGCGAGCATCACCGCGAGATCGGTGGCGGTCCGACCTGGATCGTGCCCGGCGCCACGCGGTCGCAGCGGCCTGAGCGCAGTGGAGTAGGCGGTGGTCGGACCGGCGGCATCGGCAAGATCCGCCAGCAAACGTGCGCCCGCGTGCCCGACCGCCCCCGAACCGTCAGTGGAGACGTGGAGCTTGGGACGAGAACCGATACCCTGCGCGCAGAAAGTGCCTTCCGCTTGGACCGACAGAACCCCTCGACAACGTTCATCGTCCCAGCTCAGAAGGCACTGTCGTATTTCCTCCCCGCTTCCGGCCTCATCTCAACCGAAAACGGCGAGGCTAGTCGCCGAGGACCCGCTCCCACAGCAGCCCGTCCCGCCAGCTCCCGTCGAGAAAGATCGAGGAGTGCGCGACGCCGTACGGGCTGAACCCGTTGCGGCGCAGCACCCGCTGCGACGGCAGATTCTCCAGATTGGTGGACGCCTCGGCGCGGTGCAACCCGAGTTCGTCCGTCATCACCCGTAGTACAAGCCCGACGGCGTGCCCGGCGTGCCCTTGATTCTGGGCGACGCTGGCGATCCAGTATCCGACGGAGCCGCGGCGCAGGTGCGGCTGCGGCAGGATGCCTCCGACGGTGACCTGCCCGATCACCTGGTCGTCGGCGAGCACCACGCCCGGCCAGACCGCACCGGCCCGGTATCCGGCCAGCAGGCTGTCTATCCGCTCCGCCTGGCCGTCCGGGGTGAAGAAGTCGGCCGGCTGGGCCGGTTCCCACGGCCGGAAAGCCTCGAAGTCCCGCACCCGATGCGCGGCGATCGAGGCGGCGTCGGTGGGCTCGATCAGGCGGATCCTGGTGCTGCTGCGCATGGGTTGACCCTCGTCGCGGTGCGTCGGATGAGACGGCCAGCCTATGCGAGGGTGCCCGCGCCGCCGCGACCCTGCGCCCGCCGGAGGATCGAGTCGATCGCGCAGCTCGTGTTCTCGATACCCTGCACGCAGAAAGTGCCCTCCGCTTGGACCGACAGAACCCCTCGACAACGTTCATCGTCCCAGCTCAGAAGGCACTGTCGTATTTCCTCCCCGCTTCCGGCCTCATCTCAACCGAAAACGGCGAGGCTAGGAGACCACGTCCTGCCGAACCTTCCGCACCAGGAACGGCGATGACCTACGGTCGGCCGGAGCGCGAAGTCAGGAGGTGGTGACCGGTGCGGGGGTGGGCTGTTCGGCCTCCAACTTGCGTACGAGCGGCAGCACGCGCTTGCCGAAATGCTCCACTCCTTCCAGGTAGCCCGTGGCACGACCCGGACGGAATCGAGATCCTCCCCGGCTTCAGCGCCCTCATCGGCTCGACCGAAGCCGAAGCGCGGGCCCTGCAGGACGAGTTCAACGATCCGACCCAGCCCGCGTACTCGCTTCATCTTCGCCGTAGCCTCAGCTGCGTGGAGCTTTCCACGGAGGACCTCGACAAGGAGTCCCCACCGCCCTCCTCCCCACCGGGGGCGAACGGGTCGAGAGCAGCCGCTATCAGGTGGTGGCGGACATCGTCCCCCGTGAGCGTCCCACGGTGCGTCGGCTCCTGCACCGCCTGGCCGGGGCACGCAGCCACAAGGTCGCCGCCGGAACGCCCGAGCAGGTCGCGAACCACACTCAGAAATGGTTCGAGAGCGGGGTGGCCGACGGCTTGGGCATCATGCCGCCCCACCTCCCCCAGTGGCTTCGAGATCTTCGCCGATCACGTCGTCCCGATCCTCCATAAACGCGGTCTCTTCCGCACCGAGTGCACCGCGACCACCTTGCGCGAGCACCATGGCCTCGCCCGGCAGGGGTGCGGATTCGGCACCGTGGCCGTCGCTGCCGAACAGTCCGACGCCACTCCTCCCCCGGACGACGTGTCACATCCGCCCCGCCTGGCAGAGCCGCTTGGCCCGGCCTCGGGATGACCGCGCCAAACCGCTTCCTCGGTGGAGCTGGGAACGAGGCGGCCGGCCGTGGGATCGGACGCTCCCGGAGGGGGCCGAGCATGCTGAGCATCAAGATGCGCCCCGTCGGGCGCACCCACGCAATCGCCGGCAAGACGTGAGCTGTCCTGTCGCCTCGGCGGTCGTGGGGGCGCCGCTTCAGGGGCCGTCAATTTGGCGAACATCACACGTCGATGAAATTCCCATATCGGACATTTCACCCCCAATATTCGAAATACCCGTCTCCGGGCCACGTATGGTCGCCGTTGGCATATGAATTCCTGGGATCCGATCCGGTACGGCTGAGCCCCGATTCCCATTCATCGATTCTCCGCCGCCCGAACAGATGCCAGGGCGGCAACCTGCTGCAGCCCACTTCTCTGAGCGGTTGTAAGCACTCACAGCGGGAGCCGACTCCCAGCCGGCCACACGAGGTCCGGCAGAGACCTCCGACACACAGCGGGACAGGACGCAGCCTTCATGTATGGATCACGCATATTGACCTGCTCGCGGCGCGGTCTGGCCACTGCCCTGGCCGCAAGCTCATTGCTCACCGTATTGACCATGGCTGCCCCAGCATCGGCCGGCACCGCCAGTGCCACGGCGGGTGGTTCGAAGGTCGTCTGCACCTCAAATAAGCCGGGCCTGGCCTCCGAGCTGTCCCACGACATAGCCGGTGCTCTCAACGGACGACAGGGCACATCGTCTCTGGCCCTGTACGACCGGATCACCAAAACCACCTGCGAACTCAAGGCCGACACGCATTTCGACTCCGCCAGCGTGGTAAAGGTTTCGGTGCTCGGAGCACTGCTGCGGCAGGCCGAGGAGGCCCACCGGAAGCTGACTCCGCGGGAGGTGAAACTGACCACCGCCATGATCACCAAGTCGGACAACGACTCGACCTCCTCCCTCTGGCACCAGATCGGTGCCGCCGGCTTCAAGAAGTTCCTCGCTCTGGCACAGATGCGGCACACCGTTCCCGGTCCCGGTGGAAGCTGGGGCCTCACCCAGATCACCGCTGGAGACCAGCTTCGGCTGATGCAGCTGCTGACGGCGCAGAATGCGGTGCTTACCCCCGCCTCGCGCAGCTACGCTCTCGATCTGATGAATCACGTCACGCCCGACCAGAGGTGGGGGGTGCCCGCCGGATCGCCCGCTACGGCAACGGTGCACGTCAAGAATGGCTGGCTGCCGCGCACCACCAACGGATGGCGGGTGCACAGCGTGGGCGCCTTCACCGGCGGTGGTCACGACTACGGCATGGCTGTCCTCTCGACCGGCAACCGCACCATGGACTACGGCGTCGTCACAGTCGAAAGAGCGGCCCGCGTCGTCCATCGCGACCTGACCGCTGCGGGTTCGACGGCAAGCCGTTGACCGGAAAGCCCCGGGTCCAGCTGATGCTCCAGGCATCGACTACGACACCTTTCTGATGCATCGCGTCCACGGGGAGAGCGAGCGGCTCGGCCACGCCCGCGGCATCCTCGATCTCCAGGGCCCTCCCCCAGCGCGTAAATGACTGCGCTCTCGGGGGTAAAGCACGCCGTCGTCCTCAACGATGGCGAAACAGCGAGGGCTGCGATGTTCGTCTGCGGCAAAGCCCGGGCTGAGCACGAACCAGACCCACTTCCGAACCACTCCCGCCGTCGACGACGTCAAGGACGGACGCGTACAAGCAGCCCTCTCCGGCCGTTCCCTGATCGCCCCGCTCATCGCTCTCCGGGAAACCCGCCCGGCGCCCCGGGGCCGCTTCGCTCCGGCCGCCCGCACCCAGTCCCGCAGCTGGAGAAGCGGGATGAGCTGGATGACGTCGTTGCGGTTGCCGCCCGGTCAGCGACACCGCAAGCGGGATGCCCTGGCCGTCGGTGAGGACGTGGTGCTTGCTGCCGGCCGTGCGAGGTCGACCGGGCCGGGGCCGCTTTGGGGCCGCGCCGAGCGGCCCGGACGTGGGAGGAGTCGATCACCGCCCGAGACCAATCCAGCTGCTTGGCCGTACGCAGCTTCGTCAGCAGCACCGCATGCAGCCGGTCCCACACGCCGGCCTCGTTCCAGCCGGCCAGGCGCCGCCCGGTTTCGGACGCGACCGGCGGCAACTGTCCACGCGTCTACGGGAAGAACCGGCCCGCGCTCGGGTGGTCCTGGGCGCCGTCCACGCAGATGTTGGTGCCGTTGACCCCGCCGGCGCGGGCCGACAGGAGGAAGCACGCCACGTCCGCCACTTCCTGCAACTCGACCAACCGCCCACGGGGGAAGTCGTCGCGGGCGAAAGCCTCGTACTGCTCCGGTCGGTTGTCCCGGAACCAAGCCCAACCCCCGCCCTCGAACATCACCGAACCCGGACTGAGCGCATTCACCCGGATGTTGCGCGGGCCCAGCTCCTGGCCGAGTGTGGCGGCGAGGTGGATCTCCGCCGCCTTCGCCGAGGCGTACGACGACTTGGGGCCCGGCTTCCACCCCGTGATCGACGCCACTATGAGCGCGCTGCCGCCGCCGCGCCGCTCGAAGTGCGGCACCGCGGTGCGGATGGCGTGGGCGGCATGCAGCACGTTCAACTCGTACGTCCGCAGCCAGTCCTCGGGCGTGGAATCCAGCAGCCCACCCCCGTACGCACCGCCGGCATTGGCCACCAGCAGGTCGAGCCCGCCCATCTGCTCGGCCGCCTCGTCGACGGCCCGGGCGAGCGCGTCCGGATCGGTGACGTCCGCCTGGATGCCGGGCAGTCCCGACTCCTTCAGCCTTTCCGGATCCCGTCCGCAGACGGTGACCGACGCCCCCTCTTCCTGCAGCACCCGGCCGATGGCCAGCCCGATGCCGCTGCTCCCCCCGGTGATGAAGGCTGTCTTCCCCGCAAGTCCTAGATCCATGGCGGCAGCCTGTCAGCAGACGCCGACACGATCAACCCACTTGATCCCGCGGCCAAATGCCCGCATCTCGTCCCCGACTCCGACCAGGAAGGCAGCGAGCGCCGCGACATCGCGGTGCCGGATCCCGCCCAGCGGGTCCTGCTAATAGGTCCTGACAAAGGCGTTGGACGTGGCGGTGAGTGGTGAGGCAGGTGGCGAGGCCGAGGAAGGTTTCGTGGATGTCGTCGCGTCGTTCCCATCGGATACGGAGTCGGCGGAAGCCGTGGAGCCGGGCGATGGTCCGCTCGACGACCCAGCGGTGGACTCCGAGTCCGGATCCGTGCGGGACGCCGCGGCGGGCGATCACCGGTTTGACACCCATGGCCCAGACCGGACGGCGGTACTTGTCGTGGTCGTAGCCGCGGTCGCCCAGCAGGGTGTCGGGCCTCTTCGCGGGCCCGTTGCGGATGGCGGACATCGGGCCGCAGGTGGCGCTGTCGCTGCGCGAGGACTTCGTGGCCTTGGCCGACTTCCGGCCGCAGGAGCTGCACGTGACGGAGGTGCACGGGCTGGTCGACGAGGATGCCGGTGCGGGCGGCAGGCGCTCGGCCCGCTGCGCGCAGGTCCACCAGCAGCCATGTGCGGGCGCTCTCAAGCCCGTTCCATAAAACTTGTGCCAGAACCCGAGAAATGTCGTCACTCGCCCGTCGGTCGAGTCAGGAGGTCGCGCTCACCGCCTTGGAAGATGCGGTCCAGGTGGTGGTCCAAGACGGCGGCGGCCGACTCGGGGCTGCGCTGGCCGACGAGGATGCCGGTGCCGAGTCCTGCGGACATGGCGAGCAGACCGGCCGCCTCAAGTCGCGGGTCCACGCCGGGCCGGAGCAGATCAGCCTCCTGTGCCTGCCGGAGGAGTTCGGTCACGGTGTCCTCGGCGACGTCGGGGTCCTTGATGAAGGGCTGGGCGGCGAGTGCGGGGTCGTTGACGGCCAGCATGGCGTATGAGGTGTACACGAAGTGGAAGGTGCGGCTCTGCTCGTCCGTGGGCAGGGCCGCCATCAACAGCGCCTCGATCGTGGCGCGCGGTCCGGGGCTGCCCCCAGCGTTCGCGATCCGGGTGGCGACCCGCTCCCCGAACCTCTCCGTCAGGTGCTGCAGCCCGAAGAGCAGCAGCTTCTCCTTGGTCTCGAAGTAGTACTGCACCAGCCGCAGTGACACGCCTGCCTCGGCCGCCACATCGCGCATTCCCAGGGCATGCAGCCCGTGCCGCCCGGCAACCCGGACGAGCGCCTCGGCGATCTCGGTACGGCGCTCCGCATGATCCACGCGCTTGGGCATCGGCCTTTTCTCCGCTCGTCGTTTCGCTGGTATGCCCCTGCCGGGACCCGTTGATGGTACAGCGGTACCACCATGGTGGTACGTTCGTATCGCAAAGGATCTGAACCCGGAGGTGCCTGTGCCCGAAACCGCTGCCCGTCCTCAGACTGACGTCGGCCGCTACGTGAGCAACGCCTGGCGTGACCGCTACTTCGCGGCCTGCAACGCGGTCTACGCCCTGGGGGCGCCGACACTCGCGGAACAGGACTTGGAGACCTCCTTCGGCACCACGCACGTCTACCGCTACGGCCCCGCGGACTCCACCGCCCGGTCCCGCACCCCCGTCGTCCTGGTGCATGGGGCGGGCTCCTGCTCCGCCATGTGGTATCCGAACACACCCGCCCTCAGCGCCGACCGCCCCGTCTACGCCATCGACACCCCGGGTGACCCCGGCCGCAGCGTGCAGCGCGAACCCATCCACCAGCCTGAACGGGCCGCGCAGTGGCTGGACGAGACGCTCGCCGGGCTCGGGCTCGACCGCGTACACCTCGTCGGCACCTCGTACGGCGGCTGGCTCGCCCTGAACCAAGCGCACCGCATACCCAGCCGCCTCGCCTCGGTCACCCTGCTCGACCCCGGCGGCCTGGAGAAGGTGGGACTGCGCTTCTTCGCCTGGATTTTCGCCAGTCTCTTCGCCACCTTCGCCCCCAAAGCGCTCCGTCCACGACTGGCGGCCTGGCTGGAGCAGCCGGTCCTCATCGTGCCGGAGCTGCGCACGATGATCAGGACAGCCGTCCGCGCCTACCGCGTACGCCGCCCGGCTCCTGCGCCCCTGGCCGACGACGAGCTGGCCACCATCCGCACGCCGCTCTACCTGGCGCTCGGCAAGCGCAGCCTGCTCGTGCACCCGCAGCGGCAAGTGGAGCGCGTGCCCCGCCTGATACCGGGAACCCGGGCAGAGATCGTCTCCGGCACAGGTCACGGGCCACAGATCGACCACGCGGACGAGGTCAACCGCCGGATGCTGGACTTCATGGACTCCGTCGACTGACAATCACCGCCGATGAGCCAGGGCGCCGGCCTCAGCCCCAGTTCAGGCTGGCCCCTACCGGTATCCGATGCGAGAGATCGTGAACGTGATCCTCTACCAGTCGAAGACCGGCTGCCGGTGGGACCGCCTCCCGCACGACCTGCCCCCGCAGAGCGCGGCGTACTGCTACTTCGCCACCTGGCGCGACGACGGCACCGACAAGACCATCCACGAGCTGCCGCGCTGCCAACTGCGGGAGAATTGGCGCCGATTAGAGGACCCGAGCCTGGTAGTGCTCGACACGCAGAGCGTGCACGCTGCGGCCCATGTGCCGGCGGCCACGACCGGGAAGGATGCGGCGAAAAGAGTGCCGGGCAGGAAGCGGGGCCTGGCCGTGTACGTTCTGGGCCTGGTCATCGCGGTGGTGGTGCTCGCCGCAAGCGCGCACGACAACGCCGCGGGCACCGCCCTTCTCGACCGGGTCACCGAGGCGACCGCGACCGGTTCAGTCACCAAGGCACTGGTGGACCAGGGCTTCAAGACTTCGGTCGTCGACCACGGGCGAAGACACGGCATCGACGTCGGGATCGTCGAACGCAACCCCGCCGGCCAGGGCAAAGGCTTCGTCCCGCAGGCCAAGCGGTGGGTCGTGGAACAGACCTACGGGATCTTGATGTTCCACCGGCTCCTGGTCCGCGACTACGAGATCCGCCCGGCCGGCTCCGAGTCACGCGTCTACTGGGCGATGACCGACGTGATGACCCGCCGCCTGACCGACACCCACACCTTGCCTGGCGCGATGCCGCATGAACCGAAGGAGCCGGAGCCCGTGACCGTCGTGCAGCAGCTTCTCGACATGATCGCCGGGAAGGAACGGGACGCCACCGCCCGGGCCGAGCAACTGCGCGAACAGATCGACCACCTCACTGCCCGGCTACGGGAAACCGAGAAGGAACTCGACGAACTGCGCATCACGCACAAGAACGTCCTCGCTCTCACCGACCACCTTGACGTCGCGGCCGAGACCGCTGCCACCGGGCCGGTCCTGCCGGACGACCTGCCCGACAATCCCGCCCACCCGCAGATCCTCGCCGTCTTCACCGACACCGGCCGCCCACTGCGGGCCCGGACGTCTGCGAGGCCCTCGACCTCGGCATCGAGCCGAAGAACATCGAGGCCACCCGGGCCAAACTCAAGCGACTGGTCAAGCACGTAGTCATCGCCGACATCAAGCCCGGTCAGTTCGCCCGGCCCCGGCAGTGAACCGACGTCAACCCCTCTGACTTCACGGCCTGACCCGAACCACATCACTCAACGGACCTCACTTCGCACTGCTGCTCGCTCGTGGGGAGGGCCTTGGCAGCATCAGGGCCCCTTTCACGTGGTGTCTGGTGAGGGTGCGGGGGTGTAGGTGACGGTGTCACCGCCGCAGCCGGCCGCGATGTCCAGCAGCCGGTTCGTCGACGGCCAGGGCCCAGCGCAGCTTGGTCGCGGTCCATTCCGAGGCGTAGGGGCACAGTGCTCCGGCGGCCGGGGGAGCCATTCGGTAGGGTCCTGGTCGGCTTTGGAGCGGTTCGACCGGGCGGTGACCGCGACCAGGCTGGATGCTTGGCCGAGGTCGTTGGCGCAGGCCTCGCGGCGGGCCGCGGTCCAGGCTGAGACGCCAGCTGGCGGGGAGCGTCATTCGTACTGTGCCGAATTCCTCGGAACCCAGAGGGGGCACCTGCTTGAGTGCGGTCCACGGTGCATACATCTCGCGAGCACCGATACCGGCTTGGGCTGGGGGACTTACCCGGGCCAGCTCGGTCCAGCGTGCGATCTCCTGCTCGTGCGATCCGGTCATCGTCGCGGCGACAACGGCGGCCGCTGCGTCGTCCATGCCGCCCCGCCGCGTCAGAAGGCGAGCGGCCAAACCGGTTCATGAGGCTCACCCCCGTCGAAGGGGTGCCAGTCCCAAGGACCGTTGAAGCGCCACTGATGGCGATTCTTGAAAACGACCACCCGTACTCCTCAGGTCACTTGATCCGGCTCTCAAGCGTGTGGGGAGATGCCGGTTGTGTTCGTTTCCGAGGGGCCCCGGGCTCAGCGGCGCAGGGCGGTCTCCCGCTGCATGTGCGACAGTTTCTCGGGATTGCGCACGGCGTAGAGCCCGGTGATGAGGCCGTCGTCGATGCGCACCGCCACGACGGTGTCGATCGCGCCGTTGAGCCGGAGAATCAGCGCCGGGTAGGCATTGACCTGTGCCGGCCGCAGCGATGCTGCGGTGATCCTGCCCAGCCCTGCGGCCAGCAGGCGGGCCACCTTGTCGGCCCCCACGACGGGCCGCAGGACGGCCTGCTTGACTCCGCCACCGTCCCCCAGGAAGACGACGTCCGGTGCGAGGATGTCGAGCAGGCTCTGCAGATCGCCTGTTTCGGCCGCCCGTCGGAACGCATCGAGCGCGTCTCGGGTCTCGGTCGGGGAAACGATCCCGCGCGGCCGGCGCGCCGCGACGTGTGCCCGTGCCCGGTGCGCGATCTGGCGGACCGCGGCCGGGCTCTTGTCGACGGCGTCGGCGATCTCGTCGTACCCGAGGTCGAACACCTCGCGCAGCACGAACACCGCCCGCTCGGTCGGCGTGAGCGTCTCCATCACCAGCAGCATCGCCATCGAGACGCTGTCGGCCAGCTCGACGTCCTCGGCCACGTCGGGCGCGGTGAGCAGTGGCTCGGGCAGCCAGGGGCCGACGTAGGACTCCCTACGGCGGCCGAGCGTACGCAGCCGGCTCAGCGCCTGGCGCGTGGTGATCCGGACCAGGTACGCACGCTGATCCCGCACCGTGCCGAGATCGACACCCGCCCACCGCAGCCAGGTCTCCTGCAGGACGTCCTCCGCGTCGGCGGCCGAGCCGAGCATCTCGTAGGCGACGGTGAACAGCAGGTTGCGATGGGCGACGAACGCCTCGGTGGCGGGGTCAGCGCGTCCGCCGCCCGCGAGCTGCCCGACCGTGTCCTCTGTGTGCTCGCTGTGCTCGCTCTTCACCGGCTGCTCCTGCCTGTTCGCTCTCGACGGTGCCACGCGCACAAGACGCCGGTCCCCGCAGCTTTGTGACACCCATGAGCGGTGGCGCACGTCACACGACCGCCCCGTCACAAGGAGCGGGTCGCCGGCATCTCGTGTTCATCCAGTGCAACACCACGAGTGAGGACGAAGTCATGGACGCCCGATTCAACCTGTTCGACAACGAGATCGCCGCCAAGTTCGCCAAACGGTTCGCCAACGCCAGCCTGGTGATCCACCAGTCGCCGCTGCCGAAGTCCACGCAGGAGCTGGTGTCGCTGCGCGCCAGCCAGATCAACGGCTGCGGTTGGTGCATCGACATGCACACCAAGGAGGCCGCAGCCGCCGGTGAAACCGCGGTCCGGCTCAACCTGGTCGCCGCCTGGCGCGAGTCCACTGTGTTCACCGAGGCCGAGCGGGCCGCTCTGGCGCTCGCCGAAGAGGGCACCCGGCTCGCCGACGCCCACCATGGCGTGTCCGACGAGACCTGGGCCCAGGTACGAAAGAACTACGACGACGACCAGATCGCCGCGCTGGTCTCCCTGGTCGCCCTGATCAACGCGGCCAACCGGCTCGCCGTGATCGTGCACCAGCAGGGAGGTTCCTACGAGCCCGGCATGTTCGCCGCCGCGTTGAACTGATCGGCAGACGAATCCGGCCCGGCCCAGGATCATTCGATCCAGGCCGGGCCCGCGCGTGTCCGGGCGCGGCTACGGCGACCCTGAACACATGGCTGAAACCGGCGACCTGGCTGGCCAAGCAATAACCCGCGTCAGGGCTTCAAGATCAATCCACGGCATCGCGGCCCCGCGGATCGGCATCGCACGAGCCGCCGCCGTCGTCCAGCCGCCCGGCGGCGGCACCCCCGCCATCGTCCTGCTCAACCCGCGGATCACCACCCGCTCCGAGGAGATGGACGAGCAGTACGAGGGCTGCCTGAGGTTCGTCGACGTCCGCGGCCTCGTACCCCGCCCGCTGAAGATCACGGTAGAGACCACAGCCCTGACCGGCAAGATCGTGACCACCGGGTACGAACGCGGCCTCGCCCGCCTCATCCACCACGAAATCGACCCCACCTCGACGGGCTGCTGTACACCGCCCGCTTGAGGACCCGGCGTCGACCCGATCCCGGTGGAGGAGTACCGGCAGACCGGCCGGGCCTGGCTGCACGAAGGCGCCAGACAGCCCTGTCGCCCGCTGCCGTGACCGACGAAATGTCCTCGAGCCGCCGCAGCAGCACTTTCCGGACGTCGGCGTCCCGCGCCACGGGTCCAGCTCGGCGACATGCGTAACGCCGTCGGAGCTTCACGCCCGCTTCATCAGTCGGTCCATGTGCCAGTCCCACTTGATCCGGGTCCGGGTAGTGTCGGCGTTGTCGTTCGGGTCCGGATCGGGGGTTCCGGAGGTGGCTTCGGCAGTCACGGTCGCCTTGTCCGACGACCAGGCCTTGACTCGTACCGTGAAGGTGCGTGACTCTCCGGCGGCCAGGGAGCCTGCCTGCCAGCGCAGTTGGGCACGGGTTGTGGCCTCGGGTGCGGGAACAGCATCCAGTACGCGCAGGCGCTTGAGCCCGTCGAGGGTGACGACCACGTCGGTGGCGGTGTCGGGGCCCTTGTTGGTCACGGTGAGGGTGTAGTCGTACGGCTGCTTCAGCCGTACGGTGGACGGGGCTTTGAGGCTGACGGCCACGTCAGCAAAGACCATCGGGGCAACGGCTTCGATCTTCCCGATCCGGTTGCCGCTGCGCTCGGTGAACCAGAGGCTGCCGTCCGGGCCCGCCGTAATGCCCTGCGGCTCGCTGCCCGGGTTGGGCAGTGGGTATTCGGTGACGGCCTCGGTTCCCGGGACGATCCTCCCGAGCCGGTTGCCGGAGTTCTCCGTGAACCAGAGGTTGCCGTCCGGTCCTGCGGCGATGCCGAGGGGACTGCTGCCCGCGCCGGGAAGAGGGTATTCGGTGACGGCCCCCGTGCCGGGGACGATCCTCCCGAGCCGGTCGTCGAAGTATTCGGTGAACCACACATTGCCGTCCGGGCCCGCCGTGATGCCGTACGGATAGCTTCCGAAGGCGGGGAGGGGGTACTCAGTGACGGCCCCCGTGCCGGGGACGATCCTCCCGATCCGGTCGCCGAAGCTCTCGGCGAACCAGAGGTTGCCGTCCGGGCCCGCAGCGATGCCGTACGGCTGGCTGCCCGGGGTCACGGGGTATTCGGTGACGGCCCCCGTGCCGGGGACGATCCTCCCGATCCGGTCGCCGAATGCCTCGGTGAACCAGAGATCGCCGTCCGGGCCCGTGGTGATGCCGAACGGGCTGCTGCCCGGGTTGGGCAGTGGGTATTCGGTGATGGCCCCCGTGCCGGGGACGATCTTCCCGAGCCGGTTGCCGTCGCGTTCGGTGAACCAGAGGTTGCCGTCCGGGCCCGCCGTGATGCCGGCGGGTGAGCTGCCCGGGTTGGGCAGTGGGTATTCGGTGACGGCCCCGGTTCCCAGGACGATGCTCCCGAGCCGGTTGCCGTCGTACTCGGTGAACCAGAGGTTGCCGTCCGGGCCCGCCGTGATGCCTTCCGGGGTGCTGTTCGCGTTCGGCAGGGGGTATTCGGTGATGTCCCCGACGTCGGCGATCGCCACATCGGCCGGACCGATCAGAATTCCTAGGAGGACAGCGGTCACAGCCGCAATCGCCGATGTCCTTTTGACGAACCACATGGGTTTCTCCAGCGCCCGAAGGGGAAGTAAAACATGTCTGGACGTAACGTCTAACGCATCGCCACAAGCCTTTGGGTAAGCCTCACTGGACCGGGCAGAAACTTCACCCATGATCTGCTGCCGGTGTAACTCACCCTGTCATCGCCACGCTCGGCCTGCTGCTCGGGCTGGGGGTGGCCATCATCGCCACTGTCGCGATGCGGCTGCTCGGTCGCCCGCCTCGGCATCGAGGCGGGAGGAGGGTTTCAGTCTGCAGGCCGACTCCAAGACCGTCGAGGGCAAGCAGCACCCGGACCGGGACGCCCAGTTCCGCTACATCAACGAGCAGGCCAAGGACCACATCGGCGCCGGGGACCCGGTAGTCAGCGTGGACAGCAAGAAGTAAGGAACTGGTCGGCCAGTACAAGAACGCGGGGCGTGAATGGCAGCCCACGGGTGATCCGGTACAGGTCAAGACGCATGACTTCCTGGACCGGGAGGGGCCCGGCAAGGCGATCCCGTACGGCATCTACGACATCGCCGCGAACGCCGGCTGGGTCAGTGTCGGCACCGACCACGACACCGCCGCTTTCGCGGTCGCCTCGATCCGCCGCCGGTGGCACGGGGCCGGACAGGGCGACCACCCCCGCGCCCGTCGGCTGCCGATCACCGCCGACGCCGGGGGCTCCAACGGCTACCGCACCCGGGCATGGAAGACCGAACTCGCCACTCCGGCCGCCGAGACAGGCCTTGAGATCACGGTGAGTCACCTACCGCCGGGCACATCGAAATGGAACCGGATTGAGCACCGGCTGTTCTCCCACATCTCCATGAACTGGCGCGGCAGGCCCCTGACCAGCCATGAAGTCATCGTGCAGTCCATCGCGGCGACCACCACCCGCACCGGACCGAGGGTCCGCGCCGAACTCGACACCGGCGCCTACCCCACCGGCGTGAAAGTCGACGACGCCCAGGGTCGACGCGCTGACGATGACCCGCCACCGCTTCCACGGCGACTGGAACTACACCCTCCACGCACACCATGCCCAGCGCGCGCCCACAGCCACCAGCACTCCACACGGCGCGGAACCACGGCGGTGGGACGCCCGGCAGCACACCCGCCTCACCGACCCGGAACTCACCGGTATCACCCGCTCACAACTGGACACCCTGATCAGCGAGTTGGCGGCCCTCCAGGGTGCCCGACGGGAGGACCAGCGCCGCCACCGACGCGGTCGCGAACGACAGCGAGCCCCCGGCACCGGCCCCCGACAGGCGTTCACCGACCCCGACCGGATCCTGGCCACGATCCTCTACCAGCGCGGCTGCTTCACCCACGCCCTCCTCGGCGAACTCTTCGGGACCAGCTCGCAGACCATCACCCGCACGATGCAGGACACCCAGCCCCTCCTGGACCAGCACGGCTGCACCGTCCCCCGCTCCACCGCACGATTCACCACCCCCACCGACCTGGCCGCCTACCTCGACGCCTACGGCACCGAGCCCCCGGACGACATCAAACACGCATGTTGATTTTCTGTGAGCCCTTAGCGGCTTTGTGCACAGTTAGAGCCGGTAGGCCGGGGGCTGTGATCGTGGATCATGGTTAGGTGGTGACGAATCGGACTCGCGCAGTGATCACCGGTAATCAGCGGATCACGGGGCCGACTCCCGTGGTCATCGCTGAACTCGTCGCTGAGATTGGCTGGTTGTGGCACGAGCGGCACCAGGAACGGCTTGCCTCCCGCCCTCGGAAGCGAGCCGTAGGAGCCGGAGCGAAGCACCAGCTGGTGTTCGTCGACCGGCTGTTGGCCACCCTCGTCCACCTCCGTCACGGCGCCACCCACGGCGTACTGGCCTGCTGGTTCAGCGTGGACCGCTCCACCATCACACGCACGATCGGTGAAGTACGGCCCCTCTTGGCGATGCGCGGCTGCACCGTCGCACCCGACGTCCGTCTCCGCACACTCGCCGAGGTCATCGACCATCTCGGTGCGAGCAGGCAGAGCGGGATCATCGACGGCACCGAAATCCGGGTGCGGCGCCCGGCCGCGGGACACACGGGCCGGGGAAAGTTCCTCTCTGGCAAGAACAAGCAGAACGCCGTCAAGTCCATGGTCGTCACGGACGCCGACGGCAGATTGCTGTTCTGCAGCCCAGCCGAACCCGCCAGCTGCGCGGACATCACTCATGCCCGAAAGTTAGGCCTGGTGTGGCTCCTTGCGGATGGGCCACGCGTGGAGCCTTGGCCGATGCCTGCTACCAGGGGCTGGGAGCCCAGACGGGCGGGCGGGTGGTGACACCACCGCACCGCAAGTCAAGAAGAACGTTCCCGACTGGTACGAGGAAGTGCACGAAAGCCGGCACAAGGCCCACTCCTCGCGCCGCATCCGCGTCGAGCACGGCATCGCCCACCTCAAGAACTGGCGAGCCCTCGCTCGCCACCACGGCCGCCGCGAGCACATGACCGACACCATCCAAGCCGTCGCCGGACTGCTCTCCCACCAGCAGTCCGCCACCCTGACGACCAATTGCCAATGTGAACACCGGACGGAACGAAGACCCTCGACGTCCCGCCGCCAACCGTTCACGAGGTCGTCAGTCGAGGCGGGAGACCTGGTAATGGCTGATGTACCAGCCCTCCTCCGTACGCTTCACCAGGACGCCGAGGTTGACGCTGAAGGTGGGGCGGTCGGTGAACGAGAAGTCAACGCCAAGGTAACCGAGTACGACGTCGTCGGCGGGGCGTCTGGTTTCGAGAATTCGGTACGTGACCGTCATCCCAATGGGCTGGGAGCCGTAGTAATCGGCAATGCCTGGCCTTCCGACACTGTAAGGGTGCAGTCCCTGGAAAATCGCGTCTTCGGTGAACTGGGAGGCAGCCTGCCGCGGTTCGTCGCTGTCGACGGCGGCCTTCCACCGGTCGAGGACACCGCGCAGGATCGCTTCGCTGTCTATCGTGCTGTTCATCAGGGTTCTCCTGCTGATGGAATCGGAGCTCAGAACTGCTGGGTCCGGTGAGTCACGGTGGGAGCGAGGCCAACTGCTCGATGTGTCCGGAAGTGATGTCGAGGGTCGTGCTGATGCCGCAGTCGGCTTGCTCCCTGCTGGTCAGCGAGACCTCCCAGTCTCGTGTCGCGAGCGGTGTCCTGCGCGTCAGCGGCCAGCACTCACGCCGCCGTCGACGTGGAGGATCTCACCGGTGACGAACGGAGCGTTCTCCAGGTAGATCACGGCGTCGGTGATGTCGCTCTGCTCGCCCATCCGGCCGACCGGCTGCAGGGCCGCGAGGGCGTCATAGGTCTCCTCGGGGTGCATAGAGGTCTTGATAGTGCCCGGTGAGACAGCGTTGACACGAATGCCGCGCGTGGCGTACTCGATGGCGAGGGACTTGGTGGCGGACTGCAGGCCGCCCTTGGTCAACGAGGCCAGCACGGAGGGGACTCGGGAGTCCGCGTTGTCGACCAGGCTGGTGGTGACGTTGACGATGTGGCCGCCGCCCTGGGCCAGCATCTGCGCGACGGCCAGCTGGGTGATGCGGAAGAAGCCGGTGAGGTTCACACCGGTCCCGGCGGCGTAGTCGTCCTGGGTGTAGTCGGTGAACGGCTTGGCGACGAAGACGCCCGCGTTGTTGACCAGGGTGTCGACACGGCCGAACCGCTCGACGCCAGCGGCGATGACACGTTCGGCGGTGGCGGGGTCGGCGATGTCGCCCTGGACGGTCAGGACGCCCGCGCCGTTGGACGGGGCGATGGTACGCGAGGTGGCGACGACGGCGTAGCCGAGCTTGCGATAGGCGTCGACGAGGCCGGCGCCGATGCCCTGCGAGGCACCGGTGATGACTGCGACCTTCTGGCCCTGAGTGCTCATGATGACCTTCCGAGATGGGGTGGGCGCGATCTCTCGCGCCCATGACAGTAGGTTCACCTGCTCGGTAATGCCTTTATGACAGTCGCCCCGAGCCGGATCTCTCACTCCATGTCAGCAACACGGCCACCATGACCAGCTCAGCGACCAGGTCAAACAGCCCGAGACTGGCTGGCCTCACCGCTGATATCACCGCCACTGACACGGAACCGAGAGAGCCCAGACAGGATCCGGGCCCGTGGCATGTCCGGATGGGTCAGGACAGACCGGTGGTGCCGACGGCGGCGCGGGACCGGTTGCGTGCCCACCTTTTGAGGTCGCCGAAGTAGAGGGAACAGCGTTCAGGGCGCACGGGTGCTCAGGCCCCGCCTCGGTGAGGTGGACGCCGAACTGATGCCGGTCCTGCCGCGGGCCGGGACTGCAAGCCCTATTCACCGTGCTCAGCCAACCCTGCGCCGTACGTCGGGCGGCCGAACTGCTACCACCACTGAGCCGGCTCCCTGGAGGCCGCCGCGGTTGGAGACTCCAGGCCCTCGGGGACGAGACTGCGGGCGACCCGCAACGGGATCGAGGCACTGGTGTTCGACCGTAGATCAACAGCCGCTAACATCCCCATATGTCCCAGACTGCCGCGCAGCGCCTCCTGCGGAACGACTCGCGCACCGCGAAGGTGGCGGCCCATACGTCCGTCGCGCTCCCGACCGGCGGGGCAGAGGCTCTGCTCCGTACCCTCCGAGCCGGGGAGACGGTGCTGGCTCTCTACCGCCAGGAGCTGGGGTACGCCGCGCTCACCGAGGACGCCCTCATCCTCCTGGGCGGGGGGTCTACGCCGCAGGCTACGCGGGTTCCGAGGCCCCTGACGATCCTGCGCCCCGCGGACGGCAGCCGGGGGCGCGCAGACGTGTCGGTAGAAGGGCGACGCATCCGCCTCCAGGGCACGCAGTTCGACCAGTCCGGCGAACTCATCCCGCAGACCGGGGAACCGGTGCCCGATCCTCCGGCCGACCCGCGCATCGCCACGGCCGCCGCCGGCGAGAGCATCTCCCTCTCCGACGGCGACAAGAAAGTGCTGCTGGAAGAGCTCGAGCCCGATGAAGCCGTCCGGTCCATGTACCACAACGGTTGGGGCTATGCCGTGCTCACCGGGAACGGCCTCGTCCTTATCCGGAATCTCCTGACACCCAAGGCAACCCGCGTGCCCAAGCCCCTGCAGATCCTCCGCCGCGGGTACGGCATCTTCGGCTCCGTCGAGATCCTCGTCGACGGGAAACCACACAAACTGCACGGCTCGAAACTCGACCCGAAGGGAGAACTCCTCGAAACTGTGGGGGAACTCCTGCCTCCCGGCTCCCCTTTGCGCCCCAGCCGCGGGACGCGGTTCTCGACATGGGTACGCCGACACCCCGTGTTCATGTCCACAGTCGCGGCCGGGGTGTTCTTCGCCGGCCTGAATTCGGGCTCCAGCCGGGAAGAGGCCGTGGCGCAGAATCGCGCAGACCAGACCTTGGCAGTCCCCGATTTCAACGGGACCTCTCTCACCACAGCCGCTGCGGAGGCTCGCCTCCATCCGTGGCAGGCGGTGTCGGCAGCCGACGCCTCCTCCGCCTACCGGCCGGTGAAAATCACCGAGCCCAACTGGCGGGTCTGCTTCCAACACCCGTCCCGCGACGAGACGGTCCGCCCTTCCGGCACGACGCTGACGCTGTACACGGTCCCGGTGCAGGAGGAGTGCCCGACACGGCTGCACGGCCCCCGCCTGGTCATGATGCCGGGCCTCGTCGGCGAGCGGCTCGACGACGCCTCACGCACCCTCGGCGACCTCGGCCTCGACCACGTAGACCACTTCCACGCGCATACCGGCAAGCATCTGGACGACGAGCCGCAGGACCTGGCCGACCGGCAGGTGTGCCGACAGCACCCTGAACCGGACGCCAAGGTCTCCACCGCGACGCAGGTCGACCTGTGGCTGATCGGTCCCAGCGCCCCCTGCGCCGAGCCCAGCCCGACCCCGGCCCCGACCCCGAAGCCGAAACCGAAGCCGAAGCCGCGCCCCCAGCCCTCGTACGGCAGCACCACGGGCGGCGGCGCCACAGGAGGCAGTACCAGTGGCGGCTCATCCAGCACCGCAGGCAATACCAGTGGCGGCTCATCCAGCACCGCAGGCTCCACCAGCGGCGGCTCCTCCGGCAGTTCGGGCGGCAGCCCCCGCAGCCGGACCGGCGCCCAGTTCGGGCAGTACTGCTCCCCCGTGGGCGCCACCGCGACGACCGCCGACGGGCGGCCCGCGAAGTGCTTCAAGGGCAAGGACGGCCGGGCTCGGTGGGGGTACAACTCCGGGTAGCGAAATCTGCCGGTGTCGTCGCGGAGGGGTGAGCAGATTCGTCTCACGGAGCCTGGGCCGCCACCTTCTGCACGTCCGGCGCGCCACCCTTGGCCAAGCGGCGGCTGTTACCGCCGCTTTGGCCGCTGTGATGCGGACTGCTCGTAACGCACCGGAGAGTCCGGCCGGAGGCGGCACCCTGAAGTGGAACGTGGGCATGGCGTGCAGCTCCTGCGTGACGTCGTCCACCAAGTGGGCGGACAACCAGAACAACACGTCTGTCGCGCACTGGATCACCTCGGAAGCGGACCCGTACAGCGAGCGCTGGGGCACCGTGCAGACGACCTGGTCCGGTACGGGCAAGGAGATCACCGATCTGGGCTGGTCGATCACCGAAGGCGCGGTGGTGGTGTCGGTGGACGAGAATTCGCAGATCCAGGCGCTGGACCGGTCTCAGCCGGTGCTGCCGATGATGCCGGGCATGCCCGAGCGCCGCACCCATGACTACATCCGCAATGGTCTGACCACCCTCTTCGCGGCCTTCGACGTCGCGACCGGCGAAGAAGTCGTCACCTCGTTGCATCGTCGGTACGGGCAGCGGAGTTCAAGAAGTTCCTCATTGAGATCGACAAGAAGTTCCTGGTCACCTCCGATTTCGGAAGGGTGCTCGGGCTGAACCCACCGACATGTGCGGGAAGTTGGCCCGTGTAAGCATGCCGGTCCAACGGGTGCGCGAGGCGTCTGCGGCGGCCGGGAGGGCGACGGCGGTCGTGTAGCGGAGGCTGGTCTTGGCGCGGCTGTGTCGGCCGGTGACCAGTAGGCTCGCCGATCATCATTGCTCGGTCGGGAGGCCAGGTGGATATGGAAGCGCTGGGAACGCTGCTGCGAGCGCGTTTGCCCGCGATGCACGGGCAGGTCCGATTGGAACTTGTCGAGCCAGGCCTTGACCTCGCGTCGGATGGGCGCCTCACCGTGAGGCTGTGCATGCACAACGACCGCACCGGCGAATACGGAGAGTAGACAGTCCAACTGGCCCCGGCAGCGCAGGACCCCGAGCGTGCCCACGCCTACGCCCGGGCGTGGGTGCAGTCGCTGCCGTCCCTGCTGGCATGTGTCGTCGACCGGATGGGCGAACGGTCTGTGGCCCCCAGCCTGCTGGAGTTTCCTCAAGTAGTACTCGAACAGAGCCAGGCGCAGACCACAGCGCAGTTCGTCGAACAGTTCACTGACCCCCGCACAGTGCGGGCATGGGCCGCAGCAGCGGATGCCGCCAACACCGCGGAGTGGGTACGGGATGTCTGCCAGGACCTGCGGCTGGGCAAGCACGCTGACGCGCTGGTCGCATTGTGCCGCACCGGGTTCGACCTGACCCCCCGCTCCGACGGCATGGCCGCTGGGCGCACCCGCCTAGGCGGGTGTCCCGACCTGCCGTCCGGTGCGGCGTGGCCGCACCGCCGAGATCGCGCGATGACCTTCCTGGCGCAGATCGATCTGGCCGAGATGAGCCGGTGCGGCGATGACCGATTGCTGCCCTCGGCCGGATTGCTGCAGATCTTCGCCGATCTCACCAGCGGCACTGCGTGGGACGACACGGCACACGGACCAGGGGTGCTGGTCATGACCCAACCACCCGACACCCGCGAATTCGTCGCCACGGCGGCTCCTGCGGGAGCCGAGACGTTCCCGCAGCGCGCGGTGATCCCCTCGGTGAACCTGACGCTGCCCCCGCTGGACAGCCCCTTTTGCCGCGACTTCACCGACTTGGACCTCACTAACCGTGACCCTGCCTACCCAGGTGAGGAGTTCGCGGCGTTCATCGAGTTCCTCAACGAGTTCCATCCCCCGTTGGATGACGATAACCGACCTCAGCACCGCCTGCTCGGCTACGCCGATCCCCTGCAGAACGACCCCTGGGAGCAATGCGCGACCGCTGAACCGGACGTGCCGCCCACGCAATGGCAACTGCTCGCCCAGATCGACTCCGAACCGGATGCTCTGCTTGGCGACAACGGCCTGATCTACGTCTTCATCCCACGCGATGCGCTGGCGGCGGGCGACTTCACCAGGGCCCGCGGCGTATGGCAAACGCATTGACCACATCGTCAGTTCTGCCACGACTTGGGACAAGGTGAGTGCGGCGGGGCCGGCCGGGCCCCCGGCAGCGGTTGTCTGTGTGGCCTGTTCACGGCGGGTGTGTTCGCAGTCTGGGCACAGGCCGCCCTCAGCGGGGCGGTACCCGTCCGGGCCCACGGTGTTGGGCGCGACATCCGACTGACAGCGCGGACACTCCCAGGCAGCTTCCCACCGGGTCCGCTACTCGCGCCGCCGCTGGTCCTCCACGGCCCGGGCCGCTTCCTGCTCCTGGCGGCGCCGGTCCTCGCGAGCGTCGTTGCTCCCCGGCCAAGATCCACAAGGCCGGCAACCGACGGCTGGTCACGTTGATACGGCCGAAGGCACCGCGGATGGCCGAGCGGCTGGTCGACGAGATCTTCACCGCCCTGGACGAGCAGACCGTCACCGGCACCGAAGCCGCGGCCCGGATCGTCCCCAGCCTGGCCGAATCCCTGACTGCCGTCCTTGACCAGCGCAAACTGCTGGCCGGGCGCATCGAGGAACTGCTGGAGGCCCACCCTCTTTCGAAGGTCCTGACCTCGATGCCCGGTGTCGGCGTCGGGACTGGAGCCAGGATCCTCATCGAGGTCGGCGACGGCAGCACCTTCACCACCGCCGGCCACCTCGCCGCCTACGCCGGCCCCGCCCGGCAACCCGCAACTCGGGTTCCTCGAACCGCGGCAAACAGCCCTCCCGGAAAGGAAACAAGCAGCTCAAACGGGCCTTCTTCCTTTCCACGTTCGCCGCCCTCGCCGACCCCGCATCCCCCGCCTACTACGACAAGAAGATCGCCCAGGGCAAGCACCACACCCAGGACCTGCTCTGCCTCGCCAGATGCCGGGCAGACGTCCTCTTCACGATGCTCCGCGACGGCACCTGCTATGAACCTCGACCGGCTCAAGCAGCGTGACCGGGCAGGACGTCAGAACCGCTCAAGAGCCCGCTGGCCTGCCGCTCTCTGCAACACCCGCAGGGGTGGAAGACCTCCGGAACTCGTCCAGCAGCCGAAAGAACGCATCCAGAGAGGGCTCCCCGGGCAAGTTCTCTGCGATCGCGCCGTCGGCAACCCGTCGCCATCGACCATCCGCGGGTCCAGCTGAGCCATGAGGCGAACCCACCGCTCGTCGGATGGAACTCGAATGTCTCATCAGCATCGTGGACCTGAAGGGCAAGGTGCTACCCGAACACCATCAGCGCGAGCTCCTTCAACGAGCCGTCACGCACCCATACCCCCGGCCGCTGCCGGACCGCATCCAACCGCTCGTAGACGTCCCGCCACTTTCCGACCGGCCGCAGCTTCAGCCGCCTGTCTGACGCTTCCGTCGCACCCCCGCATCGCCTGGCCAGTCACGCCAGAAAGCTAACCCGCCACCTTGACGAACCACATAGGGGCACCCCCGACGAGCCCGGCAAGCGTGGTGCGGCGGGTGGGGCCGGATACGCGATCACCCGATGCGCACGTCATGCCGACCCAACGTACGCGCCGCGCCTTTGGGCCTCTCTCCGCAACACCCGCCGTTCGGCGCTTCCCACCGTCGGATCGACATATAGCAATCGACGCGGTAAGCAGCGCCTCTGCGGTGAGGTCGCGCTGCTCAGGGGTGCATCCGCGCACCCTTGAGGACTTTGTCCACCGCGTTGCGCGGCCCGTAGATGGCCATCCCTACCAGATCGAGCTGGTCCTTTCCCACAGCCCGTACAGCGGCCCGATTGTCCCGGTCGTTGCCCGTGGTGAACAGATCCGAGGTGAACACGGCTCTCGGCAGCGAGCGGGACAGCGCACGAGCGTGCGCAGCGGTCAGCGTCTCCTTCGTCCCCTGGAAGATCAGCACGGGCTGGCGGAACATCGGCAGATACGTGGTGTCGTCGGCATCCGCGTACGGCTCGCCGATAACCTCCTGCGACGCCGTGCCGAGCCCGCTGACCACGAAGGCGGTCACATTCAGCCGCTGCCAGGGCTCCAGGTCGTCGCGCAGCAGTACGGCGATCTTCGTGTCGAAGCGGACAGGCACGTCCTCGTCGCCCGCACCGGTCTCGACCCGGATCCCAGCCTTGGTCTCATTCATGGTTCTCATGCTCTGAGACTGCAGGGTTCGCGTCTTCTCCGTCTTGTACGTTCTTTGCATGGTGCCCCGGCAGGAAGTCTCCGCTTGGCGCCCGCCGGTCGCGGGTGTCGTGGAGGTCTTCCACGCCCACTTCACCGAGCACGCGTACCCCATGCATGTCCACGACGCCTGGACCCTGCTGATTGTCGACGACGGGGCGGTCCGCTACGACCTGGACCGCCACGAGCGCGCCACCCCGAACGACACCGTGAGCCTGCTCCCGCCGCAGGTCCCGCACAACGGCTCACCTGCCACCCCTCACGGCTTCCGCAAGCGCGTGCTCTATCTCGACATGTCGCAGCTGGACGAGAGCTTCATCGGTCCGGCGGTGGACGGCCCCGACCTCATCGATTGCGTCCTGCGCAGACGCGTCGGGCAACTGCACACAGCCCTCGCCAACCGGGGCGACGAGTTCGAGGCGGAGAGCCGCCTGGCCCTCATCG